>QHTZ01000080.1 GCA_003221005.1 Gemmatimonadota bacterium
GGATCGAAGGAGGGACGGTTCAGGGGATGGGCGATGATGCCGATGAGCTTCCGGGCGGCGTGCAGGGGAAGCCGGGTATCGTTGTCCAAGGTGATGCAGTAGCGGACGCTGGGCAGCACCTTCGGATCGCCCACGTGGACGCGGAAGCTCGTGTCCTTGGCCCCCCGCAGCAGGCGGTTGAACTCTTCGAGCTTCCCGCGCTTGCGCTCCCAACCGATCCACGAGCCCTCGCCAGGGTTCCACTGGCGCGCACGATGGAACAGGTGGAACCGGTCGGTGCGACCCTGGCCAAGGCGGGCGTTCAAATCGAGGACGCCGGCACGGGCGGCGTCCAGGATTTCGTCGTCTGCCGGCAGCTCGGCCGTGGGGGCATCGGCGAAGTCGCCGAGGATGGCGAAGTGTATGCGCGGGTCGACGTTCCCCAGGGCTAGGACCTCCACGTGCTCCAACAGCTCGGCCACGCCGGCCACGCTCGTGAGCAGGGTGGGGACGACGACCATGGTCCGCGCGTCCTCGGGCACCCCTTTCTGGAAGTCGAGGCGGGGGAGGCGCCACGGCGCCGCGAGGTGCGCGGCCAAGCGCTGGACGAGGGCGATGGCGAACTCGCTGGCGGGCAGGAGGAGGAGCGCTGCGATCCAGGCCTGGACCCACACGGCACCGCCCTTGGCCTGGACGTACGCGACGGCCAGAGCCAGCAGGGCGGCGGCGACGAGTCCGATCGACCCCAGGTAGAAGCTGGTGGCGTGGGCGAAGATGAAGCGCCGTGCGCGGACCGTGAGGCGCGGACCGTACGCCACGTCGGTCTCGAGGTCGCGCCGCCCCTTCCCGATCAGGTGGTAGCCGACGTGGGCGGCGCGGTCGTCGGCCGACTTCAGCTCGGCGGCCTGGCGGGCGCTCTCCACGCTGCGAAGGGCCACGCGGAGCTGGGCCTCGCCGGTGGCCTCCGCCAGCTCCTCCACCGCCTGCCGGTAGCGGTCCCGGCTGAGGAAATCCATGCTCCCGTAGACGCCGGCCGGGTCGCGCTGCAAGACCTGTTCGATCAAGCTGACGTTTTCGAAATACAGCGTCCAGTCCAGCGTGGAGCACAGCCGCAGGCTGGTGATAGCGTTGGCCACGGAGACCTGCCCCGCGGCCTGGCTTTGGTGCTCCGTCCGGATCGAATCCTCCGCTGTCATTCCCTGGGCGGCGAGGCGTTCCTCGACGGCCGCGCGCACGGGAGAGACAAGGGGCCCATACTCGCGCATCCGCTGCAGCAGCCGCACGACGTAGGCCGTCTCCAGGACTTCGGGGAGCGCCAGGGGTGCGGTATCTTCGGCGCCGCCGATCTGGGTTAGATAGCCGTCGGCCGCGAGACGCGCGTTCCTGCCCTGCAGCGTTTCGTCCGCCAGTCGCCTGAGGCTCTCGAGGAGGGCGAGCTTGAGCATGCTGGGCCAGGCCCAGAGCTCGCCGATAGTCAGGGGGGCCACAGTCTGGTAAGCGACCATGAAGCGCACGAGCTGGTGCCGATCCAGGCGACCGTCGGTGTGGCGGATCAGCTCCAGGGCCATTGCGTAGACCCGCGCGATGCCCGCCATCTCCCGCGAGGCCAGCTTGGGCAGCCCCAGGTAGTACTGCCGCGGAAGGTCGTGCCGGGTATCCCGGATCTGGCCTTCGATGAGGTGGAAGTTGTCGAGTAGCTATTCCGCCGCCGGGGGCACGAACTCGCCGCGATGGACGTCGTCGGCGAGGACGCGATAGGCCTCGCGCAGCACGCGGGCATTGTCCTCCAGGCGCGAGAAGAACGGGCGGGCCTTGCGGCGCGGATCCCGAGCCAGGGTGAAGCTGGCGGCGAGGGCCCTGGCCCGTTCCTCCAGGCGCTCGATGCTGAGGAGCTCGGCGCGGAGGGGCTTCGCCGCTTCCGGACGGCGGCCGCCCCCGAAAAGGCGGCGCAGCGGCCTCAGGGCGTCAGCCAAGGCGACCTGCCCATGGTGCCACGGCACGCTTCACGGCGCGGCGTTCTCATCGCGTGGTTTCGTCCCTCCGGATGTCGCGGTCACTGTGGCCCCAAATCAAATGATAACGAGTTCGATCGCCTCCCAGAGTCTGCTGGGGGTTTTCTCGAGCTCGGCACAAGCGAACTCCGCCGTCTTCGTGAAGGACGGTGCAGCTGCGAAAACGAATGGCCCCCCCCCGATCGACTCGGGGGCTCGCCGCAGTGTGAGTTCTGCTGTGAATTTCTTGCGACTTTCGCTCGATCTTCAGCGACCGACCTACGACACCGATGCGCAGAACGCCTAGTTCGCTCAGAGCTGCGTTCATCCAGCGGAACACGTCAGCATCGCGCGTGCCCGAGGTGCGGCGGATGCGGTCCACGGGGCGAGCCAGCGATTCGAGAATGCGTGTGTCGGCGCCAAGTCATAGGGCGCCGTACGCGCCCTCCGGCGACGTCCACGCGGGCTGCGACTGACGGAACAGGTCCTGGAGCTGCCGCTCCGTGAGTTCGGCGAGGGCCGCGTCGGTGCTCTGGGAGCTCCGAGGCGAATAGCGGGTGAAGCGGCGCTTGCGCTCGGGGCCGGTCCCGAGCTCGAACACTAGGCTAAACTCGTCCTTCCCATAGACGGTGAGACGGCCCGCCGGATAGACCTTCCAGATGTTACCGTCTATCCCGATCGTGCGTCGCGCCATCAGGCCGAGCCCGCTCGTCTCGCTCGTATCATTGTAATTTCTTCGAGGTGGGAAAATGCAGCGGATCCCTGAGGTTCTGTAACTCCCGATAGTAAAAGAGGGCCGTGGGCTGCCTGCCGTTGAACCGCAGCCGCTTGAGAAACGCCAGTTCCTCTTCGGTCGCCGTGCCGCTGAGAGACGCATCCTGCAGGAATCTGTTGAGCCCGGACTCTGCGCCGCCAGACGGCTCGGATTCGCGTTCGACAAACTCGAACCGCTTCACGTGCCCCGCGGCCACGCGTTGGCTCAAGGCGATGTCCAACCGAAACGTCGCGAGGTCGATGTCCCAGGACTCGATCAACGGATTCAAGAACGAAACGCAGTTCTCAGCGGACACGTGGAAGAGGTCGGTGTCGAGGAACTCGAGCACGACGACGCGCATCTCTTCATAGCTCCGGCCGCCGAGTTGCGCCACCATCCGGAGCCAGTACTTGTTGTCCAACTCTTGCCGGGCCACCTCCTTCGCCACATCCAACAACGTCAGGGTGACCAGACGTTCGAGCTCGCCGAAGGGATGGGTCTCAAAGATCGCGCGGATGTCCTTTGCCTTGTCGGGTTTGCATTTGTGCAAGACCAACTCGCGGACTTCCCGAAACAGCGGCGTAGGCTCGTCCCCTAGTTCGCGCTTGAGATCCTCCTTGCGCTGCAGCGCTGCCAGCTTCGCCAGCTCCCCGCGCGGCAACCGCAGGAAGTTGTCCATGCGGTCATAGATGTCCGTGCGGTTCGGGGCGGGGGGCGCCTTCCGCCGCGTCAGCAACTGCGAGATGTAGGACTCGGTCACCTGGGCAGCGCGGGCGAGGTCGCGCTGACCCAACCCCAGCTCCTGCAATCGGTGCCGGATTACAAACGGAACATCCACGGGGCTCCTTCTCTCCAGGGCTGCGTTCCTTAACAATATTGGTCAAGCCATAGGAATCAACAATCTAGCTGACTTGACAAAGATAGTAAAGTCGGCTAGGTTCCGCTCAGCGGGCACACAGCCGCACGAAGCACGGCAACAATGCCTTATGCGGTTCTACTTCAGGAGGAGGCAGCGCGTCATGGCTACTGCGACGAAGACGAAGCTGAAGGTCTTCCCGCTCGCCGATCGGGTGGCGATCCGGCCGATGGAAGAGACCGAGGCGATGAAAGGTGGTCTCTACATCCCGGACACGGCCAAGGAGAAGCCCATCCAGGGTGAGGTCATCGCGGTCGGGCCCGGCCGGATGGAAAAGGGCCAGCTGGTCCCGATGGAGCTGAAGGTCGGCGACCGGGTCGTGTATGGGAAGTACACCGGCTCGCAGGTCGAGCTGGAAGATGAAGAGATCATCCTGATCAAGGAATCCGACGTCATCGCGAAGCTCGGCTAAGGGGGGGGATATAGATGCCTGCCAAGTACCTCGAATTCGATACAGAGGCCCGCTCGCGCCTCAAGCGGGGCGTGGACCAGCTGGCCGAGGCGGTGAGGGTCACCCTCGGTCCCAAGGGCCGTAACGTCGTCATCGACAAGAAATTCGGTAACCCGACCGTCACCAAGGACGGCGTCACCGTCGCCAAGGAGATCGAGCTCGAGGACGAGATCGAGAACATGGGCGCCCAGATGGTCAAGGAAGTGGCGACCAAGACCTCCGACATCGCCGGCGACGGCACGACCACGGCGACGGTGCTCGCGCAGGCGATCTTCCGCGAGGGCCTGAAGTCGGTCACCGCGGGGGCCAACCCGATGTCGCTGAAGCGCGGCATCGAGAAGGCCGTCGAGGCGGTGGTAGCGGAGCTGAAGCAGATCTCCATGCCGACCAAGGGGCGGAAGGAGATCGCGCAGGTCGGCACCATCTCCGCCAACGGCGACAAGGAGATCGGGGACAAGATCGCCGACGCGATGGACAAGGTCGGCAAGGACGGCGTGATCACGGTCGAGGAGGCGAAGGGCCTCGAGACCACGCTCGAGACGGTGGACGGGATGCAGTTCGACCGCGGCTACCTCTCGCCCTACTTCATCACCGATCCGGAGAAGATGGAGGCCGTGCTCGAGGACGCCTACATCCTGGTGCACGACAAGAAGATCTCCTCGATGAAGGACCTGCTCCCGGTGCTCGAGAAGGTGGCGCAGGCGGGCAAGCCGCTGCTCATCATCGCCGAGGACGTGGAGGGCGAGGCGCTGGCCACGTTGGTGGTCAACAAGCTGCGCGGCACGCTGAAGGTGTGCGCGGGGAAAGCCCCGGGCTTCGGGGACCGGCGCAAGGAGATGCTCACTGATATCTCGATCCTCACCGGCGGCAAGGTGATTTCCGAGGAGCTGGGCGTAAAGCTCGAAAACACGGTCCTCGACGATCTCGGCCATGGGAAGCGGATCGTCATCGACAAGGACAACACCACGATCATCGGCGGCAAGGGTAAGCAGGCCGACATCCAGGGCCGCATCGGCCAGATCAAGGCCGCGATCGAGAAGTCCACGTCGGACTACGACAAGGAAAAGCTGCAGGAGCGGCTCGCGAAGCTCGCGGGCGGGGTCGCGGTGATCAATGTCGGCGCGGCCACCGAGATCGAGATGAAGGAGAAGAAGGCCCGGGTCGAGGACGCGCTGCATGCCACCCGCGCCGCGGTCGAGGAGGGCATCGTGCCGGGCGGCGGCGTGTCGCTCCTGTGGTGCCAGAAGGCGCTCGACAAGCTCAAGGGCGCCGATGAGGACGAGAAGATCGGCATCGCCATCGTCCGGCGCGCGCTCGAGGAGCCGATCCGGATGATCGTCCAGAACGCGGGCGCCGAGGGGGCGATCGTGGTCGGGAAGGTGAAGGAGTCGGCCAAGCTGAACTACGGCTACAACGCCCAGACCGACGAGTACGAGGACCTGGTCGCGGCCGGCGTCATCGATCCGACCAAGGTGACGCGCACCGCCCTGCAGAACGCCGCGTCCATCGCGGGGCTGCTGCTCACGACCGAGTGCGTCGTGGTGGAGAAGAAAGAGAAGGAAAAGGCGCCCCCGATGCCCGGCGGCGGTGGCATGGGGGGGATGTACTAACACACCAGACGCGGTGACGCGTAGACGACGCAGGAGAGGCGCTCCGGGCAGCTTTCGGAGCGCCTTTGCTGTCGTTTTCGTCGTCCCGAGTCACGACGCCGATGCCCAGAACACCGCGTAAGTGCTACATGTTGTCGTAACTCGATGGATCGTCGGTCTGCTTTGCAACCAGGGGGTCACGGGTTCGAATCCCGTCCGCTCCACTGCTACGGTGCTGGAGAGGCTGCTTCCTCGGGTGACGGTCCGGGCGGGCGTACGGGGAGGCCGATCTTCCCGGCCCAGGTGTCCGTCAACTTGAAGGTCTCGCTCATACTGAATCGCAGCACCCACAGCCGTCGAGCGAGATCCTTCAGCGCCCAGATGACGGTGCGCTGCACCTCGACCGACGACCACTGCCCGAAGTCGTTGTGACTCAGGTCGGCCTGCAGTGCCTTGGCGATCCGCGCGGCGAATTGCCCGTAGGGCTCGAGCGACGCCATCGGGAGGGCTAACACCGGGGCTTCCGCTAGGTTGCCCTGCGCGTTGGAACCACTTAGGGTCTGCTTTGAAGCCTTTTTGGGCCCTGGGTCAGTTCCCCACAGCACCCACTCCAATGTCACGCCCGTCAGGCCCCGCTCCCGCGCTCTAGCAGCGATCAGCCGCGCCACGTCAGCCGGGAACTTCTTGCGCTGAGCCCACTTCTTGACAGCCGCACCGGTCACCGGCGCACCGAGCTCTGCGGCAAACTCTCGGTATGTCAAGGAGATACCGTCCCAGGGAGAGAAGACCTCCAAGAGCGTCGCTAGCCGCTCCCCTACTGGCCCCTGTTTGGATCCATTTTTGGCCTTGACAGATCTCAATCTGACCCCCATTTTGGTGACCTAAGTTCACCGCTATGGTCCCCTGTAGGGGACGATAACTACCTTACAAGGTGTCGATTTTTACCGCCGCGGTCAAGGCGCGCGGCCCTATGAAGGAGTGTCGCATGAAGGGTCTCTCCGTTAGCCGCTCGCTGCTCCCGCTCGCGCTCGCGCTCGCGCTGTTTGCTGCGGGCTGCTCGGAGGCCGGAGCGCCTCCCACCGGGGTCCAGGAGCCGCTCGCGGCCACCCCACATTTCGTCCGCTGGGCGGGGGGGTCGCCGCAGTTCACGGCGGTTGGCGCTCCCTCGGGTGGCGTCGTGAACGGCTTATCCCTGGCGTCTGCTTCCAGCATGCTCAGTCTCGATCACTACACGGCGTCGTTCTGGGCGGTCCGGGGTGAGCAGCGCTCGGTCCAGATCAATTATGCCGACTCCGCCGGAGGCACTGACTCGCCGTTCCTGCGGCTCGTCGTCGTTGACCCGGCGTACGTGCCCGATCAGGGTGACCTCGCGCCGGGCGACTCGGTACTCATCACGGTAACCGTCGACACGATGAACATCGGCGTGTCGCTCGAGCCGACGGGATTGCAGTTCGGCGATCCTGCCCAGCTGCAGATCTGGTACGGCGGTGCCCATGGCGATCTGAACGGGGACGGCGCGGTGGACAGCACGGACGCCGCCATCGAGGCCCGGCTGTTGAGCATGTGGTACCGCGAGGGCTCGGACAGCGCCTGGACGCAGGTCCCCGCGACTCACGCGGTGCTGGATCAGTCCTTCACGAGCGAGCTGCTGCACTTCTGCTGGTACGAGCTTGCCTACGATACCTACGCGGTTTCCTGGTAGGAGCGGCGTGTGTTCTTCACTCCTGCGGTTCAGCGGGGTGGGGTGGGGGATCGGCGGGTGTTTTGGAAGCGTTGCAGCAGGCTGACTCAGGCGCTGTGGACTTGGCTGAGGACGGTCGCCCTGGAGGGTCGGCGGATGACAACGGCCACAGCCTATTTCTCGAACTACGCCGTGGCATACTGATGCGCGTGGCGTCGGTTTCGGGGCACTCGCGGCACGGGTCCCGATGACGTTGCCGGACGCTCGTTTGCACGGCGGCTTCATAGCACGTGGAGGGCGCATACCATGCCCACGTCGTCGCTCGTAGTCGACAAGGCTCGAGAGCTCGCCGCGGCGGGACACTACGCCGAGGTGGTCGAGTACCTTGCCGCCCGCGGGGGGAGCGAGCTGGAGGAATCTCCGAGCCTCGCGTTGCTGTACGGGACCGCGCAGGGGCGGCTCGGGCGCCACGAGGAGGGCCTGCGGTGGCTCAATCTGGCCCTCGAACAGGCGCGCAAACGAGAGGAGCGGGCGCTCGAGCGTCAGGCCCTCAATGCGCGAGGCGCTATCGCCCTGGTCAGCGGGCGGATCGACGAGGCGGGGGACTACTTCACGCGGGCGCTCATGGCTGCCAGCCGCGATGGCGATCGCGCCACGATCGGCCGCTGCTCCAACAACCTGGGGATCATCAGCAACCTCCGGGGGCGGTACGCCGAGGCGATCGGGTCCTGGGAGATGGCCGCGGCCGCCTTTGACGAAGCCGGTCTGCGGCAGGGCGTCGCCGAGTGCCACCACAACCTGGGGATCACGTATCGCGAGCAGGGGGCGCTCGACCGCGCTCTGGCGGAGGCCGATCAGGCGGTCGCCGAAGCCGAAGCTGCGGGGGATCGCACCCTCAGGGCGGTGACTCTCCGGGGGCGGGCCCACATCCGCGTAACCCGCGGCGAGCTGGAGCTGGCGCGGGGCGAGTTGGACCAGGTGCGGGAGATCCGCAGCCACCTGGCCGACCCCCTTGGCGAGGCGGAGGATCTGCGGGTCGCAGCGGTGCTGCTCGTGGCCGAGGGCCAGGTGGCGGCGGCCGAGCGGGCGCTGCGTGACGTGATCGGCCGGGCCGAGGCGCATGGGCGGCCGCAGCTCAGGGCGGAGGCGACTCGGGACCTCAGCAGGATCCTCCACGCGACCGGGCGGAGCGCCGAGGCCCGGACGGCCGCGCGGGCGGCGAAGGCCCTCTTCAGCCGCCTTGGAGCCGAGGCCGAAATCCGCCACCTCGCCGCTCAGGACTGGGACGACGATTTCGCTGCCGAGCTGCGCGGCTCGCTGGCGCCGCTCCACGCGGCGCAGGAGCTCGCCGATGGAGGGCGCTACGCCGAGTTGCTCGCCTACCTGGAAGGACGCTCACAGGATGAGCTCGAGCAGTCTCCCACGCTGACCTTGCTGTGTGGCATCGCGCACAGCCGGCTGGGTCGGCTCGATCTGGGTCAGCACTGGGCGATGGTCGCGCAGCTGCGGGCGCGCGGACTGCGAGATCGGACTCTCGAAGTGCGGGCGCTCAACGTCTGCGGCGCGATCGCCCTCGAGCGGGGCGGCACCAATGAGGCCTCGTACTTCTTCACGCGGGCGCTGGAGGAGGCGACCGAGGGCAACGACATGACCACGGTCGGACGGTGTGCCAACAACCTCGGCATCATCGCCAACCTGCAGGGCGACTACGCGCGCGCGGCTCAAGCCTACACCCGCGCGATCGCGGCGTACCGGAAGGCCAAGTACGACCGCGGCATCGTCGAGTCGCAGCACAACCTGGGGATCACGTACCGCGAGCAGGGCCAACTCGACCCCGCGCTGCACGCTGCCGACGCAGCGGTGCGGGAGGCCGAGCGGCTGGGCGACCAGCGGCTCGCGGCCCAGGCCGTCGCGGGACGGGCCGAGATCCGGGTAGCACGGGGGGAGCCTGAGCTGGCCGTCCACGAAACGGAGCGGGCGCTGGCGATGCACCGCGAGCTCAAGGATACGGTCCTTGAGACCGAGGACCTGCGAGTCCTCGCCGCGGCGCTGAACCTGGCGGGGAAGAGGGAAGACGCCAAGAACGTGCTCCGGGAAGTCATCAACCGCGGGACGGAGCACGGGCGGCCGCTGCTCGTCGCCACCGCGCAGCGCGATCTCGCACGCATACTGGTGAGCGAGGGCGACGTCGCGGCCGCGCGAGAAGTGGCACACATGGCTCGCGCGACGTTCGAACGGCTGGGGGCTCGGGTGGAGGCCGACAAGGTGGGTGCCCTGCTGCGGGATCCGGGCGACTGAGACCCTAGCGTGTCGCGGCTGACCGTCATCGCGATCTCCGACGCGTTCGGAAAGTTCTGGAGCGACCTCGCGAAGGATCTCGACGTCGCCCTCGACGTCCTCGGTCCGGCGGACGCCGTCCCGGCTCGGCCCGAAACGGCCGCCGTCGTCGTCGCGGCGGGCGGCGCCGAGCGGGAAGCCATCCAGTGGCTCGAGACCCATGCGGTCTCGCCCAGACTACCGGTGCTGGTGGTGGGCACTGATCCCGGCCGGCGCACCGCCATGCACGTCGTCACCCGCGGTGCGACCGACTACTTCGCCCTTCCGGACGATCTCGAGATCTTCCGCAATGCGGTCACGGCCGCGCTCAACGGCGGGCGAGCACGGGCGGCGCCCGCGGCGAACGGTCACGCCGATGCGTTCGCCGCTATTGTGGGCGAGAGTCAGTCCATGAAGCAGGCTCTCGCCCGCGCGGCCCGACTCCTGCCACACCGGAGCGCGAGCGCCCTGATCGTCGGGGAGACGGGGACTGGGAAGGAGCTCCTCGCGCGGGCGATCCACGCTGGCGGGCCACGCCGCGGTGCCCCGTTCGTCGCCGTCAACTGCTCGGCGTTCCCGGAGCACCTCATCGAGTCCGAGTTGTTCGGTCACGAGCGCGGCTCGTTCACTGACGCCCACGCGGCCAAGCCCGGGCTGTTCGAGGTGGCGGACACCGGGACACTGTTCCTCGACGAGATCGGCGACCTGCCCCTCAGTCTCCAGGCCAAGCTGCTGCGGGTGCTGGAGGACAAAGAGATCCGCCGGGTCGGAGGGACGAAATCGCGCACGGTCGACGTACGCATTCTGGCGGCGACCCACGAACATCTCCCGGAGCGGGTTCGCGAAGGGAGTTTTCGGGACGACCTCTTCTTCCGCTTGAGCACCGTCGTGCTCACGCTGCCGCCCCTGAGAGAGCGGGGCGACGACGTCATCCTCGTCGCGACGGCACTGCTCCAGCGGCTCGCTGCAGAGCACGGCCTGCCTGTGCCAGCGTTGACGCCGGACGTGCGCGCTCAGCTCCGGGGCCATGCTTGGCCCGGGAACGTGCGCGAGCTCAAGAACGCCCTGGAACGGGCGCTGTTGCTGTCCGCGGCGGGCGAGTTGAACGCCGACGAGCTCCTGCCGCCTGCCGAACCACAGGTGCAAGGCGACAGACCCATACCCTTCCCCGCGCCGCTGGACCAGATCACGGCCGCCGCGGCCCGCGCCACCCTGAGGTTGTGCGGCGGCAATCGTAGCGAGTCGGCCCGCCGGCTGTTGATTTCTCCCCGGCGGCTGCGGCGTTTGCTGAGTGGCCGCGGTGACGCGGGCGCGGACCTCGGAGAAGGCGACCTGGAGCAACCGACCGCTCTCTCGATGTAGTCGTAGTCACGCCGTCCCGCCATCCGCAGTGGGTGCTACCACACCTGGTTCAAACCGACCCAGCTCCAGGGTCAAAACGACCCTGTGGCCCGGCTCACAAATCAGTCCTCCTGTCGCAACTCGTGAAAAATCAACTGGCAACATCGCACGCCGGAAGCGGGAACGGTTCCTGCTCTGACCCATGCCGAACGCGCCCGGTAGCGCACCCTTGGACTCGGAGAATCGTATGTCCGTCCGCCGTTTCCGGATCCCGCTCGCATTGTTCGCCAGCGCGATCGCGGCAGCATTGAGTTGCGGGGATCCATCGCCGGCTGGGGTCAGCCTCCTGAGGCCAGTCCTCCAGAAGGGAGGCAAGGACTCGTCAACCTCAACGTCGACCACGACGTCGAGCAAGACCGGCCTGGTGCGCTGCGGGCAAACGTATGACTCCGTCACGAAGCTGATTGGACCCAGGGGCGACACGCTGCGCGTTGGCCCCCACATTTTCTGGGTCGATTCGCTGGTCCTCGCCGACACCGTCCGCATCACCGCAGTGGCGCCCACTGACACTGTCCGCTGGGTTCGCTTCCGACCCGACGGACTCAGCTTCCCGCCTAACGCCGTCGACGTGTCGAACGGAATGAGCTCCGGTGCGCTCCTCTATACCAACTACAAAGATTGTGGCACGCCGTTGAGTGCTACGTTGCAGATCGCCCAGGTCAGCGACTCACTGACCATCCTGGGGTACCTGCAAACGTTTGTCCAAGCCAGAAAGAACTCCTGGAGTCAAGCGAATCAATATGTCATCGCGTTGCTGCCGCATTTCTCGAACTACGCCCTTGCCTGGTAGGACTGGCGTTGCCCTCTAGAGCCCGTTCTTAAGGAGGAGATGTGTTGAGACCGCGACTCTGGTGGCCGCTCGTGATCCTGCTGGCGGTCGGGGGCTGCCGCGACGTGGCAGCGCCGCTCGCCGGGCATAGCTTTGCCGGTCCCGAGCTCGAGGTGCTGGACGGGCTGCACATCCTGCAGCAGTCGCCGACCGCGCCCCCGCTTGAGACCTACCAGGTGTCGTTCTGGGCTCGCCATAACCGGGAAACCACGGTCGCGGTAGACTACCAGTCCGGCCAGCCGTTCATCCGTTTCCACATCCCCAAGTTCGGGTTGAAGTGGGCCCCCAATGGGGCGCGTTTGTGGGGCGGCGACTCGGTCTTCATCACGCTGACGCTCGATACGCTCAACCTCGCCGTCGATTTCCAGCCATCCGGCGTGGTGTTTTCCAAGGTGTTCGCGCCGCAACTGGTGATTTACTACGAGAATGCGAATCCGGATCTGAACGGCGACGGGGTCGTCGACGACAGCGATCAGACGCTGGCGCAGCAGCTGACCATCTGGGGCAATTCCACGAATACGCAGGGCTGGTTCAAGGTAGTGTCGAAGAGCGACACGACGCAGCAATACGTCGTGGGTGACATCTACCACTTCTCTCAGTACGCGATCTGTTGGTAGCCGGGGCGAGAGGACCGAACATGACGGCCAAACTCTGGTTGCGGCTCGCGATCCTGCTGCCGCTGGCGGGATGTCGCGATGCGGCAGCGCCTGTCGACCCGCAGGACGTCGTCGGTCCCGAGCTCAGCAAGGCGGCTTGGTCCCGGCAGATCCCCATCCTGCAGCAGTCGCGGACCGCGCCCCCGCTCGAGACCTACCAGGTCTCGTTCTGGGCCTACAGAGGCCAGGCGTCGACGGTCACGGTGAACTACCAGCCGGTCTCGGGCCAATCGGTTGGCCAACCGTTCCTTCGCTTGGACATCTCCAAGAATGGGCTGAAGGCCGGCGCCGGCGGGAAGTCCTTGAAGCGGGGCGACTCGGTTGCCGTCACCCTCACCATCGATCCGGTCCGCTTCTCAGTGGAGTTCGAGCCTAGCGGGGTGTTGTTCTCCAAAAACTTCCCGGCAAACCTGACCATCTGGTATGAGAACGCGAATCCCGATCTGAACGACGACGGGGTCGTGGACGCCACGGATCAGGCGCTGGAGCAGCAGCTCGCCTTCTGGTACCACGCCGTGAAGCAGCACGCCTGGTCGAGGCTGTCGTCCACGAACGACACCACGCAGGAAAGCGTTTCGACCGCCCTGTATCACTTCTCTCAGTACGCGATTTGTTGGTAGAGGGGGAAGCCCACGATGCCTACATCGTCACTCGTAGTCGACAAAGCCCGGCAGCTCGTCGCGGCCGGGCACCACGCCGAGGTCGTCGAGTACCTGGGCGCACGCGCGGGGAGTGAGCTCGAGGATTCGCCGAGCCTCGCGTTGCTGTACGGGACCGCGCAGGCGCGGCTCGGGCGGCATACTGAAGGGTTGCGGTGGCTGGACCGGGCCCTGGACCAGGCGCGCCAGCGGGACGAGCAGGCGATCGAGCGGCGCGTGCTCAACGCGCGCGGCGCGCTCGCCCTCGTCAGCGGGCGGATCGACGAGGCGGCGGACTACTTCACGCAGGCCCTCATGGTCGCAAGCGGCGAAGGCGACCACACCATGGCTGGTCGCTGCTCCAACAATTTGGGCATCATCAGCAACATGCGGGGACGGCACGCCGAGGCCATCGGATCCTGGGAGGTCGCCATCGCGGCGTTCGAGCGGGCGGGTTTGCGAGAGGGCGTCGCCGCGTGCCGCCACAACCTGGGGATCGCGTACCGGGAACAGGGGGCGCTCGACCGCGCGCTGGTAGAGGCCGACCGGGCCGTCGTGGAAGCCGAAACGGTCGGGGACGACACGCTGAAGGCGCTGGCGCTGCGGGGGCGAGCGGAGATCCGCGCAGTCGGGGGCGAGCTCGAGCTGGCGCGGCGCGACCTGGCCCAGGTGCGGGAGATTCGCGACCGCCTGCCCAATCCCGTGGGCGAGGCCGAGGATCGCCGTGTCGCAGCGTCGCTGCTGGCGGCCGACGCCCACTCGGCGGCTGCTGAGGGGATGCTGCGCGACGTGATCACGCGGGCGGAGGCACACGGGCTGCCTCAGCTGCTGGCCGAGGCGACGCGGGACCTGGCCGTGGTGCTGCGTGGGACCGGGCGAAACCCCGAAGCCCAGGAGGCTGCGCGGAAGGCGAGGACGATCTTCGCCCAGCTGGGAGCCGAAGGGGAAATCCGCAATCTCGCCCGGCAGGACTGGGACGACGATTTCGCGGCCGAGCTGCGGCAATCGCTGGCGCCGCTCCACGCGGCGCAGGAGCTGGCCGACGCGGGGCGCTACGCCGAGCTCCTGACGTATTTGCGCGTGCGCCCGCAGGACGAGCTTGAGCAGTCGCCCATGCTGGCCCTGCTCTGCGGTATCGGCCACAGCCGGCTCGGACGCCTAGACCTGGGCCGGCGGTGGGCCATGGTTGCCCTAACGCGGGCGCGGGTGTTGGGGGATCGAGCGCTGGAGGTGCGGGGACTCAACGTGTGCGGGGTGATCGCGGTGGAGCGGGGTGGCATCAGCGAAGCCACGGATTTCTTCGCGCAGGCGCAGGAGGAGGCGATGCAGAACAACGATATGGCGGCGGTCGGGCGGTGCGCCAACAACCTCGGCGCCATCGCCAACATGCAGGGAGATTACGGCCGCGCCGTGGGGGCGTACACCCGAGCGATCGCCGCGTACCAGCAGGCCCGCTACCACCGCGGCATCGTCGAATCGCAGCACAATCTCGGGATCACGTACCGCGAGCAAGGGCGTCTAGACCAAGCGATGCAGGCCGCCGACGCAGCGGTGCGGGAGGCCGAGCGCCTGGGCGACCGGCAGCTCAAGGCCCAGGCTCTCGCCGGTCGGGCGGAGACCCTCGTCGTATGGGGTGAGCCCGAGGTCGCGATCCGAGAAGCAGAGCGTGCGTTGGCGCTGCACCGTGAGCTCAAGGATGCCGTCCTCGAGACCGAGGACCTCCGGATCCTTGCCGTGGGGTTGGGCAGTGCTGGCAGGACGCAAGACGCCGAAGACGTGCTGCGGGAGGTGATCGACCGCGCGACGCGGCACCAGCGGCCCCTGCTCGTCGCCACCGCGCAGCGCGACCTCGCGCATTTGCTGGCGCGTAAAGGCGACGTCTCGCTGGCGAAGCAGGTGGCGCAGATCGCCCGCGCGGCGTTCGACCGGCTGGGGGCGAAGGTGGAGATCGAGAAGCTGGACGCGTTGCTCCGACGTGTCGCCTACAAGCAGGAGTGTCGGCAGTGAAAGTCGTCCGTCTCCCCGTGGTCGCGCTGGTCGCCGTGGCGCTGGCGTTTGCGTGCGAGCGCTCGGACCCCGCCGCCCCTAGGCTGCTCGCGAACCTGGCCAAGACCGGGGGGCTGCTGCCATGCAAGCCGCTCGGCTACGACTCCGCCACGCAACGGATCGGCCCTGCGGGCGGGGTGCTCAAGATAGCCAAGTACAACCTTGTCATTCCCGCGGGCGCGCTGGTCGCGGCAGTGAGCATCACTGCGGTGGCGCCCTCGGACACGGTGAACCGGGTCGAGCTCCGGCCCGAGGGCCTCGCCTTCAGCCGACCCGCCGTCCTCACGATGAGCTACGGGAACTGCAAGGTGATCCCGCAGTCCAAGCAGATCGCCTACACCACCGACTCCTTGGTGATCATCCAGTTCGTGCCTTCATCGGACAGCCCGATGGCCAAGCTCGTCACCGGGGAGCTGAGTCATTTCTCGAACTATGCGCTGGCGTGGTAGGCTGATGTGACCCTGGCGACCAAGGCACTCCGTCCCGCCCGTCCCGATCCCGGGGGTTCGCAGTGCGCTCCCGCGGGCCTGGTCCGGGAGGCACGCGAGCGCCAGCGGGCGGGCAGCATCCCGGAGGCGATCGCCTGCTACGAAGCGGCGATCGCGGCGGCCGAGCGTGCGGGGAAGCGCGCGGTGCTGGCCGAGGCGCTGCGGCGGCTCGCAGTGGTGCGTCATCACCGGAACGAATCGGTCGCGGCGCGCGCACTCTGCACCCGGAGCTACGCGGTCGCGCGGGAAGCGGGGCACGATCTGCTCGCCGCGGAGGCGCTCAACACGCAAGGATGTCTCGATCTCAGTGCGGGGGCGCTGGCCGAGGCGCGGCAAGACTTCGTGCGCGCGGTCGAGCTCGCGCGCGACAACCGTGAGTTGGGCGCGCGGGTTGAACAGAACCTCGGTGTGCTCGCGAACATCCAGGGGGACTTCGAGGAAGCGCTCGTCCGTTACCGCCGCTCCCTCGACGCCTACCAGGCGGCGCGCGACGAGCACGGCTGCGCGATCGTGTACCACAACCTCGGCATGACGAGCACCGACCGCGGGGAGCTGGAGCAGGCGGATCGGTACTTCCAGCAGTGCTTCGAGATCGCCCGGCGCACCGGGGACGCCAACCTCCAGGGACTCTGCCTCGTGAACCACGCCGAGGTACACCTCACCCGCGGGCGGTTCAATGACGCGCATCGCGCCGCCGAGGCGGGCCTTGCGCTGTTCGATCGGCTCGACGCGTGGAGCGAGAAGGCCGAGGCCTATCGGATGCTGGGTATGGTATACCGGGAGACGGGTCGCACCGCCCTCGCCGAATCGCGGCTCCGCTCGGCCATCGAACTCTCAGTGAGCGCGGGCTCCCCGCTCAACGAGGCGGAGGCCTCGCGCGAGCTCGCCATCCTGTATCAGGGCATGGGCCGGAACCAGGAGGCCCTGAGCCTGCTCAATGCCGCGCACCGCCTGTTCCGGCGACTCGACGCGCGCGTGGATCTCGTTCACGTCGACGGCAAGATGGCCGAGCTCGAGGCTGCGTACCTCGCCGTCGTGCGCGAGTGGGGGCAGTCGATCGAGTCGAGCGACACCTACACGTTCGGCCACTGCGAGCGCGTGGCTCGGCACGCCGTGGCGGTCGCGCGGGCCCTCGGCTCAGACGCGCAAGCGCAGACCACCATCCGCCTGGGCGCCTACCTCCACGACGTGGGCAAGGTGCGAGTCCCGCGCGTGATCCTATGCAAGCCGGGCCCGCTGACCCGCGACGAGTTCGCGGTGGTGCAGATGCACCCGATCTGGGGCATCGAGCTCCTCGCCGGCGTGGAGTTCCCCTGGGACCTGAAGTCCATCATCCGCTGGCACCACGAGCGCTATGACGGGACTGGTTACCCGGATCGCCTGCGGGGAGAGGAGATCCCACGTTCCGCCCAAATCGTGGGAATTGCAGACGTGTACGACGCCATGACGACCACGCGTCCGTACCGCCCGGCGTTCTCGCACGCGGCGGCGCTCGCGCAGATGGAGGAAGGCCGGGAGATGTGGTCGGAGGCGGTGTACAGCGCCTTCCTTGCGTCAGTGGCCCAGCGACAAGCCCTGGAAACGGGGCCCGCGCCTGGCAGGCACCCCCAGTTGTCCCTGGTCTAACCGTCCTGAGCTGGCGCCGTAGGAGATCGATCGCTGCGTTTCGAGCCCGGTGCAGCTACATTGGTGCTGCGTTGCAACCAGTGTGTCGCGGGTTCGAATCCCGTCCGCTCCATTCGCCCTAGGTCGACCACCGAGGAGGCAATATGAATACGGTGACCGTGCGGGCAGTGATGGTGGGTGTCTTGATCGCCGTCTGGGCGTGGGCAGCAGACGTAGCCCGGCTGCACGTTTCGCTCTGGGCCGGCGTCATCGCGCTCGGCTGCTACTTTGCAGCAGGCGGCGGCCCGTCAGGCCTGCAGAAGACCGTCGTCGCCGCGCTGTCGGGTGTCCTGTGGGTGTTGCTGGCCCACGCGGTCCGGGTCGCGATCGGCGGCGGCGGAGTCGTCGCCGCCCTGATCCTCGGCGCCACGGCCTGCGCGCTCGTGCTCCAAGCGCGTTTGCCCTTCCTCTCCTTCACGGCGGCGGCGTTCGGGGGCGCGGGAGTCGCGCTTGGGCTCGGCGTGGACACGGTCAACGAAGCCATTCGCGCCGGGGTCGCGCTTGCCGTAGGCGCCGTGCTTGGCTTCGCCGCCGACCGCTTGGCCGGCATGGTGGGCGCGCGGCGCACCTGAGGTCCGGCGGCCGGGACCCTGGCGCGAAATGAAACGCGCCGTGGGCGGTCCCGGGTTGCGAGTCCGGTCCGCTCCCTCGGTCCTGCTGTGCAGGTCCGCCGCCCGCACGCGACCCATACCCTCGTGACATCGCTCACCGAGAGGCTAGTGACTTCGGGGCATTCTGGGGGGTAGAAGTTCCCGACCGTTTCTGCCTTCGAGGTCCTTATGCGCCACCTTTTCTCACCCCGAGCGCTCTGGTGCGCTCCCTTGGCGTTGACGCTCGTCGCCTGTAGTGATGCGGGGCCAAGGGCGACCCAACCCATCAGCTTCTCGATCACGACCGCCAGCTCCCACGCGTCGCTTCCCGCGGGCTCCACCGTGAGCGCCGTCATTCAGATCGGCAGCGGCGCCAACTCACTCAAGATCACTCAGGCGCAAGTCACGCTCGAGAAAATCGAGCTCGCAGGGAGCGGCACCTGCGCCGCCGAGACCGAAGAATCCGACCAAGAGGCTGAGCCTGCCGATGCGATGACCACGGAACACGAGGATGACGCGGAGGACGATTGCGAGGAGCTGCGCGTCGCTCCAACGCTCGTGAATCTGCCCGTGGACGGCACGACCAAGCTAGTGCTCGACGCCTTGGTCCCGGCCGGGACCTACAGCGGCGTCGAGGCCAAGGTCGACTCCGTGATGGTGACCGGCGTGTACACAGACGCCAGCAACATGGACCATCCGTTCACCTTTAAGTCGGACATCGACGCACACGTCGAGGCGAGATTCCAGCCCCCGATCACGGTGGGAGCGGGCACGTCGAACTTCACGGTGGATGTCGACGTCGCCAGTTGGTTCAAGGATGCGGCGGGAGCGGCGATCGATCCGACGAATGCCGCCAACGCTGCGACGATCAACGCCAACATCCGGCGGTCGGTCCGTGCGTTCGAGGACGACGACCACGACGGCCGGGACGACCACGAGGAAGCAGGAGGGGACCGCTAGGGTCCCCCTAGGCGTCAGATTCCGAAGAGCAGCCGATCGAGGGACAGCCGGCCCGCCCCGGTGATGAAGAGGGTCACCGCGGCGGCGAAGAGGATGTACTCGAACTCCCACCCGCCCTCCCCGGTGAAGATGCGGTGCATCTGTCCGGCTTTGAGGCGGACCGCGCCGAGCATGACCACCGCGAGGCCGAGGGCGGCCGGCTGGGTGAGCAACCCTGCCAGGACCGCCATCCCGCCCAGCGGTTCGGCGATGGACAAGAACCTGAGAATCGAGAGCATGCGCGCGGGCAGGTGCGCGGACGGCTGCGCCCGCCACGTTCCCCACTTCTGACTACCGTGTACGAGGAATACCACGCCCAACCCCAACCGCAGCGCCAGAAGCGCCCAATCATTGAATTCATGCAGCTGCGCGAGGAATCTCATCAAGCACCCTCCTAGTAGTGAGCCGTCGCGGCCTCCGCGCGAACGGCGTCGCGGCAAGACAGGGTTCCTGATGCGGAGAGCGGTGCGTCGATGGTACAATGATACGACTTTCGCAACCCCTATGCTGGTTGGTCACGATGCCCCGGATCCCGCTCGCCGTCCTCCTCCTCGCCCTCGCGGCCCCCGGCGCGCGCGTCGCCGCGCAGCAGGGCGAAGCGACGACCCTCGTCACTGGCCTCGTCACGGACACGCTCACGGGCCGGCCGCTGCGCCTGGCGGTCGTGCGGGTCGCCGAGACCGGCGCGTCGACGCTGACCGACGAGAGCGGACGCTACCAGATAGTGGTCGCTCGCGGGCCGGTGCGCCTCGAGGTGCGTCGCATCGGCTACGAGCCCGCGTCCGTGACCCTCCAGGCGGCGGGGCACTGGATGCGCAATCACGTCTACCTCCGTCCCCTAGCGATCGGCCTCACTCCCGTCACGGTCACGGCGCGGGACGAGTTCGCTCGCGGTCTCATTCAGCGCGCGATCGCGCGCAAGCACGAGGTCTACGCCGGCATCCACGACTACCGCTACGACGCATACGTAAAGTTTGTGGTGCGCGATCTCGTGCGACACGCGGACTCGGCGGCATCGGTGGTACTGATCACCGAGACCCGCACGTCGGCCTACTGGGAGCAGCCCGATCACTACCAGGAGACCATCCTGGCTCGCCGGCAATCGAACAACCTGAGCGCCGAGCGGAACCTCGTGTCCGTGGGCGAGATCGTGAACTTCAGCCGGGACCGGATTGATCTCCAGAAGTATTCGCTCGTCTCGCCGATCGCGGACGACGCGCTCGACCACTATGACTACCGGGTCCTCGACACGCTCGCCTTCGACGAGCGCCGGGTGTTCCGGCTCGCGATCCAGCCGGGGTCGGAGGGCTCGCCCTTGTTCGCGGGGATGATCGACATTGCCGACTCGAGCTACGACGTGCTGCGCATCGACGTGGGGGTGAACGGCGCGGTCCGCTTCAACATGCTGAAGAATCTCCGCTACCAGCAGCGGCTCAAGGACGTCGGGGGCGGACGGTGGATGCCGTACGAGATCAGGTTCACGGGCGACGTGTCGGTCGGGATTCCGCTCCCCGGCTTTCCCGAACACATGACGTTCGAGCACGTCGCGGCGCTCAATCAGTTCCGCTTCGACGAGCGCAACCGGCCCCCCAACTTGGGAGAGCTCCGCATCCTCGTGCACGACGGCGCCGACCGCGCCGACAGCGCAACGTGGACCGCCTCGGGCGCCATCCCGCTCACGACGGCGGAGCGCGCGGCCTGGGCGCGCATCGATTCCGTCGCGAGCCAGCCGCCGGACCTAGGCGACTGGGTGCGACAGGGCCTCGGGCTGGCGGTCAAGCTGTCGACCGATCCCGCGTTCTTTCATTTCAACCGCGTCGATGGGACCTATCTCGGGGTCGGGAACACCTGGTGGCAGATCCCGGGCCTGGTCCTCCGGACCAAACTCGGTTACGCGAGCGGCAGCGACACGTGGCGCTACCGCTTCGGCGCCACGGTGCGCGTCTCGGATGCGCGCCGCCTGTGGGTCGGCGGGTCAGTGCGCGACGTGACCGCGAGCCGGCCGACCCTCGTGTCCCGCGACTACAACCCGACGTACCGCGCGCTGCTGTGGCGGCTCGACCCGCTCGACTATTACCGCGAGCACGGCTTCGTGCTCACCCTGGATACCAAGGTGGTCGATTTCACGGACTTCGAGCTGCACTACAACGACCTGCGCCAGTCGAGCCTCGGCATGGTCACCGACTACTCGGTCTTCTCCGTGGACCGGTTGCAGCGCCCCAATCCGGCGATCGTGGATGGGCGGCTGCGTTCGCTCTCGGCGAGCTTCACGTACGACTCACGACCCCTGCTGCGTTCCAAGGGAGAGGACTACTATCTGCAACGCCTCACCAGCACGCGCATCCGTGTGAACGCCGAGGTCGCGAGCCCCGGTCTGATCGTGGACGACTTCGACTTCCAGCGCTACTCGCTGCAGCTGGAGCGGCGCCAGCGCACGTTCAATCTCGGGCTGACGACGATCACCGCGGCGGGCGGGGTCGCGACGGGCCGCGTTCCCCCGCAACGCTACTTCACCGTCGACTTCGGAATGAAGGCGTTGACATTCCAGGGTGGCGGGTTCAACACCGTGCACGACCAGGATTTCACGGGCACGCGGGCGGTCATGCTGACCCTGCGGCACGACTTCGACCGGCTGCTGTTCGCGAAAAGCGGGCTGCCGCTGGTGCGGAGCGTGCCCTTCACCCTGAGCGTCCACGGCGGCGTCTTCTGGACCGACTTCGTCGGCCACCAGCCCAATCCCGGCGACTCCCTGCTGGTCGCCGCGCCGCGCGCCTACAGCGAGGTCGGGTTCGGGTTGGGCAACCTGACGCCGTTCCTGTCCCCGTTCAATCTCGCCGCCCACTTCACCTGGCAGCTGTCGTCCTATCCCACGAGCCGCTTCGCGTTCGCGTTGAGTCTCATGCAGCCGTAGCCGGTGCCGGCCCGGCCGCGCATATTCCACGACGATGATCGTCTATCTCAACGGCGCCTACCTCGAGCGCGCACGCGCCGCCGTCTCGGTGGACGACCGCGGCTTTCTGTTCGGGGACGGCGTGTATGAAGTCACCCGCGCCGTGAACGGGCAGCTGTTCGAGTGGGAGCGGCATGCGCGCCGGTTGGCCCGCGGGCTCGAGGGACTCGGCATACAGCTTTCCGGCGGGCTCGAGAGGATCGGCTTGCCCGAGATCTCGGAGCGCTTGCTGGACGAAAACGGTCTCGGGACCGGCGACGCCACGGTGTACCTGCAGATCACGCGCGGTGCCGCCGAGCGTCGCCACCATTTCCCCCCGGCGGGCACGCCACCGACGGTGTTCCTAGGGGCGAGCCGCCTCGCGGTCCCCGAAGCCATCAGGGCCCAGGGCGCCGCGGCGATCACGACCGCCGACCTGCGCTGGGGTCGCTGCGATCTCAAGACAGTGAATCTGCTTCCCAACGTGCTCGCCAAGGAGCAGGCGGTCGCGGCGGGCGCGTTCGAAGCGATTCTGGTGCGCGACGGCGTCATCACCGAAGGCGCGAGCTCCAACGTGCTTGCCGTGATTGGAGGCGTGCTCCGCACCCATCCCCTGATGCCGCAGATTCTCGCGGGCATCACGCGCGAGGTCGTCCTCGAGCTCGCCGCCGAGGTCGGGGTGCCGGTGGCGTTGGAGGCGATTCCGCAGGACGGGCTGGCCCGGGCGAGCGAGGTGATGGTGACGGCCACGACGGCTGACGTCATGCCTGTCGTGAAGATCGACGGTCGTCCCGTCGCGGACGGCCAGCCGGGGCCTGTGGCTCGGCGGTTGCACGCGGCGCTGTGCACCCGGATGGGCCGCGCCGCGGTACGCGCGCCCGCAGGGGCGACCGGGCCTGCGCGCCCCGTCTGAGTGGCTGCCGCTTCTCGTCGAGCTGGCCGACCGCGCCGACGAGATCGCCCTGCGATTCTTCCGCACGCGCGATCTGCCCGTAGACGAGAAGTCCGACCATAGCCCCGTCACCCCCGGCGACCGCGAGATCGAGGCGCTGGCGCATCGCCTGGTGCAGACGCGGCACCCGGAGCTCGGCATCCTCGGTGAAGAGGAGGGAGAGGCGCCGGGCGCGGGAATGGCCCGCCTGATCATCGACCCCATCGACGGCACCCGCAATTTCGTGCGGGGCATCCCGATCTTCGCTACGCTGCTCGCGATCGAGACGCGTGGCGAGGTGGTGGCCGGCGTGGTGAGCGCGCCGGCGCTCCGCGCGCGGTGGCACGCGGCCCGGGGCGCCGGCGCGTTCCGCGACGGCCGGCCGATTCGCGTCTCGGGCGTGGAGGACCTGGGGGCCGCCCTGTTGCTGCACGCCAACCTCGGACGGGGCGAGCCGGCGCCTCCTCCGGGCCTCATGACGCTGGCCCGACAGGTGGAGCGTACGCGCGGTTTCGGAGACTTCTACCAGCATATGCTGGTGGCTGAGGGCGCGGGTGAGATCGCCATCGACCCCGTCATGCACCCGTGGGACGCCGCCGCCCTCCAGGTGGTCGTGGAGGAGGCGGGGGGCCGCGCCACGACGCTGGGGGGCGAGCGCTCGATCTACGCCGGCAGCCTCGTCACCTCCAACCGCGTGCTACACCAGCGCGTGCTCGACGCCCTGCGCGAAGGCCCCAGGTCTTGACGCGGCACCGTCTCAGGGGGTCTAATCTTGGTATGACTCGACGGCTCGCCCTGCTGCTACTTGCCGCCGGCTCGCTCGCCGCCGGTCGTGACGCCGTGGTGCTGCCGGCGGGGACGACCGTCGCAATCCGGTTCCTCCAGAGGGTCCGGAGCGGACGGGACACGGTCGGGACCCGCGTGTTGGCTCAAACGCTGAGTCCGCTGGTGTACGACGGCTGCATAGTGGTGGCCCCGTACACGCAAGTGGTCGCCCGGGTGACGCGGTCGCGGGCGGGGCACCTGTTTGGGGGCCGCGGGGTGCTCGCCCTGCACTTCGACTCGCTCGAGGTGCGCCCCGGCGAGTGGCTCGCGATCGCCGCGGTGCTCGACACGCTCGAATACACGCGGAAGGCGGACCTCAGAGACTCCGGGACCATATACGGCTCGCGCGCGTCGGCGGCGAGCCGGGCAGTCCCGCTCGGGATTGCGGGCGCCGCCGGTCTCGACCTCGGACCTTTCGCCCTGCTCGGCGGCTACTGGCTCGCGCGACGCGGGCCGGCCGCGCGGATCGTCACCGGGGAAACCGGGGCGCTGCGCCTCGCGGCGCCCCTGACCGTTCGCGCGGGTTCGCGGTGCGTGCCGGTGAGCTCGGCCCGCGCGCTGCCGCCGCTCCCGCCGCTCCCCGAGTTCGTCCCCCGCAGTGAAACGAAGAGTGGACGCTTGAGCGGCGATCCCATCAACCTGGTCTTCCTCGGCACAGCGGCGGACCTCGACACGGCGTTTCTGCGCGCGGGGTGGGTGGGCGCGCAACGCGGGTCTGTGCGCACGGTGACCAAGGAAATCGTCGCCGGCCTCGCCAACCGTCAGGCGATCGGGGCGCCGCTCTCCTCGCAATACTTCCAGGGCCGCAGGCAGGATCTCGCGTACCAACTGTCGGGTCCCAATGCGCGCTTCCGCCACCACGCGCGCCTCTGGCTCCTGGACAGTCTCACCGGCTATTGGGTCGGCACGGCAAGTCACGATGTCGGCGTGAGGGTGAACCCGTTCAAAGGCCGTTTCACCCATCGCATCAACCCCGACATCGACCACGAGCGAGAGCGTATCGTCAAGGAGCTCGAGGCCACGGGGTGCGCGGAGCTGGTGGAATACCGCACCCTGCCGGACGCAACGACGTGGGGACGTAACACGACCGGCCAGTCATTCGTCACCGATGGCCGGTCGGCCGTGATCCGCGTGCATGCTTGCCCGCCGCCAGCCGGAACGCTCGTGCGCGGGCCCTGAGCGGCCGCTACTTCCTGACTGCCGCGAACCGCCGTTGCACCTCTGGCCAGTTCACGACGTTCCACCACGCGGCGATGTAGTCGGGCCGCCGGTTCTGGTACTTGAGGTAGTAGGCGTGCTCCCACACGTCGAGTCCCAGGAGCGGCGTGTCACCGTCCATCAGCGGGCTATCCTGATTCGCGGTGCTGTACACGTCGAGCTTCCCGTTCGCCACGACGAGCCACGCCCAGCCGCTTCCGAAGCGTGACGTCGCGGCGCCGGTGAGCGTCTCCTTGAACTTGGAGAAATCGCCAAAGGTCCGCTTGATCGCGTCCGCGAGCGCGCCCGACGGCTCCCCGCCTGCGTTGGGCGCCATGATCGTCCAAAAGAGCGAGTGGTTGTGATGGCCGCCCGCGTTGTTGCGGACGGCGGTGCGGATGTCCTCGGGGACTGTGTTGAGCTGGCGCAACAGTTGCTCGAGCGTCTCGGTGTGGAGCTCGGGATACTTGTCCAGTGCGGCGTTCAGGTTGTTGACGTACGCTTGGTGATGCTTCCCGTGGTGGATCTGCATCGTCTGCGCGTCGATCGACGGCTCGAGCGCCGGGAAATCGTAGGGCAGCGGTGCCAGGGCGTGGTACTTCAGCGGCTCCGCGGGGGACGCCGCGGTCTGCTGCTTCAGTTTCGGTGACATCGCTTCATTTCCTCCGCGTTTCTCTGAGACTGTTCGATGCTGCGCGACGGCGGCGCGTTGCACCGCTGTGAACCCCGCTCGTCGCGCTACGGTTCCGTCGGCGCCGCGCTTGCATGCCGTTCGGGGTCCCGTATCTTGACACGCCTGCTCGTTTCGAGCTGACACTTCTCTCTCCGGAGGCGTTCCATGGCGCTGCTCACGGACCTGGGCATCCTCTCTGTGCTGCGATGGATTCACTTCCTCGCCGGCGTCACGTGGATCGGCTTGCTCTATTACTTCAACTTTGTGCAGGGTCCTTTCTTCGCCGAGACGGACGCGACCACGCGGAGCAACGCCACGCAGAAGCTCGTGCCGCGTGCGCTGTGGTGGTTTCGCTGGGGTGCCATGCTGACCTTCCTGTCGGGCCTCGCGATACTGGCGATGCGCAAGGCGAGTTGGAACGATGCGTGGGGCATCACGATCCTCACCGGCGCGGCCTTCGGGATCCTGATGTTTCTGAACGTGTGGTTCGTCATCTGGCCCAATCAGAAGGTCGTGATTGCGTCGGCGGTCACCGCCGCGGGGGGCGGCCAAGCCAACCCCAAGGCCGCCGCCGCGGCGCGCCGCGCCTTCCTCGCGTCGCGAACCAACACGGTCATGTCCTTCCCTATGCTGTTCTTCATGGGTGCGGCGTCGCACTTCACGCTCAACCCCGCCCGCAACGCGGGGCTTTGGGGTGTCGTGTTGCTAGTCATCCTGGCGCTGCTGGAGCTCAACGCGCTGGTCGGTACGACGGGGCCCAGCAAGAAGCCCATCGAGACGGTGCGTGGCGTCATCGTCACGGGGTTCGTGACGGCGCTGGTCGTGTACCTGGTCGCTCAGGCGGTGCTCGGCCCGGCGACGACGTGACGGTGGCCGCCCCAGCCCGCCCGGGCGCTCCCGCTGTCGGGGATCTCGCCCCCGATTTCACACTGGCGTCGACCGCTGGCGCGGACGTCACGCTCTCGAGCTTTCGTGGCACGCAACAGGTGCTGCTCGCGTTTTTCCCCCTCGCCTTCACGTCCACGTGCACGGCCGAGATGTGCGCGTTCAGCGAGGACTTCGACCAGTTCGCGCGCGCGCGAACGGCCGTGCTGCCCATCAGCGTGGATTCCGTGCCTACGCTGAAGGAGTTCAAGGCGAAGCACGCGATCAAAGTGGATCTGCTGTCGGACTTCAAGCGGCAGGTGTCGCGCGCCTACGGCACCCTGCTCGAGGCAAAGTTTCACAGCAACCGGTCCTACTTCCTCATTGACCGCGAGGGACGGATCCGGTGGCAGCACACCGAGGCCGAGCTCAAGCACCGGCGGGACGACGCCGAGCTGCTGCGTCAGATCGAGGCGCTCGCGGGGTAGATGGCCCGGGTCGCGCTGCGCAACCTCACCAAGGGATTCGGGGCCGGCGCGAAACCCGTGCTACGAGACCTCTCGCTCGAGGTGAGCGACGGGGAATTCGTCGTCCTCCTGGGGCCGTCGGGGTGCGGGAAGACGACGGCCCTGCGCTGCGTCGCGGGTCTCGAGAGCCCGGACTCGGGCGAGATCCTGATCGGCGACCGCGACGTCACGCTGCTGCCTCCCGCCGAGCGCGATGTCGCGATGGTGTTCCAGAATTACGCCCTGTACCCGCACCTCACCGCGCGCCAGAACATCGCGTTCCCCCTCGAGATGCGCGGGCTGCGCAAGACGGAGGTGTCCCGGCGGGTCCAGGAGACAGCGGCGCGCCTCGGCCTGGGCGAGCTGCTCGACCGGCGCCCAGGGCAGCTGTCGGGCGGGCAACGGCAGCGGGTCGCCCTGGGCCGCGCCATCGTCCGCGCGCCGCAGGTGTTCCTGTTCGACGAGCCGCTCTCCAATCTCGACGCCAGGCTGCGGGTTGAGACACGCGCCGAGCTGCTGAAGCTGCACCGGGCATTGGGCGCGACCATGGTGTACGTGACGCACGACCAGGTCGAAGCCATGACCATGGGACAGCGCATCGCGGTGCTCCATGAGGGACGCCTGCATCAGGTCGGCACGCCGGCAGAAGTGTACCGGCGCCCCGCGGACGTGTTCGTCGCGCGCTTCATCGGGAGTCCCGGCATGAACATCCTCCGCGGGACCGCGCTCGAGCGCCGCGGCGAAACGGTCGTGGACTGCGGCAGCTTCACTGTGCCGGTGACACTGTCGGACTACGCGGGCCAGGTCCACCTGGGGGTGCGTCCCGAGCACGTGGCGATGTGCGGACCGGACCAGGGGCAGGGCAACGCTCAGGTCCTGGTGGTCGAGCCCCTGGGAGCGGAAACGCTCGTGCACCTGGACGTCGCCGGCCAGGCCCTCGTCGCTCGAGTGCCGGGGATCGTCGACGTGCGTGCGGGAGACCGCGTGGGGTTCCGCTTGGACCGTCACCACCTGCACCTCTTCGACGTGGCGGAGGCGCGGCTCGCATGACGCGGCGGGCGGCGCTCGCGCTGCTGCTCTGGGGGTGTGGGTCGGTCGGAGGGTCGAGCGGGGGTGGGGTGGAGGTGGTGCGGCTCGCGCATCGGGCCCGGGGCCCGGAAGTGAGTGTTGCAGAGAGTTTGCTCGACCGCTACCGAAACCTTAATCCCGGACTGCAGGTGGCACAGCTTGCCGCCGCCACCAACGCGGGATACCGGGAGCGGCTCTTCAAGTCCCTCAGCACCGGGACGCCGCCCGATGCATTCCTCCTCGACCACGGCGATGTGCCCGCTGCGATTGAGCGAGGTTGGCTGCTGGACCTGGCGCCCTACCTGAGCCGGGCCGGAGTGGATCAGGAGGCATTCAATCCCGCGGTGCTCGCGATCTTCCGCCGCGGGAGTGCGCTGTACGCCCTGCCACGCGGGTACTCGCCCGTCGTCGTCGCCTACAACAAGGACCTGTTCGACCGCGCCGGGCTACCCTATCCCACGGACGACTGGACGTGGGACGACTTCCTCCGCGTCGCCCGGCTGCTCACGCGCGACAACGACGGCGACGGCGAGATCGACCAGTGGGGGACGTCGTTCGAGCGCGGTGTCGCAGCCTGGCTGCCGTGGCTCTGGTCGGGGGGCGGTGACGTCCTGTGCGCCGACGGACGGCGCGCCAGGGGTTGCCTCGACTCCCCGACCACGATCGCGGCGCTGCGCTGGTACACGGGGTGGGTGACGACGGAACGCGTCGCGCCGCCCCCCACCGGTCGGCCGAGCTGGAGCGGCACGGACCTGGGAGCCTTCGCGAACGGCGGGATCGCGATGGTGACCGTCGTCCACGGCGCCATCCCCAGCTCGCGTCCCCCGATCGCCGCTCGTGGTCTGCGCGTGGGCTTCGTCGAGCTGCCGCATCGCGCCGGCTTCGCGCCCGCCACCGCCCTCTATGCGTCGGGCTATGCAGTCCCGCGAGTGACACTGCGGCGCCGACTGGCGATCGAGCTCGCCGCCTCCCTCGCCGACTCGTTGGCTGCCGCGACGCGGGGCGACGCCGGCCTCGAGCTGCCGGCCGTCACCGCTGCGGCAGTCGCTCTGGTCGCGCAGGACACGTCCGGCCGGGAGGCCGCGTTTCTCCGTGCCGCAGCGCACGGTCGTGTCCCCTGGTCGGCGCGCGTCGAGCGGTGGCCGGAGCTCGAGGCGGTGCTACCGGACTTGATGGACCGGGTCCTCGGGGGTGGCCGTCCGGAAGCCGCGGCGCGCGACATGGCGCGCCGCCTCGACCGGCTGCTCGGCGCGGTGCGGTGAGCCCGCTCGCACGGTGGCGGACCGCCGCCTTCGCAGGTGGCGCGGTCTCGGCCATCCTCACCCTCGCCGCCGCGCACGCGGCGGCAACGCGCGCCGCGCGCACGTTCGCCGAGCGGAGTGCCGTGACGGTCGCGGGCTACCTCGCGCTGGTTACGCCGGTCGCGAAGGGCCGATCGGGCTACGACCTCCCGCAGCTCCTGATTCAGGCGCGCGCCCTCGTCACGCTTCCCGGATGGACTCCGCAGGTAGAGGTCTACCATGGTACGGCGCCCCTCGTGCACGGGACCGCCGCGCCGCTCACGCCTGCGGACGTCGAGCGGCTGCGCCGCGACGAAGCGATCGCGTGGGTGCGGGGCGCGGCCGTGGCGCCACTCTTCGACCCGGACGGTTGGGGTGTCGTAGGCGCAGTGAGCGTGCGTGCTCCGCACCTCGGACCCCGCTGGTTCGGATGGTGGGGGCTCGCGGTGCTCGCTCTCGCTCTCGCGCTCGCCGGAGCGGCTGCGCGCGCCATTGGCGTCGAGTCGAGCGCGCCGGCCAAGGCGTTCCTACGTTATCGGGCCGCCGCGCTGCTCCTCGGCATTGCCGCCTATGCCGACGCCCGCGTCGCCGCCCGGCGCGCGATCGATCGCTGGCTCACGGATACTCGCGCACTCGTGCAGGAGGCGGCCGCTACCCCGGAGCGGCCCGCCCTTGCGGACCTGGCGGGACTGCTCGGGCGCGGCGAGCTCGTGCCCGGAGACAGCGGTAGTGCGGCGCCCCGGCGCCGCTCGGTAGGGGGCGTCTTCCTGGCCAGCGTCCCAGTGCGGCTGGGACCGGGTCGGTGGGCCGAGCTGCGGGTGCCGGTAGGCGATGCGTCCGGCTATGCACTCTTGTTCGGTACGCTCGGCCTGGCGCTGTTGGGCCCGGCCTTGGTGTGGATCGCCGCCTGGGGCCAGCGTGCGACCCGCAAGCCGCGGTACCTGCGGGAGACCGTCGCGGCCTGGGCGTTCGTCGCGCCCGCGCTGTGTCATATGGCGGTCTTCTCGGCCGCGCCACTGTTGCTCGCCTTGTACGCGTCGGTTCACCGCTGGGACGTTGCCGATCCAGGGACTCCGTTCATCGGCCTCGCTAACTTCACGCGCCTGGTACGCGATCCACTAGCCTGGATCTCGCTCCGCAATACGGCGTGCTACGCGCTGTACGTGCCGGTGACGATGGCGCTCGCTTTGGCGACGGCACTCGCGCTGCCGCGCCGCGCTTGGAGCGGGGGGGCGATACGCGGGCTGCTCCTGTTGCCCTACGTCTGCTCGGGCGTCGCGGTGGCGCTCGTGTGGGAGTGGTGGTGCGAACCGTACCACTGGCTCGGGAGGCCCGGCACGGCCCTGCCCGCCCTGATGGCGGCAGCGGTGGCGGTGCAGCTGGGATATCAGGTGACGCTGTTCCACGCGGGGCTCGAGGCGATTCCCTCCGTGTACGCCGATGCCGCGCGGGTAGATGGAGCGGGCGCGTGGCGGCGGTTCTGGCGCATCACCTTTCCGCTGCTTGAGCCCGTGACGCGTTTCGTCTTTCTCACGGGTGTGGTGGGCGCGTTCCAGGTCTTCACCTACGTCTACGTGCTGACCGAGGGGGGACCGCTCCACCACACGGACACGCTCGCGTACCGCGCCTACCAGGTCGGATGGGAGCGGTTGGAATTCGGCTACGCCGCGGCGATCACCGTCTGCCTCTGCCTCGTGCTGCTCGTGGTGACGCGCGCACAGGTGAGGCAGCTGGCACGGGAGGTCGGGCGTGCGTGACGGGATCGCGGCGCTCACGGAGCTGCCAGTCGCCCGCTTCTACCTCAACACGCTGGTGTTCGTGGGATGCTCGGTGCTGGCGCAGCTCTGCACTTGCACGACCGCCGCCTACGCCTTCGCCCGCCTGCGCTTCCCGGGGCGGGACCGCGTGTTCGCCGCGGTGCTCGCCCTCCTGACAGTTCCCACGATCGTGCTGCTCGTGCCGCGCTTCCTCATGATCGACGCGCTCGGGTGGGTGGACACGTACGCGGGCCTCCTCTCAACCGAGCTCGTCTCCGTGTGGGGGATCGTGCTGCTGCGGCAGTTTTTTCTTGGGCTGCCGCGCGATCTCGAAGACGCCGCCCGGCTCGATGGAGCGGGCGAGTGGACGATATTCTGGCGGGTCGCGCTGCCGCTGTCCCGGCCGGCGCTCGCGACGTTCGCGGTCCTCGTCTTCGCGGAGCAGTGGCGCAGCTTCCTGTGGCCGCTTGTCATCATGCGCTCGCCTGAGCGGCAGGTCGTGGAGGTGGGCCTGGCCCAGTTACACGACGTGTACCATGGCAACTGGCCGTTCGAGATGGCGGTGGCAGCGGCGGCGGCGCTGCCGATGCTCGTCCTGTACGCCGTTACGCAGAAATGGGTCATTCAAGGGATTCAGTGGACAGGGGTGAGCTGGACAGGAGAAGCAAAAGCTAGACGCACAGACGCATAGCGGATAACAGGCCTTAGGTGAGAGGACGGCCTACTCACTGACGACTGTTCACCGCTGCGCGTCTATCCGTCTAGTTCTTGCCTTTCCGCGCAGTTGCCGATTGCCGGAAGCGCAACTCCCACTCGATGTCCTTCCCCTCACCACCAGCCCACGTCAGCACCGCGTGGCCAGACTCGAGCCGCGTCACCGTGCATGGAGCGCTCGCCTTGCACGTCGCGGGTCGCATTCCCTTGGGCGCTGCGATCGTGACCGCGTAAGGGCGGCTGTCGAGGTTGGTGGAGCGGCCTTGCAGCGTCCGCGTAGCGGTGTTCCAGGTCTCCGACGCGACGTCCACCGCGCCCTGCACGACGTGGCGCGTGGTGCCGATCACCTGCGGCCGCGTAGCCGCGGGCCGGATCGCAATCGTCAGGGAGGCGTGCGGGTCGAGCTTCGCGCTCACCATGTCTGTCAGATCGGCGAGCGGCGTATCCCGCCACACGTCGTATGCGTTGAAGCGCTTGCCGCTGATTCCGAGCTTCACGAGCGGCGCCGCGACCAGCCCTGGCTCGTCCTCCCAGTTGGCGAGTACCACGGTCCACCACGCAGGTGCTCCCTCCGCGAGCCAGATGTTGGCGGGCCGGTCGCGCCGTGTGCTCCACAGGCCGCCGCCGCCGTAGGTGCGCACCGCGAGTATGTTCTCGCCTCCCCAGTTGAGCGCGTCGTGCGGCACGGCGTAGCGACGGAACGCTTCCCGCTCGCCGCGGTGGCGCGGTGGAAAGGCACCGGTCTGCCCGACCTTCACGCCATTCACGAATGTCTCGTCGACGTCGTCGATCTTCCCCAACTCCAGGCGTGCAGTCCGTCCGTCTGCCTGTCCGGCCGACCGCCCGGGCGGGGTGCCGGGCAAGGAGAAGCGCGTCCGGTACCACGCATATCCCTCGTAGCCGGGATGTCCCGCCCGCTCCCAGGACTCGGGGACCGGGAGCGTCTCCCACGCCGTCTCGTCGTAGTTCCGAGCGGCGTACGCCGGGTCGTCGCCGGTGCGGAACCTCCAGGGCCCCCGCATCCGATATGACTCGTCTCCCGCGACGAGCGCGGGTGCCACGTCAGGCTCGGCGCTCACCGCCCCGATGGGCCGGCCCACGGCCGCTGCCACAGGGAGCGCGCGTTGCAGCAGCGGCAGCCGTTCGGGCGGCAGCTTCGGAAGATTGTCAGAGAGCATCGTCATTTCGCCCGAGACGGCCACGATCGACGCCCACAGCTCCGCTTCGGATGGCGACAGCGGCGCACGGACGACGAGGCAGTCGGGATCATTGAGCCAGGCCCCGCGGTGGTAGAAGCTGCGCAGCGCTGCCACCCGTGCCGGCGTCTGGATGCCGCTCCAGCTCGCATCGACGTCGGGACCCACGCGCATCCCGTTCACGAGTCCGGTGGCATGCTGCAGCGGCGCGCCGCAGCCCAGCAGGAACGTCTCCGTGCCCGCGCCGTCCCGCAGCGCGCCCAGTCCCATGCGATATGCCTCGGCATGCGTAAGGCCGCCGTAATGCGAGCTGTCTCCCGTCGCCCAGAACAAGAAGTCGAGCTTCAGGTAGTCGTAACCCCACTCTTGCACCGCCCGGCGCGCGAGATCGAAGAGCCACTGCCGTGCCGCCGGGTGGGCACCATCGAGCGCGTAGGCGCGACCGCCCCAGTCCTCGCGTGCGTCCCAAACGATCGGCGCATTCCCATCGGCGCCTTTTAGGAGCCAGTCCGGATGCGCCGCGGGAATGCCCGACCGTTCGGTGACCGCGAAGGGCGCAAGCCACAGCCCGGCCTGGAACCCCCGGCCGTGGATCTGGTCGGTGAGCCAGCGGTGGCCGTGCGGGAACTTGTCGTTCGTCATCCAGTCACCCGCTGACCGCTGGTAGCCGTCGTCCAGCTGGATGTAGCGAAGGAAGCGGCGGTCGAAGCGGCCGGCGCAGAACTCCGCGTTGGCGATGACGTCCGTTTCGGTGACGCCCCCCCGCAGCTCATGCCACGAGCACCAGCCGGCGGGCGCCGGGACGGTGGCCAGCCGCTCGCGGTCCACCGGTGACGCGGGAACGAACAGAGCGCGCAGGGCGTCGAGGCCGTCGCCGCTTGGCTGGTAGCACAGCTTGAGCCACGACGTGTCGCCCTCGGGGCGGAGCGGGCGCCCGGGCGCCCACTCGCTCGTCGCCTCCAGCCCTTCCTTGGAGATCCGCACCTTCCCCTCGCCGGGCCCGCCCGCCTCGAATCCCAGCCCGAGGCCGCGAGCCGCGCGCGTGAGACCCAGGGCGCCGTAGCTCACGAGCTCGGGGCCGTCGGGATGCAATGGCAGGGCCACGATGCGGCTTCCGCTCCTTGAATCGTATCCGTTCACCAGGGCGAGGAGCGGAGCACCGCCGGGCATCACGTCGTCCGCGGGCACGTCGAAGAAGCGAACGCCCCGCACGCTGGGCAGCTCGCGATCAGGATAGACGCTGACGCCGATCGCCGCCTGGGGTGTCGCGGCTGCGGTCGTGGCGAACAGCTCGGCCTCGAGGACGACCCCGGCCGCGTGCCCGCGCACAATCACGGATTCGCCACCGGGCGGGCGCCGGTTCCCCACGGTGCTATATTCCAGATCGGCGAGGGTGACGAGGCGATCGGCGATCCGGGCGCCGAGTGTGACAGTCTGGAAGAGCGGAACGGGTTGCTCCTCCCCGAGGTACCAGAGCGACCAGCGCCGCCGGTCGTCGAGCTCGAACCGCAAGCGGCCGACCGACCTGCCACCCCACCGTGCGGCCGCCCGGGGAGGGCGGAGCAGGGCAGTGGAGGCGGCCCCTGTCAGGAGGATGAACGTGCGGCGATTCATCGCCTCAATGTTGGTAGTGGCTGCGATTTTGTCCACGCGACTCGCGGCCCAGTCGTACGCGACGCTCGGCTTCGTCGGTACGCTGGGTGGCGGCTGGCAGGTCGAGGTCGGCGAGTTCGGCTACATGCACGGGATCCACGTCGGACCGCTGCGGTCGCTGATGATCGGCGCGCGGCTGGGCTCCTTCATCGACGAAGGCGCGATCGTCGGCGGGACGCGTGGGTTTGTCGGCGGCGGCGTGCTCTCCACGCGCACGGGGATCGCCAGTCTGGCGGATGTCGGAAACGAGACCAACCCGGCCGCCCTCGGCCTCGACCTCACGATCGAAGTGGCGGGGTACGCGGGCACGAAATCGCCGCTCCCGCAGGGCTCCCCGTGGGCAGCGGCGTCGGTGCTTCCCGGCCTGCGGGTCGGCGGTGGCGACGGCCTGCGCTACGGCCTTGTTGTCGGGCCGACCGTGTTTTTCGGAAACCCGACGGACGTGCGCGCGTTGCTCGCCCTCCGCTTCGAGCTGCCGCTGGCGCGCGGGAAGCACCATCCCTAGCTTAGCGGCCGATGGCCGCTCCCCGCCTCGATTCTGACCATCCCGGGCTGCGGATCCTCGCGGAAGTCACGTCCATCTTCACGGCGGGCTTCGCGTCCGAGGAAGCGCTCACCCAGGTCGTCGCGACGTTGCGCCGCGAGCTCGCGCTGCGGCGCTGTCGGCTGTGGCTGCGCGATTCGGCCGGGGTCGGCTACGCTCCTCTGACGACGCCCGGCGACGAAGCGGCGCTGCCGGTGTTCGCGGCGCCGGTCGCCGAATGGATCGAGCAGGGCGTCCGCTCCGAGCGCGCCCCCTCCGGCATGCTGCTGCTGCGTCTCCCGCTGGTGCACGAAGGAGAGCGGCTCGGGCTGGTGGAGGCCCTGATCCCCGAAGGACGCTTCCAAGGCATGGCGCACGACGTGCTGGTCGTCGTCGCGCAGCTGCTCGCCCCGGTCATCGCCGCCACCGAGCTGTCCCAGGATCTCGCGTCCGAGGTCGCACTGCGGACGCGCGAGGTCGAGGCGCAGCGCGGCTTCGCGGCACAGATCATCGATTCACTTCCGGTGGGGCTGTACGTGATCGATCGCGCCTATCGCATCCGCGCCTGGAACCGCAAGCGGGAGGCGGGGACGCAGGGCGTGGCGCGGGACGACGCCGTGGGGCGCGAGGTCTTCGACGTACTCGACCGCCAGCCGCGCGACCTCCTGAAGCGGGAATTCGACCGCGTATTCGACACGGGCGAGATCCAGCAGATGGAGATGGACTCGCGAGCGAGCGGAGACACCCGCTACTACCGCATCACCAAGATTCCGATGCGGCAGGACGGCGCCGACATTACGCACGTCATCACCATCGGCGAAGACATCACCGAATGGCGCGAGGCGCAGCAGCGGCTCGCCGAAACCGAGAAACTGGCGGCAGTAGGGCAGCTCGCCGCCGGTGTGATGCACGAAATCAACAATCCGCTCGCGACCATCCTCGCATGCAGCGAGGCGCTCGCGCTCCGGAACGAAGACCTGGCGCCCGGCGTGCGCCACGCCTTCGAGGAGTACCTCAAGATCATCGACAGCGAGGTCCAGCGGTGCCGGCGCATCGTGGATGGGCTGCTCGACTTCTCGCGTCCCAAGGCCCGCGACAAACGACCGGTGGACGTGAACGGCCTGGTGGAGCAGACCTTGTTCCTCCTCAAGCACCACGCCCGCTTCAAGAATCTGAACGTGGTGCGCGAGCTCGCCCCGGGGCTGCCGCAGCCGCGGGCAGACGCGGAGCGGCTGATCCAGAGCTTCATGGCCCTGATGCTGAACGCGATGGACGCGATGGATTCGCGTGGCGTCCTCACCGTGCGCAGCCGGCTCAATCCCGACCGCCGGGACGAGCTGCTGATCGAGTTCATCGACACCGGCGTCGGGATCAAGGAAGACGATCTCCCGAAGATCTTCGAGCCGTTCTTCACGACCAAGGCGCCCGGGCGCGGGACCGGCCTCGGGCTCTCCATCTGCTACGCCATCATCGCCGAGCACCGGGGACGCATCGAGGTGGAGTCGCAGGTGGGCGTCGGCTCGAACTTTAAGGTGTATCTCCCCCTGGGATGAAAGTGCTCGTCGTCGAAGACGACGCCACCGTAGGACAGTACGTCAAGCGCGGTCTCGAGGAGGCGGGGTATCAGGCCCATCTGGTCGGCGACGGCGCCGAGGGCCTGCGCCTCGCGAGCGGCGGACCGTACGATCTGGTGGTGCTCGATCTGCGACTCCCGGTCGTGCCGGGCGTCGAGCTGCTGCGGGCGCTGCGCGATCGGGGGAGCAGCGTGCCGGTGCTCGTGCTGACGGCGCAGGACACGGTGGACTTCAAGGTGCAGGCGTTGCGCTCGGGTGCGGACGACTACGTGACCAAGCCCTTCTCGCTGGAGGAGCTGCTCGCCCGAGTCGAAGCGCTGGGCCGGCGGCCCAAGGCCATCGCTCCTCCGGTCCTCCAGGTCGCGGACCTGACGCTCGACACCGGCAGCCGGGAGGTGCGGCGGGCGGGCAGGGTGATCGACCTGACGCCGAAGGAATACGCGGTCCTCGAGTACCTCTTGCGCCACCAGGGGCGGGTGATGCCCCGGACGCTGATCACGGAATATGCCTGGGACTACCATTTCGATCCGGGTACGAACATCGTGGACGTGGTGATCACGCGGCTGCGGAAGAAGATCGATCACGGGCACGAGCCGAAGCTGATTCACACGGTACGCGGCGTGGGGTACGTCGCGCGGGCGTGACGTGCAGACCATCCGCGCACGGCTCACGGCCTGGTACTCGACGGCGCTCACCCTCACCCTCGCCGCCTTCGCCGCCGTGCTCTACTTCGCCCGCCGCAGCACCTCCTACCAGGACCTCGACCAGCGCATTCGCTCCGAGGCGGAGCTCACGGCCGGGATCCTGGTCGAGACCTACCGCGCCCGCGGCGTCCTGGTACAGACCGACACCGCTCGCCGACTGGTGCTGGTCCCAGAGGTGGCGGCGCTGCTCGAGGTGGTGCCCGACTACCTCATCGTGACGGCCCCGGACGACAGCCTGTTGTTCGCATCCGCCGATGCGCGGGCGCTCACCTTTCAGGACGTGGAGCAGTTGCGGCAGCTCGTCGCCACGGCGCGCGGCGGGCCTTCGGCGGGCGTGGTGCGCCTCGGCGCGAGCGGGCCGAGGCTCCACTACGCCGTGCGCTACGTCGGGGAGATCGGGGGACCCTCGGTCGCCATCCTCGCCGGCGCCGACGTCCAGTCGGCAGAGCTCGGGCCGCAGCAGCTGCTCGACACGTTCGCATTGATCCTGCCCATCGGGCTCCTCGCTGCCCTGCTCGTCGGGTCCTGGATCGCCCGCGGGGCGCTCGCTCCCGTCGATCAAATCATCACCGAGGTCCGGGAGATCACGGACGGCCGCAGCCTGCACCGCCGCCTCGCCGAGCCGATGGTGAAGGACGAGCTGGGCCGCCTTGCCGCGACGTTGAACCAGATGATGACCCGCCTCGAGCGGAGCTTCAGCGCGTTGCGCCGCTTCACGGCCGACGCGAGTCACGAGCTCAAGACACCACTCACCGTGTTGCGGGCCGGCGTCGAGCGCGCCATCACCGCGCCGCACCTGCCGCCGGAGACTCTCGCCACGCTGGAGGAGACTCTCCAGGAAATCAACCGCATGACCGAGCTGGTGGATGCGCTGCTCACGCTGGCCCGTGCGGACGAGGGGATCGCCCCGCTGCACCGGGAGCCGATCGACCTGCGGGCGCTGCTGGAGGACACGCGGGAGACGGGTGAGCTGCTGGCGGAGCAGGCGGGCGTGCACGTCGAGGTCACCACGCCTCCCGAGCCCGTGATTCTCGAGGTGGACGGGCAGCGCTTCCGGCAGCTGGTGCTCAACCTGCTGACGAACGCGGTCAAGTACACGCCGCGGGGCGGCAGCGTCCACGTGCAGCTCGGCGAGAACGACGGTCGCGTCACGCTCACGGTCGCCGACACGGGGATCGGGATCGCGCTCGGCGATCTGCCGCACATCTTCGACCGCTTCTGGCGCGCCGACTCGGCGCGCACGCGCACCGGCGAGCGGCCGGGCGCCGGTCTCGGCCTGGCCATCTGCAAGTGGATCGCCGAGGCGCACGGCGGCCAGATCGAGGTGGCGAGCCGGGCCGGGCGTGGGACCATGTTCACCGTGACGCTGCCCCGCACTGGGGCGCCGACGCAGCAGACGGGGTAGCTGTCATCGTTTTGTAATGCGCGCTCCACTAGCGCGCCGCGTAAAAACGGGAGTATTTGATACGCAGGGTGAGCAGGAGGGCAGATCGTGCTTGAGCACCTGATCGAGTCCAAACGGAAGCGCGACCGCAAGAAGTATTTCGGCGTCGGTCTCGTGTCGCTCGTGGTGCACACCGCCGTCATCGCGGGCGCAGTGATCGCGACCGTCAGCGCGGGTCAGAGCGACAACAAGGTCCGAGTGGACACCGCGCTGGTCTACCTCGAGCAGCAGCAACAGAAGCCGCCGGAGCAGCAGCCGGTCCAACTGGACGTGCCGCTCAAGGGCTTCCAGACGGTCGTCGCCCCCACCGAGATCCCGACCAACATTCCGCCAGTCAACCTCCAGGAAAAATTCGATCCGAAGGACTACTCCGGCTCCGGGGTCGAGGGCGGCACCGCCAACGGCATCACGCCGAGCGATGTGTACATGGAGAGCCTCGTGGAGGAAAAGCCCGTGGTGCTGTCCGGGCCGCAGCTGCAGTATCCGCCGCTGCTCCAGCAGGCGGGCATTCAGGGCACTGTGATGGTCCAGGCCATCGTCGACACCACCGGCCGCGTCGAGCCGAGCTCCGTCCGGATCGTCCAGAGCCCGAACCCGGGTTTCGATCAGCCGTCGCGGAGCTACATCCTGCACGCCTTGTTCCGCCCCGCCCGAGTGCACGGTCGCCCGGTGCGGGTCTTGGTCGCGCTGCCCGTCGTGTGGCGTCTCAACCCGAGGTAAGGAGCCTCCGTCATGCCTTCGCTCTATGATCTGTTCGTGTCCATGGGGTTGTTCGCCAAGGGCATCGTCCTGGTGCTGGCGGCGATGTCGCTCATCTCCTGGACCAACGCGTTTCAGAAGTGGTGGCAGCTGCGCAAGTCGCGCAACGAGACCGTGACGTTCGCCCCAGAGTTCTCGCGCTTTCTGAAGGAAGAGCAGCTGGACGGAGCGATCAAGCTCGCGGAGAAGCAGAAGCACAGCCACGTCGCGCGAGTGCTGGGCGAGGCGTTGTCCGAGGTGAAGCCGCTATTGCGCGATCGCGCCACGATCACCGCCGGCGACATCAACTCGGTGGAGCGGGCCGTCGAGCGCGAGATGCTGATCGCCGCGGCCGAGCTGAAGCGCGGGCTCGGGATCCTCGCCACCACGGGCGCGACTGCTCCGTTCGTCGGGTTGCTCGGCACGGTGATGGGGATCGTGAACGCGTTCACCGGTATGGCGGCCTCGGGCGGCGGCGGCTCGCTGGCGTCCGTGTCGGCGGGCATCGCGGAAGCGCTCATCACCACCGCCTTCGGTCTGCTCGTCGCGATCCCGGCGGTGTGGCTGTACAATTACTTCACCACCAAGATCGACTTCCTCGCGGTGGAGATGACCTACACGTCCAAGGAGCTCATCGACTACCTGATCAAGAGCGTGGGCTCGGAGTTCGGGCGGTCGATCTTCACCAAGGAATTCCAGACGCAGAAGGCGACACAGTCCGGTGGCCCTGTCAGTCGCTAGCACCAGGGCGGCCGTCAAGGCCGACATCAACGTCACGCCCCTGATCGACGTGATGCTGGTGCTGCTCATCATCTTCATGATCGTCACGCCGATCATCGCCGCGGGCTTCCAGGCCACGCTGCCGCGGAGCGAGAACCCGGAGAACCGGCCCGAGGGCCCGGACGAGATCCGGCTCGGGATCGACCGGGACGGGAAGTTCTACCTCGACATCGGCGACGGCCCGCGGCAGATCGCCGACGCGGACCTCCCCGGCCGCCTGCAGGCGCTGTATGCGATGCGGATGAAGGACAAGATCCTGTTTCTGAAGGCCGACCAGAACATCGATTTCGCGCGCGTGCAGCTGGCGCTGGAGATGGCGCGCCAGGCGGGGGTCCGGGTCGTCGGCGCGATCACCGAGCAGAAGCAGACGCTCCTGAAGAAAAAGGAAGCGAGCTGACCGATGGCGATGGGGTCCACCGGCGGGGGCGAGGGCCTCAGCTCCGACATCAACGTCACGCCGCTCATCGACGTGCTGCTCGTGCTGCTGATCATCTTCATGATCACGCAGCCCTTGTCGCGCAAAGCGTTCGACGTGCAGGTGCCGCCCCAGCAGCAGACCAAGTCTAAGACGCCGCCCTCGAGCCAGATCGTGCTCGAGCTCACGCCGGACGGCGGGTACACGATCAACAAGCAGCCCTACGACCTGAGCCAACTCGAAGCGGCGTTCCATCAGATCTATGACACGCGTCCGGCCAAGCTGCTGTTCATCAAGGCCGCGCCCAGCCGCAAGTACCACGACGTGATGCTGGCCATGGACATTGCCCACGGCGCGGGGGTCCAGGTCATCGGCTTCACGCCCTCGGAACAGCCACACTAGCGCGCGACGACTAGGGGACGGCAGGGGCGCCGCGGCGGCGTCCCTGCTTTCTTGTATGGTGTATCTATGCCTGTGCTCGAGCCTCCGCTTCCCCTCCCTGCCGCGCCCCGTTTGTCCCTTCCCGTCACGCGCCGCCGTCTGGGGCCGGGTGCGCTGGCGTCGCTCGTGGTCCACGCCGCGATCGTAGGCGCCCTGTTGTGGCAGAGTGCTGCGCGCCTGGCGCAGCTCGGCACGGGGTCAGCCGGGGGAGGTGGCGAGCGCCCGGCGGTGAACTTCTTCGCACTGCCCGCGCCGGCGCCCGCCGCGGTCGAGCTCCCGCCGACGCCGCGGGTCCAGCTCACCGCGCTGCCGCCGCTGCAAGAGATCAAGCTCGACGTGCCGGCGATCGCTCCCGCGCTCGAGAGTGCGGCGGCACCGGGGGGTGCTGCGAGCGGCGGCGGAGGCCAGGGGGCCGGTCCGGGGACCGGCTCGGCGGCGGGGCCTGGAAGCGGAGGCGGGGGCGATTACATTATCGCCTCGCCGCGGACCGCGATTCTGCCGCCGCTGGCGAAGGTCCCTGGCTCCGTCGCCGGCCGCACCTACCGCGTTCGCTTCTGGGTGTCGGCCGACGGGCGCGTCACGCGGGTGGAGGTCGACCCGCCCATTCGGGACGAAGCGTACCGCCAGGAGCTCGTGCAGCGCATGATGGCGTACCAGTTCTACCCCGCCCGCGCGCGGGACGGGGTGACCGTGGCGAGCGTCTTCACCTTTTCCATGCGAATCGGAAACTAGCCCGCCCCGCGCGGGCTCCAAGGAGCCACAACTCACTATGCTGATCATCCTCGTGCTGGGGCTCTCGGTCGTCGCCCTGGCCGTCGCCTGGGGGCTGCGCGGTTACGTGCTGCGCCAGGACAACGGCACACCCGACATGCGCAAGATCTCCGACGCGATCCAGGAGGGCGCGGAAGCGTTCCTGCGGCGGCAGTACCGGACGATCGGCTTGTTGAGCCTCGCGCTCGGCGCGCTGATCTACGTCCTGTACGCCTTCTTCCGCTCGCCTCACCCCGATGAGCCCGCGGCGGCGACGCTCGCGCTCACCACCACGCTCTCGTTCCTATTCGGCGCGTTCTGCTCGGGCGTGGCGGGCCTGGTCGGCATGTACGTGGCGGTGCGCTCCAACATCCGGGCTGCGAGCGCCGCCCGCTCGAGCTTGAACAAGGCGCTCCAGATCGCGCTGCGCGGGGGCGCGGTAAGCGGGCTGTTCGTGGTAGCGATGAGTCTCTTCGGGGTCGGGCTCTTGTACACCGTGCTCGATTCGCTGCGGTTCGCGCCCACGAAGATCCCGCTCATGATCGTGGGGTACGGTTTCGGCGCGTCGTTCGTGGCGCTGTTCGCCCAGCTGGGCGGCGGGATCTACACCAAGGCGGCCGACGTCGGCGCCGATCTGGTCGGGAAGGTGGAGGCGGGGATTCCGGAAGACGATCCGCGCAACCCGGCCGTGATCGCGGACCTGGTGGGGGACAACGTGGGCGACTGCGCCGGCCGCGGCGCCGATCTGTTCGAGTCCACGGCGGCCGAGAACATCGGCGCCATGATCCTCGGCTCGGGGCTCGCGCTCGCGAACCCGGGGCTGTTCAGCCCGCAGCAGGTGGTCGGGGTGATGTTGTTCCCGCTCGTGGCCCGGGCGTTCGGGCTCGTCGCATCCATCGTGGGCGTGCTGGTGGTGAAGGCGCGAGAAGACGAGGACCCGATGCACGCGCTCAATCGCGGCTATATGTGGACTGCCGTGCTCGCGGCCATCGGGTTCGTCGGCGGAACGTACTGGCTGCTCAACCCGGCCGCGCACCCGGGCGCCTGGTGGCACTTCGCGCTGTGCGGCGTCATCGGGATCGCGACCTCCATCGCGTTCGTGTACATCACCCAGTACTACACCGAGTACCGCTACCGCCCCGTCAAGTCGATCGCGGCCGCGTCAGTCACGGGTCCGGCGACCAACATCATTGCTGGGTTGGCCGTCGCGCTGGAATGCACCGCGCTGCCGACGTTCACGATCTCGGCCGCGATCATCGCCTCTTACAAGCTCGGCGCCTCGAGCGGGCTGGCACACGCCGGGCTGTTCGGGACCGCCGTCGCGACGATGGGGATGCTCGGCACGGCGGCATACATCCTCGCGATGGACACCTTCGGCCCGATCACCGACAACGCCGGCGGCATCATCGAGATGTCGCACCAGCCCGAGGACATCCGCCGCCGCACGGACCGGCTCGACGCGGTGGGTAACACGACCAAGGCACTCACCAAGGGCTACGCGATCGGGTCGGCGGCGCTCGCGGCGTTCCTGCTGTTTTCCGCGTTCCTGGACGAGGTCGCGGCGCTCGGCTCACCGCTCGCCGCCGTGGATATCTCGAAGCCCGAGGTGTTCGTCGGCGGGCTCTTGGGCGCCATGCTCGTGTTCTGGTTCTCGGCGCTCGCGATCGGGGCGGTGACGAAGGCGGCCGTGAGCGTCATCAAGGAAGTCCGCCGCCAGTTCCAGGCGGATCCCGGCATCCTGAAGGGGACGTCGCGCCCCGACTACGGAACCGCGGTGGACATCGTGACGATCGGCGCGCTTAAGGCAATGGTGGCCCCCGGGCTCCTGGCCGTGGGGATGCCGATCGCGGTCGGCCTCGTCTTCAAGCTGTTCTTCCACGTCGGGGCCGAGACCGTCGCTGCCTTCCTGATGGTCGGCACGATTGGCGGGATCCTCACGGCGACGCTCTTGAACAACGGCGGCGGCGCGTGGGATAACGCGAAGAAGTTCATCGAGACGGGCGAGTACGGCGGCAAGGGAAGCCCGGCCCACAAAGCCGCCGTCGTCGGCGACACCGTGGGCGACCCCTGCAAGGACACGGCGGGGCCGTCGCTGCATGTGCTCATCAAACTCCTGAGTACCGTGACGCTGGTGTTGGCTCCGCTGTTCGTATGACCGAGATGCGAGATGCGAGATGCGGGATGCGAGCGTGTGCTCCGCTGCCATCGCATTCCGCATCCCGCATCCCACATCCCGGCTTTCGATGAACCAGCTCTTCTCCCGCAAGCCGATCGCGGAGCTGCTCGCCGAGGGCGCTGGCCCCTTCGCCCTGAAGCGGGCCCTGGGCGCAGGCGACCTCGTCATGTTGGGGATCGGCGCGGTGATCGGCGCCGGCATCTTCGGAGCGATCGGGACCGCCGCCGCGGGCCAGTACGATGCCGCGGGCCATCTCGTGCGCAGCGGCGCCGGTCCCGCGCTTGTGCTCTCCTTCCTGCTGCTGGGCGTCGCGTGCGCCCTCGCCGGGCTGTGTTACGCCGAGCTGGCGGCGATGATTCCCCAGGCGGGGAGCGCCTATGCGTACTCCTACGCAACCCTCGGCGAGCTGGTGGCGTGGATCATCGGCTGGGACCTGATTCTGGAATACGCGGTTGGGAACGTGGCGGTCGCGATCTCGTGGGGGGACTACTTCACATCGCTGCTCGGTAGCTTCAACGTCCACCTCCCGGTTTGGCTCACCACCGGCTACCGCACCGCGCTGCTCTCGCCCGATCGGGCCGTGCACGACTTGCTCCAGACCGCGCCACACGTCGCCGGCGTGCCGATCCTCGTCAACGTTCCGGCGTTCGTGATCGTCGCGCTCATCACTTGGCTGCTGATGCTCGGAGTCCGCGAGAGTGCCACCGCCAACAACATCATGGTGACGATCAAGCTGGTTGTGCTCGGGCTGTTCATCGTCGCCGGGCTCACCCACATCAATCCCGCCAACTATCACCCCTTCGCGCCGCACGGCTTCCGGGGCATTCACCAGGGCGCGGCCATCGTCTTCTTTGCGTACATCGGGTTCGACGCGATCTCGACGGCCGCCGAGGAGACGAGGAATCCGCAGCGCAACCTTCCGATCGGCATCCTCGGCGGTCTCGCGATCTGCACAGTCATTTATATGATCGTCGGAGCCGTGCTCACCGGGATGGTGCCGTACACGGAGCTCGTCGGCGTGGCCGATCCCCTTGCGAAGGCGCTGAACAGCAGCGGCTTCACCACCGTGGGCTGGATCGTAGCGCTCGGCGCGATCGTATCGATGTCGGCGGTGCTGCTCGTGTTCCAGTACGGCCAGCCCCGAATCTTCTTTGCCATGGCGCGCGATGGCCTGCTCCCCGCGTGGGCGGCGAAGGTGCACGCGAAGTACCGCGTGCCCCACATGACGACCTTGATCACCGGGATCTTCGTGGCCGTGTGGGCGCTCGTCGGCGACGCCGGCGAGACCTACGACCTCACGAACATCGGGACGTTGTTCGCCTTCGCGCTGGTGGCGATCGGCGTCCTCGTGCTGCGGTACAAGGATCCCGACCGGCCGCGGCCGTTTCGGGTGCCGCTCGTGTGGCCCGTCGCCAGCGCCGCCGCCGTCCTGTGCGTGTTCGTGATGATCGGCCTGCCGCATCAGGCGTGGGAGCGGTTCGCCGTCTGGCTGGCGCTGGGGCTGAGCCTGTACGGGTTCTACGGGTACCGCCACTCCACGCTCCGCCGCACGCCCGCAGTGCGGGAGCCGTGACGCCGCACGCGTCGCGTGCCCGCTCTCGGCTCCGGCATCATGATGCTCGCGCCGCAAGCTTCAGCGCGCCGACCGCCGGGTCGATCCGCGCGGAGCTGAGCCGTGCGCGCGGGACGCTGGCAGCGAGGCTCTCGCGGAGTGCGGCGGCGAGCGGGGACTGAGGGGCCAGCAAGCCCCCCGCTGCGGCCACCGGGATCGGCTCGCTGCCAGGGAAATGTGGCTCCAGCGCCAGCGCGAGACCCGCGAGCTCGCGTGCGGCGTCCGTCACCGCGTGCTGCGCCACCGCTTCCCCTTCCTTGGCGGCGTTGAGAACGTGTAGCGCGAGCGCCGCCACCTGGGCCGGCGTCGCGGTGGTGGTCCAGCGTACGAGGTCGTCGAAGCGCTGCAGGCCGAGTGCGCCGAGGAGACGCGCCAGCAGCGTCGAGCCCTCGCTGCGGCCGTCCTGCGCGCGCGCAGCGGCGTCGAGCGCACGCCGCCCCAGCCAATAGCCTCCACCCTCGTCGCCGAACTGCCAGCCGTGGCCACCGGCGCGGTGCACCTGGCCAGCAGGGTCCCGGGCGAACGCGACCGAGCCGGTGCCCGCGTTGATGAGGATGCCGGGTCGGCCCTCGAACGCCGCCATCAGGGCCACCTCTCCATCAGGTACCACGCGGACGCTCCGCGCCACCCCCGCCTGCGTGACGGCTGCCGCGAGCTCCGCTTGCTCCTGCGGGCGTCCCGCCCCTGCCGCGCCAACGACCGCTCGCACGGCCGGGAGCGACGCACGCGCCTGCGCGGCGGCGCGACGCGCCGTGTCGGCGATGACAGCGGCCGCGGCGGCCGCCCCGCCCGGCTTCATCGCGGACGGCGGTCCTTCGGCGCGACCCAGGACCTTGAGATCCTCCCCGCCGAGGACGACGCTGCAGTGCGAGGCGCCGGCGTCGGCACCGACAAAGACGACGGAAGGACGGAAGGACGGAACGGGGGACCGCGACTCAGCGTTCATCCCCATTCCGTCCTGCCGTCTTTCCGTCGCCGTTCGTCACGAGCGACGACCCCATCCCCACTGCCACCGTCACTGCCGTCCCTAAGGGCACATACCACGGCCATGCCAGTCCGGAGAGGAGTCGTGCGGGGAACCCCAGCACGACGGGCGTCATGACGAGAACGCTCGCGATGATGGCGGCGATCACGTCGCGCTGGCGCGCCGGCGCCCAGAACCCACCCAGCAGGTAGGTCCCGAGCAGGCCGCCGTACGTGATGGAGGCGATGCTCAGGGCCAGCTGCACCACCGGCGTGTTCTGACTCCGGAATGCGACCGCGCCCGCGACGAGCACCCCGGTCCAGAGCAGCGTCAGCCAGCGGCCCACCCATAGGAGGTGGGTCGGCTCAGTGCGCCCGGTGAGCGGGGCGTAGAAGTCGTGCGTGGAAGCGGAAGCGAGCGAGTTGACCGCCGAAGCGTGGCTGCTCATGGCGGCCGCGAGGATTCCGGCGACGACGAGCCCGGCAAGGCCCGCCGGGAGCTCCGTGATCACGAACGTCGGATAGATCGCGTCGCTCCGCATGCCGGCGTGATCGGCCCCCGCGAGCCACAGGCTCGTGCCCACGAGGAGGAACAGCGCGAACTGCGCGAGGATGAACGCCCCCGACCCGATGAGAGCCCGCTGCGCGTCCTTCAGGCCTCGGGCAGCGAGCAGCCGCTGCACGATCAGGTGATCCGTCCCGTGCGACGCCGCCGTGAGGAGCGCCCCGCCGACGAGACCGCCCCAAAAGGTGTAGAGCACGTGGAACGACGGGCGGAAGTCGAACGCCAGGAGCTTGCCCTGGTCCCAGGCGCGGTCGAACGACCCGACCCCGCCCGCGAGCCGCGTCGCGACGGCGAGCGTCGCGATCCCGCCCAGCAGGTATACGCCCAGCTGGAGCACGTCTACCCAGACGACGGCGCGGAGACCGCCGACCCACGTGTAGACCAGCGTGACGGCGCCGATGGCGAAGATGCCCGCGGCGAGGTTCCAGTGCGTGATGATGGCGAGCGGGATCGCCGTGGCGAAGACCCGCACGCAATCCGCGAGGGCGCGGGTGAGGAGGAACACGCCGGAGGCGGTGCGCCGCGCAGCCCGACCGAAGCGTCGCTCCAGGCGCTGGTAGGCTGTGTCCTGCGTGCCTTCGAAGTAGCCGGGCAGGAGCAGGGAGGCGACGCCGATCCGGCCGACGAGGTAGCCGAGCCCGATCTGGAGGAACGTCAAATCGCCGCGGGCAGCGATCCCCGGGACCGAGATCACGGTTACCGCCGACGTTTCCGTCGCGACGACCGAGAGCATGAGGGCCCACCAGGGGAGACCGCGATGGCCGAGGAAGTAGTCGCTGGCGTCGCGCTGGCGCCCCGCGAACACGAGCCCCGCCACGATCACGGCGGCGCAGTACAGGACGATGACGGCTACGTCGAGCGGGCGCAGGGCCCCTCCCTCACCCAACAAAACGGCCCGCGACGAGCGCGGGCCGGATCACCAGAGGGAGCGACGGACAAGCGGTCAGACGCTGAAGGACGTCCCGCAGCCGCAGCCGCCGGTCGCGTTGGGATTTTCGAAGGCGAACCCCGACTCCTGGAAGTCGCTCTTGTAGTCGATCCTGACGCCGTTGAGATACTGCGCGCTGAAGCCGTCCACGAAGCAGCGCACGCCGCCCGTCTCGATGACCACGTCGTCGTCGAGCGGCTTGTCCTCGATGTTCAGGCTGTACTTGAACCCCGAGCAGCCGCCGGGGAGCACGCCGATGCGCAGCCCCGCCGTCTCGAGCGACACCTTCTCTTCCTGCATGAACTTCCGTACCTCGGCCCCCGCCCGGTCGGTCAGGGTGAGAGTGATCGGGGTCGTGCCCTGCGTGGTCGCCATCTCGTGCTCCTCCTTAGTCTCTCGCGGCAACTTAGGAAGGTCCGCCCGTAGTGTCAACCGCGCCGCGCTGGAACCCCGGATCGCGGCGGAGGTTACGGGCGATGACCCAGAACGCCCCCGCCGCCACCGTGCCAAACCCCGCCGCCCTGGGCACGGTTCCCACGAGCAGCTCGCCGATGCCGAACAGGGCGCAATACACCGCCACCCAGCCTGCCACCCAGTTCACCCAGGAGAGTGCGCCGCCGGGGATCGCGTCCGCGCCGAACCCAAGCCGCGTGGCCACTGCCCGCCAGCCCGGGCCCCCGGGGCGGACGCGGCGGTAGAACCGCTCGAGCACCTCGGGTCGCTCGGGCGCGGTGGCGAGCGTCGCCACGAGCCAGGCGACCGTAGTGACGCCCACCGTGATCAGCATGACCGCGGCGTAGTTCCGCCCGGTCTCGTCCGCCGCGCTCAGATGCCACACAGAGGAGAGCACGACTGAGGTCACAAACGACGCCGCCATCGCGGCGAGCTCGCTCCACGCGTTGATGCGCCACCAGTACCACCGCAGGATCAGGACCGAGCCGGTGCCGGCACCGATCGCGAAGATGAAGCGCCACCCCGCCTCGACAGAGCCGAGGAACTGCATCACGCCCACCGCAGCGAGCATCAGGACGACCGTGGCGACGCGGGAAACCGCGACCTGCTCGCGCGGGCTCGCAGCCTTGCGGACGAACCGCAGCCAGAAGTCGTTCACGAGATACGACGTGCCCCAGTTCAGGTGGGTGGAGATCGTGCTCATGTACGCGGCCGCGAACGCGGCGAGCAGCAGGCCCCGGAGCGGCGAAGGCAGCAGGTCGACCATCGCGCGCACGTATCCGGTCTCCGGCTTGGGGAGGGCGGGGTAGGTGACTGCCGCGAACAGCCCCACGAGGATCCAGGGCCACGGCCGGAGCGCGTAATGAGCGATGTTGAACCACAGCGTGGCGAGCAGGCCGTGCCGCTCGTCTTTGGTCGACATGATCCGCTGCGCCACGTAGCCCCCGCCACCGGGCTCAGCCCCGGGATACCACGCTGCCCACCACTGCACACTCAGGAACACGAGCAGCGAGGAGAGTGGCAGCCACCCGCCGTGCAGTGGCGGAATGATCCCGAGCGCCGCCTGGCGACTCCCGTAGTGGATGGTCGCGAGTTCGACCAGCCGGTCCAGCCCGCCGACGCGCTGCACCGCGAGGACCGCGAGCAGGATGGTGCCGCCCATCGCGACGATGAACTGGAAAAAATCCGTCACGATGACGCCCCACAACCCGCTCAGGATGGAGTACCCCGCCGTGAGCGCGAACAGCAGCAGAGCCACCTTCCAGCCGGAGAGACCGAACGCGATTTCCAAGATCGTGGCCATGGCACGGGTGACCCAGCCCATGATGACCAGATTGATGGGCAAGGCGAGATACAGCGCGCGCACC
>QHTZ01000125.1 GCA_003221005.1 Gemmatimonadota bacterium
CAGCGCAGCTCGCTGGGCAGCTTGCTCGGTGCGCGCCCGACTCTCGACGCCGGAGCGACGGGCGAGACTGGGATCAACCAGCGTGCCGCTCGCTGGCTGAGCATTGCCGTGTCGTCGTAATGTTCGCCACAGGAGCCGGACCGCGTCCGGCGCCAGTGGGCGCAGTACATAAGACCGGAGGACCACCGACGGACTCCGGCGCAGGTGGTGCGACAGGCCGAGGACTTCCCGGCCCAAGCGGAGCCAGCGACCCTTCTGGGCCAGCTCAGCGAGGTATCCGAGCCCATGGGAGACCGTTGTATCGCCGTCTAACCCGTCGAGCAGAACGCGCACGTGTGCGTGCCAGGCCTCCCGGTACAGGGCCCAGTGAAGGAAGAGGTTCGGTGCGTAGAACGGCTCGTCTTGCTGCACGAGATCCTGCTCCAGCCGCTCAACGGGGTTGACTTTGTCCCCCCGGATCAGATGTGGCTCCACCCCGCCTCCCGACAGCACAGTCTCGATGTATCTCCGCTCGTCGCACTCTGGCACGTCGTCAAATACCGCCGAGAACGTGTGGGGCCGCGGGCATCCGCCTTGGGCCAGTAACTCCCGGGCGACACAAACGATCGACGAGGAGTCAAGGCCGCCACTCAGCATCGAGCCTACAGGAAACGCGCTGCGCAGCCGACAGCGCACTGCGTCCGTGAACAGCTCGCGAAAGGCCTCGGCGTACGCCTTGTCCGAGCCAAGCCGGATCTCGTGCCCAGGGTCAAGTGCCCAGTACCGCTCGGTCCGCGCTCCGTCGCGATTCACCGTCAACCGGTGGGCGGGCGGAAGCCGCAGGATCTCTTCGTAGAAGGTGACCTCTTTGTCCTCGAACAGCGGGACGAGGTAAGCCGCTATCCGAGTCTCGTTCAGCCGCCGCGGTATGTCATCGAGCGCGAGCAGCCCCTTGATCTCGGACGCGAACGCGAACAGGCGGCTGGGACGGTGGTGGTAGTACAACGGCTTCACGCCGAAGTGGTCGCGCGCGCAGAACAGGCGCTGTGTACGGCCATCCCAGATCGCGAACGCGAAGTCGCCGAGCAGGTGCTCGGGACAGTGCTCGCCCCAGCGCTCGTAAGCGGCGAGGATCAACTCGGCATCAGTGGCGTCCGAGGGAGCAGGGAGCAGGGAGCAGAGCTCGGCGCGATTGTCGATACGGGCGTCGGCCACGAGCACCAGGTCGCCCCTCGTCCCGACCAGCGGCTGCTGTTCCCGGAGTGATTCCGGCGTGGTATGCAGCATGCCATGGCCGAGGGCGACTGGGCCCTCGCGCCACGCGCCGGTGCCGTCGGGCCCGCGGTGCGCGAGTCGAGCGAGCATGCCGTCGAACTCGGCTGGCTCCCCCGGGCGACCGTCGAGGCGCCACAGCCCGGCGATGCCGCTCACGTGCGCGCCTCCTCGAGCGGCGGCAGGGGTGAGAACTCCGGACGCTCCGCGCCGCCCACGACGATGCGTCCGTCGCTCTCGACCCAGGCGTGCGCCGCGAGCGCTCCCCCGGGCCGGCGCGCCACGCCGAGCCGCACCTTGGCGGGGTGGCCGTGCCGCGCGAGCAGCGCTCGGGCGACGAGAGCGCGGACGAGGCATCGGTTAGCCCCGGGCACGCGGCGCGTGGCCGCCGTCACCGCCCACACGATGCGGGGAACTGGGAGGGGGGGAACGCTGTGCGACGGCCGCGCGACGCGGGCCAGAGCGGCCCGCACCAGTCGGAACGGGGCGACGCGGAGCGCCAGGCTGACGCCTGCGGCAAGCGCCGCGGCTGCAAGCAACAAGCGCCGCTCCGCGGGGGGCAGGCGGGAGAGCTTACGCCACAGCGTCATGGCGCACCTCGATCAGCCGCTCGGCAGCGAGTTGTTGCAGTAGCCCCGTCAAGTCGCGCTCCAGCCGTTCGGGCGCGATGTCGTACTCGGCAAGGAGGGTGTCGCGGAGGTGATCGACGCGGATGGGTTGCTGCAGCAGCGCCCAGATCCGCGCGCCGACCGGGTTTAGGCCGTAGTAGATGCCGGAGCCCAGGTGGAGGATCGCGGCTTCGCCCGCGAGGTCGCAGGACACCTGGTCCCGGGCCGGCGCGACAACCGACGTGAGAGTGACGCTGTCTACCCCATGCGCGGCTCCTGGCGGCCCGCTAACGTGCTGCGAGCCGCGGCGTCCTGCAAGGTGCCGCCACGCGCGCCGGGTTGAGAAGAGTCTAGCGGGTCGCGCGAGTGGGGATATATTGACCCTGCCTTCGGTCGCTGCCGCGAGCCCTAGCGGGCGGCGATTGGCTGTTCGGTGGCCTCGCCGGTCCGATCAGCAGCGCCCGCTCGTCCGAGCTTTCTGTCGCAGCCCCTTAGGAAATTGCAGTTCGCGTGCGGCCCTGACGCTTCTCCAACACCTGGGAGACTGCTGCGTCGTGGAATC
>QHTZ01000129.1 GCA_003221005.1 Gemmatimonadota bacterium
TCATCCCGGTGAACGTGAAGTCCGGCGCCGGCGTCACGCTCATGTGGCACTGGTTGCAGGTCAGCCCCGTCTGCCGCACAAACGCCGGCACACGGGCATCGGCAACCTGCGCCACCACCCCGAGCGCTGCCAACACTACTGTCACTCTAAGCCACCGCATAGTGTACCTCCTTACGGCCGGGTACTCCTTCAGGCTACTCCGCTGGAACCGAACGTGGTGGATGAACGGTGGGCTTGGTTCGGTTCCAAGGAGGACAAGCACAACCCTGCATGGGAGCACTAAGGAGCACCCTGAAGGGCCACCGTTCATCCACTAATTTCCTCTTCCGCGATGAGCGCCTCGATCTCGATTAATCACCCTCCGGGTTGGTCATGTTGTGAACGCTTCGCTGCGCCAACCGTTACGTCTACGACTGCTGCTTTGGGCCCAAGACCTCCCTTATATGAGACGAGTCCAGGCGCGGATCGGTTCTCAACCAGGGAGAACAGGGGCAGCGGTCGGAGCCCGAAACGCTCCGCGGCGCGACCGCGTGGCTGAGGGATGGGGGTTCACACGGCCCGGTGACCGCTGGACCGCCATGGGCTTGGAGGATTCAAGGTCCCGCCGCCGGGTCCCTTGTCCTACAGTCCGCAGGCACGAGGCCTCGTCCCTACGACGTGATCGTCGCGCCAGCGGCTCGGCCCCTCGTCCCCGGCGTGCGGCGTCGGTAGCTTGGTGCCCGATGAGCGCTTCCGGCCCGATCACCCACGTCTCGGACACGGCGCGCTGGGTCGCGCTGTACCGGGCGATGGAGAGCGAGCGGCCCGACGCCCTGTTCCGCGACCCCTACGCCCGGCGGCTCGCCGGGGAGCGAGGCGAGCAGATCCTCCGCACGATGCGCAAGGGTACGAGCTGGGCGTGGCCGATGATCGTGCGCACCGCCGTGGTGGACGAGGTGATCCTGCGCGCCATCGCCCGGGACGGGGTCGACACCGTGGTCAACCTCGCCTCAGGGCTCGACACGCGACCCTACCGCCTGTCGCTGCCACCGGCACTGCGCTGGTTCGACGTGGACTTTCCCGCCGTAATCGCCTACAAGCGGGAGCAACTGCGGGGCGAGCGGCCGGTGTGCGTGCTGGAATACGCCGCGGCCGACCTCACGAACGCCGCCGAGCGGCGCGCCCTGTTCGCACGCGTGGGCGCGGCGACACGCGCGGCGCTCGTGATCAGCGAAGGGCTCCTCATCTACCTCACGGCCGAGCAAGTGACGGGTCTGGCGACGGAGCTGCACGGGCAGCCGTCATTCCGGTGGTGGCTGATCGACCTCGCGTCTCCCGCGCTGCTCAAGATGATGGAGACGTCGTGGGGGCAGGCCGTCGCCGCGGGGGACGCGCCGTTCCAGTTCGCGCCCGCCGAGGGAACCCAATTCTTCGAGGCGTCCGGCTGGCGCGAGGCCGAATACCGCTCGACGTGGGACGAGTCGCTGCGCCTCAAGCGCAGCATGCGGTTCGCGCGGCTGTGGACCCTCGTCGGACGGTTCGCCCCGAAGCGGCGCCGGGACGAATGGCGCCGCTTCTCGGGGATCGTACTGCTCGAGCGGGGGTGACGGCACCAGCCCCATGCAGAACCCCGACGTCGCCCGCGCCTTCGACGAGGTCGCGGACCTGCTCGAGATCAAGGACGAGAACCCGTTTCGCGTGCGCGCCTACCGCAACGCCGCCCGCGCCATCCGCGACTTCCCGGAATCGATCGCGGACTGGGTCCGCGAGACCCGCGACCTGACCGAGATTCCGGGCATCGGCGAGGACCTTGCCGAGAAAATCGCGACCCTCGTGTCGACGGGCGAGCTACCGCTGCGCAAGCAGCTCCTCAGCAAGCTCCCCGCCGGCCTGCTCGACCTGCTGCGCATCCCCGGCCTCGGCCCCAAGCGAGTCAAGCTCCTGTACTCGAAGCTCAAGGTAAAGTCGCCCGCCGATCTCGCCACGGCGCTCGAGCGCGGGCGCGTCACGAAGCTCAAGGGGTTCGGCCCGAAGATGGAGGAGAAGATTCGCGCGGGCCTCGGCGCCGCACAGGTCACAGAGCGGCGCATGCTGCTGAACGAAGCCGAGACCCAAGCCGAGGCGCTCGTCACGTACCTGAAGGAAGGCGGGGGGATCAAGGAAATCGCCGTGGCCGGGAGCTACCGGCGCCGCCGCGAGACGATCGGCGATCTCGATATCCTCGCGACGTCGGCGGACAGCGCCAAGGTCATGCGCCGCTTCGTGGGCTATCCCGACGCAGGCGAGGTGCTTTCCCAGGGCGACACACGCTCGACCATCAAGTTGCGCGGCGGGCTGCAGGTGGACCTCCGCGCCGTCGACCCCGCGGCCTACGGCGCCGCACTCCAGTACTTCACGGGCTCCAAGGCGCACAACGTCGAGCTGCGGCAGCTCGCCCAGGGGAAGGACCTCAAACTCAACGAGTATGGTCTCTTCCGGGGTACGCGCCGGGTGGCGGGAAAGACCGAGGAAGAGATCTACGCCAAGCTCGGGCTCGACTGGATCCCGCCCGAGCTGCGGGAGGCGCGCGGGGAGATCGCGCTGGCGCGCGAGCACCGGCTACCGAAGCTGGTCGAGCTCAAGGACATCCGCGGCGACCTCCAGATGCACACCAACGCCACCGACGGCAAGGGCAC
>QHTZ01000089.1 GCA_003221005.1 Gemmatimonadota bacterium
GCTCGTCAAACGCGACGGGACTGTCACGCATCTCGCAGGCGCGGCAGCGGCGGAGCATCTCGGCTTGCCGGGCGTTGCGGCGGAGCTCTACCGCACGGCCCGGCGTCTGCGCGTGTTCGTGCTGCGCCCCGTCGAGGTGCCCCGGGCGGGGATCGTCGGACTCGTAATGCTCCCAGCCGGGGAGATCGCGGCCCGGTTGGCGGACGGAAAAAGCCTGCTCAGGACCGCGCGGGGATAGGCTGGGTCCGGCTGTCGGCGCCCGCTGCGGGATCCACGGAGTCGATGCGGACGACCACGGCCGTGATGTTGTCGAGTCCGCCGTGGCGGTTGGCTTCGGAGATGAGGGCGTCGACCTGCTCCTGCGGCGTCCGGCCCGACTTGAGCACCTGGACGAGATCGGGATCCTCGACCATTCCCGTGAGGCCGTCGGAAGCGAGGAGGAACAGGTCCATCGGCTTCAAGGCCCCCGCGTAGACGTCCGGAATCACGTCGCTGTTCGCACCGACGCAGCGCGTGATCACGTTGCTGTACGGATGCGCGCGAGCCTGATCCGGCGTCAGGTAGCCGGCGTCCACCTGCTCCTGCACGTACGAGTGGTCCTTGGTGAGCTGCACCAGCTTACCGTCCCGCAGCAGGTAGGCGCGGCTGTCGCCCACCTGTCCGATGAGGAAGCGCGCGTCATACAGCACCAGCGCGGTGACCGTGGTGCCCATGCCCCGCTTGTCGGGCTCGGTCAACGTTCGCTGAAAGATCGCGCCGTTGGCGCCGCGGATCGCCGTGCGCATGCGATCGGCGACCTGCTCGTCCCCCAGCCCACGCAGCGAGCCGAGCTCACGCGCCACGTAGCGCACGGCCATCTCGCTCGCCACCTCGCCTGCGGCGTGGCCGCCCATCCCGTCGGCGACGACGAAGATCCCGCGGTCGGGCACCACAATGTAGTTGTCTTCATTGCCTGACCGGATGACTCCGACGTCGGTGCGGCCCGCGCAGGTGATGTGCACTCGAGCGTGCTAGGCGAGAATCCAGTGCACGACGGCCGCGACCCCGGCTCCGCCGAGCAGCAGCACCAGCGCCCCGGCACCGCACCCCTTGCCTTGCTTCTGCGGCGGCGGTGTCTGGGGCCGCTTGGCCTGGCTCTTGGGGAGCGGGGGCGCCTTCGCCCCCGGCGGAGCTTTGGCCGGCAGGGGACCTTTCGCCGGCGGGGGCGCCGTGGTCGCGGCCTTGGGCGCGGGCTTGGCAGGGGGGGACGGCGGGGTCGCGCGACTGGCCGGAGCCGCCGGGGCTGGCGGCGCCGCGAGCACCACGGTTCCCCCGCCCTTCTCGACACCCAGAGCGTCGTCCGTCGGCTCGAAAACGAGCGGCACCTCTCCGAATCGCACGCTCGCTCCCGGGGCGATTGGCGTCTCGCTCTTCACCCGTTCGCCGTCCACGAACGTGCCGTTCGTCGAGTCGAGGTCAACGAGCACCCAGACTCCCTCGCGGCGCTGGAGCTTGGCATGCGCGGTCGAGACCGACGGGTCGCCGAGGACCAGATCGTTGTAGTCGGCCCGCCCGATGTTGACGATCGGCGTCTTGATCTGCAACCGCTGGCCCTTGAGCGCGCCACCGGTCACGAGAAAGGTGGCGAGCGGGCCCGTCTGTGACGGGCGACTCTTCGCGCCCGCAGCCTGTGACGGGGGCGCGGCCTGCGGCGCGCTACCGGCCGGCCCCGGAGGAGGGCCCGCAGGGGGTGCGGGAGCGGGGGCGGGGGCGGGGGCGGGGGCGACATCCGCGTAGAAGCGGAAGTTCTCGTCGCCGATCCGGACCACATCGGCGCGCGCCAGGATCCGCTGGCCCTGGACGCGCTCCTCATTCACGAACGTGCCGTTGGTGCTCGAGTCGACGAGCAGATAGCCCCGGGGCGTCTGCACGATCTCCGCGTGGCGCCGCGACACGTCCTTGCCGGCGACCACGACATCGGAACCCGCCTCGCGCCCGAACACGAGCGACGTGCCCGCGATCACGTACTCCCGTCCGTCCGTCAGGCTGACGACGCGTCCCCCGGTGTTGGCGGTCGCCGACCCCGTACGCGAGCCGGCGCCGCCGCCCGGCGCCTGGGCACTACCCTCCGGCAGCTTGACGGCGGCGACATACTGGGTGCTGCCACTCCGCCGCTCGTCCACGAACGTCAGTTCCTGGCCGCCCACCTCGATCTTGTCGCCGTGCAGCAAGGGCGTCGGCTCCGCCCCCAGACGCACGCCGTTGATCAGCACGTCGGCGGCGGGCGTCGCCTTGCGGATCACGACCTGCCCGTCTGCCTGGCCCTGGAACACGGCGTGCCGGGGCTGTACCCCCGCCCCGGAGATCACGACCGCGCACCCGGCATCGCTCCCCAGGAACACCTCACCCGCGGGGATGGGGAACCTCTTGCCACCGAGCTCGAGTAGCGCCATCTGCGAAGGTTCCTAGAGGGGGGCGACGAGCCCGGAAGTTACGGCTGCCTTCGTAACCGCGCAAGGAAACACAGGTTAGACCGTATCCGGGGACACCGCCTCCTCCAGACCGACGAGCCCGCGGCGAATCCAACGCCAGAACAAGAGGGAACCCACCGCCACCGTCGCGTAGCTGTTGATGAAGCGCCACAGCAGCGTGTAGCTCGGCACGAGCGCCCGTGGCACGTAGATGGACATCACCGCTGCCGACAACAGCTCGGCGAGGCCGGACGCACCCGGGGTCGGCGCAAAGTAGAGGAGGAAGGTGATGAACGTTTGCAGCAGCAGGATGTCGACGAAGTTGGCGGGAATGCCGAGCGCCCGCAGCGCCGCGTAGCCGGCGAGCAGCTTGTTGGCGTGCGACGGACCGGACAGGAGTACCGCCCAGAACAGGGCGAGCCATCCCTTGGGGCTGCCGAATGCCACCATGCACTCGTGCGCGCGGTCGACCCCTTCACGCAGCTGCTCGATGCGCGCGGCGACGCGTCGGCTGCGATGTTCCAGCCGGTTCGCCAGCCAGTGCACACCGTTGCGGAGCCACGCCGGGAAGACCATCGCGACGAGCATGAGCACGCCCAACACGCCGAAGATGGTCAGGCTGGTGCGAAACAGGTCGTAGTAGGAGATCCCGAGCACGACGTGATGAGCCGCGAGCGAGTGGCCGGCGCCGAAGTAGATCGCCAGCGGACCGGCAATCGCGAAGAACGCCACGGTAGCGACGAACGTCATGAACGTCGAGGTCATCGCTTCGGGCAGCCGCACGCCGCCGCGCCGCATCGTCCACATCATCATGGGGCCTGCCCCCGTTTGGAACGGGGTGAGGTAGGCGCCCCAGGCGCTCATCCCCCCCGCGAGCACCATGTCCCGCCAACGCACGCCGGGGTGGACGTGGCGCGCCACGACCCACAGCCGCGTGCCCCCTCCGAACCAGTCCATAGAGGCGATCCCCAGCCCGAGGAGCAGCCAGCGCCAGCGGAGGCCGAGCAGCGCGGCGGCGAACGCCGGGAGGTTATTGCCGTACAGCAGCAGCCCCGCGACCCCTGCCAGCGAGATCAGCGCGAACAGCTCGAGGCCGCGGCGCAGCAGGCGCGGGGTTAGGGCGAGGGGCATTTGGGGGCGAAGCTACTACTGCGACGGAAAGACGGAAAGACGGAAGGGGGATGTTATCTTTGCTGGTTATGCCTGCGTCTCCCGATCGCGTGGTCATCCGCAACGCGCGACAGCACAACCTGAAGGGGATCACGGTCGAGCTGCCGCGGCGGGCGCTGACCGTCATCACCGGACCCTCCGGCGCTGGCAAGAGCTCGCTCGCCTTCGACACCCTCTATGCCGAGGGGCAGCGGCGCTACATCGAGTCGCTCTCCACGTACGCCAAGCAATTCCTCGAGCGGATGCCCAAGCCGCTGGTGGACGCGCTCGAGGGGATCTCCCCGGCGGTGGCGATCGAGCAGAAGAATCCCACGACCAGCAGCCGCTCCACGGTGGGGACAGCGACCGAGATCTACGATTATCTCCGGCTCCTGTGGGCGCGGGTCGGGACGCCGTACTGCGTCACCTGCGGGAACGTGGTCAAGTCCGACACGGTCCAGGAGGTCGTGGATGACCTGATCGCGGAACGGGAAACGCGGAGCGCGGAACTGGTCGCCTCCTCCGGTTCCGAGTTCCGCGTTCCGCGTTCCGAGATTCTCGTCACCTTTCCTCTTCCCCCGAGCGCGCATCGCCCCGACGTCGAGGTAGCGGCGCAGCTCCGGGCCGCAGGGTTCGTGCGGGCGCACCTCGACGGCGCCTTAGTGCGGCTGGACGAGCCCGACGCGGAGCGGCGCGTGCGGGAAGCCGCGGAGGTCCTGGTCGTGGTGGACCGCATCGCTGCCTCGGAGTCGAGCCGCGGGCGCCTCGCCGACGCCGTGGCGACCGCCTTCAACGAGGGCGACGGGGTCGCGGTCGCGCTCGACAACGGGTCTCGGAGGCGATTCTCCGAGCACCCGACTTGCTCCCACTGCGGCACCCCCGGGCCGACGCTCGCACCGACCCTGTTCTCGTTCAACAACCCGCGGGGTGCCTGCCCTGGCTGCAACGGTTTCGGCGCCGTGCTCGAGTACGACGAGTCGCTAATCGTCCCCGATCCAGCACGCTCGCTCGCACAGGGAACGCTCGATCCCTGGACCAAGCCGCGCTACGAAGGGCGCCGCCGGCTGCTGCGGGAGACGGCGCGCGCCCGACATATCCCGCTCGATACCTCGTGGCGCGACCTTGCAGAGCGCGACCGACACTTTCTGCTGCATGGCGCCAGCGGGCGTTACCTGGGGGTGTTCCCGTTTCTCCAGCGGCTCGAAGCCAAGCGCTACAAGCAGTACATCCGCGTGTTCCTGCGCCAGTACCAGCTCGCGAAGACGTGCCCGGCGTGCGGCGGTGCCCGCCTCAAGCCGGAGGCGCTGGCGGTGCGCGTGGGGGGCCGCACCATCGCCGAGACGTCGGCGCTCACCGCGGCGGAGCTGCGCGACTGGGTCGCCGGCCTCGCGCTGCCGCCCTTCGAGCGCGCGGTCGCCGTTCATATCGTGAGCGAGGTCGGGGCGCGTCTCTCGTTCGTCAACGATGTGGGACTCGGCTATCTGACGCTTGACCGTCTCACGCGGACCCTCTCGGGGGGAGAGGCCCAGCGCATCTCCCTCGCCAATGCGCTGGGCTCGCACCTCGTGGACACGCTGTATGTGCTCGATGAGCCGTCCATTGGCCTCCACCCGTCAGACGTGGACCGGCTGCTGGGATTGCTGCGCCGCCTTGCCGACGCCGGCAACACTGTCGTCGTGGTCGAGCACGACCTCGCGGCGATGCGGGCGGCCGATTACATGATCGAGCTCGGGCCGGGGAGCGGAGAGGCAGGGGGACGCCTCGTGTTTCAGGGACCGGCCCGCGGCGTGAGCGAGGCGGGAACGTTGACCGGCCAGTATCTGCGGGGGGAAAAGCGGATCGGCATTCCCTCAGCGCGCCGCCCTGCCGGGCCGCCCTGGTTGGCCGTCCGCGGCGCCCGCCTCCACAACCTGCACGGCGTCGACGTCCGCATCCCGCTGGGCACGCTCACGGCGGTGACCGGCGTGTCGGGGTCCGGAAAGTCGACGCTGGTGCACGACGTGCTGTATCGCCAGCTCGAGGCGCGGCTCCGGGGCGCGCACAGCGCCAAACAACACCTCGGCGAACCGGTAGGAGAAGTCGCGGCCCTCACCGGGTGGGAGGCGCTGGCCGACGTCGCCCTCATCGACCAGCAGCCGATCGGCCGCACGCCACGCTCGAACCCGGTGACGTACATCAAGGCGTTCGACGAGCTGCGCGCGCTGTTCGCGGCCGAGCCGCTCGCCCGCGCGCGGGGCTACACGCCCAGCATGTTCTCATTCAACATGGCCGGCGGCCGCTGCGAGGCCTGCGAGGGAGCCGGCCACGTCCAGGTCGAGATGGTGTTCCTCGCTAACGTGTTCGTGCCATGCGACGTATGCAGCGGCACGCGCTTCAAGCGCGAGGTGCTCGACGTCAAGCTCAGCGGCGGGGGGGAGGGCGGAGGCAGCTCGATCCACGACGTGTTGACCTGGACGGTGGATCAGGCCCTCACGCGCCTGCGTCGGCGGCCGCGTCTGGCCCGCGCCCTATGGCACCTCCAGCAGGTTGGGCTCGGCTACCTGCGGCTGGGCCAGCCCGCGACGACCCTCTCGGGGGGCGAGGCGCAGCGCCTGAAGATCGCGCGCGAGCTCGCGCTGGCGAGTGGCAGCCGCAAGCGCGGCCGCAAGCTCTACATCCTCGACGAGCCCACGACCGGCCTGCACCTGGACGACGTGCGCACGCTGTGTCGCGTGCTCGACCGCCTCGTCGACACGGGCCACACCGTGCTCGTGATCGAGCACCATCTGGACGTAATCAAGCGCGCGGACTGGGTCATCGATCTCGGCCCCGGCGCAGGCGACGCGGGCGGGCACGTGGTCGCCGCGGGAACCCCGGAGGAGGTAGCGCGCGTGGCAGACTCTCCCACGGGCCGCTATCTCAGGGACCTGGCATGAGCGCCACGACCGCCCGACTGCCTGACCGGCTGACTGCCCGCCGCGCGGACCTGACCCTCGCCCTCGCGAGCCTCGTGTGGGGCGTGAGCTTCGTCGTCGTGAAGGCGGCGCTCGCCGCGAGCACGCCGCTCGCGTTCACGGCGTTGCGCTTCGCGATCGCCACCCTGGCATTGGCGCCGTTCGCACGCCTGGGGTCGCCCTTCGCGCCTCCCGAGCTCAAAGCGGGCGCCCTGCTCGGCGCCCTGCTCGCCGTCGGGTTCGCGGTGCAGGCCGTGGGCCTCGTGTTCACCACGCCGGCTCGCTCCGCCTTCATCGTGGCCAGCTCCTCTGTGCTCGCGCCGGTGGTGGCCTTCGTCGCGGTGCGGGAGCGGCCGCGCCCGTGGGTGATCGCGGCGCTCGGGCTCGCGGGCGCCGGGATTTATTTCCTCGCGGCGCCGGGCGCGGGGGCGCTGAACCGCGGCGACCTGTGGACGCTTGTGACGGCGCTGTGCTTCGCCGGGCAGATCGTCGCGGTCACCGAGTTGGCGCCTGGGCACGACCCGGTACGGCTCGTCTGGATGCAGACGCTCGGCACCGCCCTCGGAGCCGGTGTGGCCGCTGCCTTGTTCGAGGACGTGCGCGTGAGCTGGAGCCCCGCGCTGCTCGGGGAGCTGGGCTACGCCGCCGTGTTCGCCACCGCGCTCGCGTTGCTGTGGCAGATACGCGCCCAGCGCCACATGTCCTCCGCGCGCGCTGGGCTGCTCCTCTGCCTCGAGCCGGTGTTCGCGGCGCTCGCGTCGTGGGCCTGGTTCGGCGAGCGACTGTCGCCGCTGCAATGGATGGGCGGCGGGATGATTCTGGCGGGCATGGTCCTCGCGGAGATTCCCCGGTCGGAGAGATCCCACGCGCCTGGAGTTTGACAGGGGCCCCCCGCACGCCCGATACTGCACGCCACGGCGACCTGGCTCCCATGAAGATCCTGCTCGTCGAGGACGAAGCGGTTACCCGTCTGACGCTGCGCGCGATCCTGAGCGCCCAGGGGCACGACGTGACCGAGGCCGAGAACGGCAGCGACGCCTGGGGCGCCCAAGGCCGAGTTCAGTCACGGCGTGTGTCCCGAGTGCTACGAGAAGCACTTGAAGCCGCAGCTGGGCTGACTTCAGCCGTCACCTGTCAGCGTTCAGTTGAACTCCACTCGGCGCGCTGCGATATTGACCCCACGCTGACGGCTGAAGGCTGATAGCTGACGGCTCTTCTTCCCGAGTAGCTCAGCTGGTAGAGCAGCCGGCTGTTAACCGGCGGGTCGGGGGTTCGAGTCCCTCCTCGGGAGCTCCGGAGGTCCGCAGGCGCATGACGCGGTCGGGTCACCCACTTCCCTGTGGCCGGTAAGCGCCGGCCGCAGCGCTCCTCCAGCCGGCAGCGGAGGCGCGCGCCGGTTCCGCGGCCCTCAACTGCTCCGCTGCCACCGGACCTGCTGCGCTCGCTGGTGGAGCATGGCTCGGATGCGATCGCGCTGCTCGACGCGGCCGGCACCACGCTTTACACCAATCAGACCGCGACACGGGTCCTGGGCTATCCAGTCGACGAGCTGATCGGCCGACCTCCGTTCGACCTGGTACATCCCGACGACCTCTCACGGGCGCAGGAGCTGTTCGGGCGTCTGCTCTCGCACCGCGCCGAACCCGTCGCGGCCCAGGTAAGGTGCCGGGGCCGGGACGGCGTGTACCGGCTGCTCGACGTCGTGGCCATCAACCGACTCGACGACCCCGCGGTCGGGGCGATCGTGGCGAGCTACCGCGACATCACCGAGCGTCATCGGACCGAGGCCGAGCTCCAGCAGACAGAGCTGCGCCACAGCGTCCTCGTAGAATCGGTGCAGGCGATCCTGTGGCGCAGTGACGCCCGCACCTTCCAGTTCGAATTCGTAAGCCACGAAGCCGAAGCGTTGCTCGGCTATCCGGTCGAGCGCTGGACCACCGAGCCGACGTTCTGGCTGGACCACGTCCACGCTGACGATCGGGACTGGGCGTCGGGCTATTGCCACCATGAAACGGAGCTGCTGCGGCCACACGAGATGGAGTACCGCATGCTCGCGGCCAATGGGCGGGCGGTCTGGCTGCGCGACGTTATTCGCGTCCTCCCGGAGCAGGGCCGCCCGCGGTGGCTGGTCGGCGTGATGCTCGACATCACGGCCCGGAAGCGGGCCGAGCAGGTGCAGGACGCCACGTACCGCATCGCCGACGCGGCCAACACGGCTCCGGACTTCCCCACGCTGCTGCGCCGGATCCACGAGATCGTCAGCGAGCTCATGCCGGCGAAGAACTTCTACATCGCCGTGTTCGACCCCGCGACCGAGACCTTGAGCTTTCCTTACTTCGTGGACGAGGTGGACCGGCAAGACCCCGCCCGCCCCCTCCGCAAGGGGCTGACGGAGTATGTGCTGCGCACGGGGCAGCCGTTGCTCGCGACGCCGGCCGTGTACGAGAGCCTGGTCGCGCGGGGCGAGGTCGAGCTGATCGGGGCTCCGTCGATCGACTGGCTCGGAGTCCCCCTCAAGGTGCAGGACCAGACGATCGGTGTGGCAGTGATCCAGAGCTATACCGAGGGAGTGCGCTACGGCGAGCAAGAACGGGACATCCTGGAGTTCGTGTCCACGCAAGTCGCGCTCGCGATCGAGCGCAAGCGCACGGAAGACGCGCTGCGCCGCGCCGAGGAGCGGTATCGCGCCTTCATCGCCCAATCGACGGAGGGCATCTGGCGCTTCGAGATGAAGCGACCGCTTGCCGTCGACCTGCCGACCGAAGAGATGATCGAGCGGTTCTTCCTCGACAGCTACCTCGCCGAGTGCAACGACGCGATGGCGCAGATACACGGCTTCGGCTCGGCGCGGGAGATCGCCGGCAAGCGGCTGGCGGAGTTCCTGGTCCGCTCCGATCCCAGGAACGTGGAGTTCCTGCGCGCCTTCGCGGAATCGGGGTTCCGCCTCAGCGACGTCGAGTCCCACGAGGTAGACCGGGAAGGGCGCCCTAAGATCTTCCTCAACAACCTCATCGGAGTGGTCGAGGACGGCCACCTCGTGCGGGCCTGGGGCTCGCAGCGCGACATCACCGAGCGCCGCCGCCTCGAGGACCAGATCCGGCAGTCCCAGAAGGTGGAGGCGGTCGGCCGGCTCGCCGGCGGGATCGCCCACGATTTCAACAACATTCTCACGGCAATCCTCGGCACGACGCAGATCCTGGAGAACGAGCTCGGGCCCGACGGCCGCCACCGCGCCGAGGTGGAGGAGATCCGCCGGGCGGCGGAGCGCGCCGCCGACCTCACTCGCCAGCTGCTCGCCTACAGCCGCCGCCAGGTGCTCGCCCCACGCGCGCTCGACTTGAACGTCGTCGTGGCCGGCCTCGAGCCGATGCTGCGGCGACTCATCGGCGAGGACGTGGAGCTCGCCACGCGGCTCGCCCCCGGCGTGGCGTCCGTCGAAGCCGATCCGGGCCAGCTCGGGCAGGTGATCGTGAATCTGGCGATCAACGCCCGCGACGCGATGCCGCAGGGCGGCAAGCTCGTGATCGAGACCGCAAACGCCGAGCTCGATGCCGCCTTCGCGCGTACCCACGCCGGAGCGGTGCCCGGCGCGTACGTGCAGCTCAGCGTGAGCGACACCGGGATCGGGATGGACGGTGAAGCAGAGCGGCGGCTACATCTGGCTGGACACCGAAGCCGGCCGCGGCACCACGTTCCGGATCTGCCTGCCGCGGAGCTCCGGCGTCCCCGCGGCGGCCGCGCCGCGCGACCCGGCGACCGCACCCGCCGGCGGCGCCGAGACGATCCTCCTCGTGGAAGACGAAGAGGCGGTCCGCACGCTCACCACCCGCGCGCTCACAGCGCGCGGCTACACGGTGCTCGTCGCCGCCAACGGGCCCGACGCGCTGCGATTGGCGGAGCCCCTCGCAGCGCCGATCCACCTGCTGCTCACCGACGTCGTCATGCCCGAAATGAGCGGCCGGGAGCTCACCCGCCGCCTCACGGCGTCGCGCCCGGGCCTCAGAGTGCTGTATATGTCGGGATATTCGGAGGAGGCCATCGCCCGCCACGGAGTGCTCGATCCCGGCACCGCCTTCCTACAAAAGCCGTTCACCCCCGACGCCCTGGCATGGCGTGTGCGGGAGGTCCTGAGTGCGCCGGCCGCGGGGGTCGGAGCCGGTCCCTAGTCCGGAGGCGCACGAGGCTCTACTGAAGGGCGCCGCGCCCGTGAAGTCGTTGCAGTCCTCCCTCGCCTGTTTCACGCCCGCTTTCACACGAACGCTCCTATCTGTGGCGCCATCGCCACAGATCTGCTCCCTGCGGAGCCCGCCGTGACGTCGCCTGAGGCACACACACCTCTTCGGGTGCTCTTGCTGGAGGACGACGCGGCGGAGGCGGAGTTGATCACGCGCGAGCTCGAGCGTGCCGGCGTTGCCCACGTCGCGGAGCGGGTCGAGACGGAGGCCGCCTTCATGCGCGGGCTTCGCCGCTTCGCCCCCGACGTGGTCCTCTCGGACCACGCGCTGGCGCAGTTCGACGCGCTGGCCGTCCTCAAGACGGTTCGCGCGCAGCGACCGGGCACGCCGGTCATTGTCGTGACGGGAACGCGCAACGAGCAGCGCGCGGTGGAATGCCTCAAGGCGGGAGCGGAGGACTACGTCCTCAAGGAGAACCTCGCTCGCCTAGGTCCCACGATCACGACGGCCCTCTCCGTTCGGGAGCCGCTCCGGTCCTTGAGTCCGCGACAGCGCGAGGTGTTGTTGCTCATCGCCCAGGGCTACGGGACCCGGGAGATCGCGCGGCGGCTCGAGCTCGGCGTAAAGACCATCGAGACGCATCGAGCGGCGGTGATGAAGCGCCTCGACCTCCACGACGTCGCGAGCCTCGTGCGGTTCGCGATTCGGGTCGGCATGATCGCCGCGGCGCCATAGCGGCTCGCCGCCCGTGCCGCAAAAGCGCCCCCTGGTGCCGCAAAAACACCCTAGAAACGGTGAGGACCAGACCGTCATTAGTACTGGATATGCCGCGACGTCCTGTCCCCGTCTGGAACGGTACCCTGGCGCGCTGACGTGGGGACCGAATCCGCCGGCGCCCCTTCCCCCCGCATCCTCCTCGTCGAGGATATCCCGGCCGACGCCGAGCTGATAGCGCGTGAGCTGCGGCGCGCGGGAGTCGGTGGCAGGCTCCAGCGCGTGGAGACCAGGGCCGACTACATTCGCACGCTGCATGAGTTCGCGCCCGACCTGATCATCGCCGACCACTCCCTGCCGAGCTTCAGCGCCAGCGACGCACTCGAGATGGCTCAGCGAGAGGGCGCCGGCGTCCCCGTCATCGTGGTGACCGGGAGCCTCGACGAAGAGACCGCGGCGGACTACATCAAGGCCGGCGCGGCGGATTACATCGTCAAGTCTCACCTCGAGCGCCTCGGCCCGGCCGTCCTGCGCGCGCTGGACCTGAACCGCGCCCGCGCGGAGCAGGCGCGCGCGCAAGAGCAGCTGCGGCAGAGCGAAGCGCGGTACCGTACCCTGGTCGACGGCGTGCGCGATGTCATCTTCGCGCTCGCCCCCGACGGCACGATCGCCTCCCTCAACCCGGCGTTCGAGACGATCACCGGCTTTCCCCGCGACGAGTGGCTCGGCAGGCCGTTCGAGCAGCTCGTACACTCCGACGACCTGCCGCTCGCGTTGGAGCTCCTCTCCGGTGTGGCGCGCGGGGAGCCTCGCCCAGTCAATCAGTTCCGGATTCGCACGCGCAAGGGCGACTACCGCATGGGCGAGTTCGCCGCGACGCCGCAGTATCGGGAAGGTCAGCTGGCCAGCATCCTAGGAATCGGCCGGGACGTCACGGAGCGGCTCAGCCTCGAGCAACAGCTGCGTCAGGCGCAGAAGATGGAGGCCGTTGGGCGTCTCGCGGGCGGCGTCGCCCACGACTTCAACAACATCCTCACGGCGATCACTGGCTACGCCGACCTGCTGCTCGAGGATCTTGGCACGACCGACCGGCGCCGCGACGATATCGCGGAGATCCGCAAGGCCGCCGAGCGCGCCGCGGGACTCACCCGTCAGCTGCTGGCGTTCAGCCGCCAGCAGGTCATGCAGGTGCGCGTCCTCGACCTCAACGACGTTGTGGCGGACACCCAGAACATGCTGGGCCGGCTGTTGGGCGAAGACATCGCACTCGTGACGCGCCTCGACCCCGCCCTGGGCGCTGTGAAGGCCGACCCTGGCCAGCTCGAGCAGGTGATCATGAACCTGGCCGTGAACGCTCGGGACGCCATGCCTGGCGGCGGGAAGCTCACAATCGAGACGGCCAACGCCGAGCTCGACGACACCTACGTCCGGGAGCATTTCCCGGCGCGACCAGGGTCCTACGTCATGCTGGCGGTGAGCGATACCGGGACGGGTATGAGCGACGAGGTGCAGAGTCATTTGTTCGAGCCCTTCTTCACGACCAAGGAGAAGGGCAAAGGCACCGGGCTGGGGCTCGCGACGGTCTACGGAATCGTGAAGCAGAGCGGAGGCTACATCTGGGTGTACACCGAGCCGGGCCACGGTACGACCTTCAAGATCTACCTGCCGCGCGTCGCGGGAGCGCCCGCCCAGCGAGCGTCCGGACCCAAAGCGTCACCCGTCGGGGCGGGCACCGAGACCGTCCTGCTCGCGGAGGACGAAGCGGCGGTGCGCGCGGTCGCGCGGCACGCGCTCGAACGCCAGGGCTATACGGTGCTCGAGGCCTCGAGCGGTGAGGCGGCGCTCGATCTGGCCGAGCGCCACTCGGGCCGGATCCACTTGCTGCTCACCGACGTCATCATGCCCGGGATGAATGGACGCGCGCTCGCGCTGCGTCTCAGCGAGTTGCGCCCGGACCTGCGGGTCGTTTACATGTCGGGCTACACGGAGGAGGCGATCACGCGCCACGGTGTGCTCGAGCCCGGCCTCACCTACGTGCAGAAGCCGTTCACACCGGAGGGGCTGGCGCGGAAGGTACGAGAGGTGCTCGACAGACAAGAGAAGTAGGGCCCGCTACTTCCGGTCGAGGAGCTCCCTGACGCGCGCCAGCAGATCCGCCGGCGTCCACGGCTTGTGCAGCAGCGGCACGCCGAGCTCGGGCGGCGTGGCGCGCCCGTCGCCCGGCGAGTACCCACTCGCGAACAAGAACGGCGTGGTCTTGCCCTCGCGGCGCGCGGCGTCGTAGAGCGCGCGACCGCCCAGCCGCGGCATGACGAGATCCGAGAGAATCAGGTGAATCGTCCCGGGCTGGCGCAGCACCTCGAGCGACCACCAGAATTGTCTCGCTCCCGCCGACCGCTTGATGCGGGCCGGACTGGCGGCCGTCCGACGCTACGTCGCCCTCGGACAGCGCCGGGAAGTACACCTTGACTCGCGTACCCAGTCCGGGCGAGCTGTCCACCTCGATCACGCCGCCGTGCTGCTTCACGAGCCCGTACACCGTCGCCATGCCGAGGCCTGTCCCCTTACCGGCCGGCTTGGTCGTGAAGAAGGGCTCGAATACGCGCACGCGCGTTGCCTCGTCCATCCCCACTCCAGTATCCTCGACCGCGAGGCACACCCACGTCGTCGCGGCCGTCGCGCCCGCGG
>QHTZ01000130.1 GCA_003221005.1 Gemmatimonadota bacterium
CCAGCGCCGGCAGCGGAGTGAGCGCCGGCGCCCCTGCCGCCCCTACCACCGGGAGCCCATCGCACTCCACCCACGCGTGTGCGACAAACGAGCCTGAGACGCGGCGCGCAACCCCGATCCGTAGCCTCGCCGGTCGCCCGCTGCGGCGTAACAACACCAGTCCAGCCAACGCCTCCACAAGGCAGTTCCTCCCGCCGGGCAGCCATCGGCCTGCTGCCGCGAGCGCCCAAGCGAGGCGCTCCACGCTGAGCCGCGCGGTTGAGCGGCGGCTCGCTGCGAGCCACCGCGCGAACCGCCGGGCCGTCGCGAACGAGCAGACCCGAAGCGCGACCGTCACCAGCGCCAGCACGACCACTGCTTCCAGCACCAGCCACCGCTCGGCTGGCGCGAGGGCGAGGAATCTACGCAGGGTCCGCAGCATGGATTTCGATCAGCCGCTCGGCGGCGAGCTGCGTGAGAAGGTTGAGCAGGTCCGATTCCAGTCGCGCGGGGTCGACCTCGTATTCGGCAAGGAGGGTGTCGCGGACGCGATCGACGCGGGTCGGCTGCTCTAGCAGCGCCCAGATGCGCGCGCCGACCGGATCGAGACGGTAGTAGATCCCGGAGCCAAGATGGAGGATCGCGGCTTCGCCGGCGAGGTGGCACGAGACCTGGTTCCGGGCTGCCGAGACGACCGACGCAAAAGTGACGCTGCCTACCCCATGGGCCGCTCCTGACAGTCGGCTAACGTGCCCAGAGGAGCGGCGTCCTGCAAGGTGCCGCCACGCGCGCCGGCTTGAGAAGAGTCTAGCGGGTCGCGCGAGTGGGGATATATTGACCCTGCCTTCGGTCGCTGCCGCGAGCCCTAGCGGGCGGCGATTGGCTGTTCGGTGGCCTCGCCGGTCCGATCAGCAGCGCCCGCTCG
>QHTZ01000131.1 GCA_003221005.1 Gemmatimonadota bacterium
CGCGCGCCCCAGCTCCTGCAACCCCGCCTCGCGCGCCGCCCGGAAGCTGTCCAACGCTCCCCGATCGGCGTACCGCTCCTGATCAACCTGCTCGATCATCTCCTGACGGGCCAGGTGTGCGAGCAGCGGGTGAAGCGGCCGTCCCGCGAACTCGCGCTCCAGCTCCGCCACCGTCGGCACCTGCCACCGCGCCTCGGCAAGCCGGCGCAGCAGCTTGCCCATCGTGGCCTCAGCCTGGGCGTCGAGCGCCGGCCGCCACCCCGCCAGGCGGACGACCCCACCTTCCCACTCCCAAACCCGCCCCTGACGTCCCGCTTCGAGCACACCGTCGACGACCGCAGGCGGCGGCGCGGTTCGCCCCAGCTCCCCCGCCGCGGCTCGTAGCGCCTGCAGCGACATCCCCGGATCGAGGGGGTGCTCGCTGTGGTGCCGGCGCAACACTTCCGTGAGGCGCCTCACGGTGGCCGCGACCGTCGCTCGAGCCACCAGGCTCTCCCCACACGTTACGACCGACTCGCCCGCCGCGGCGATGACGGCGGTCACACGGCCGGGGAGTACCCCCAGGCGCACGGCAAGTGCCGCCACGGGCACTCCCGCGAGCCCCGCTTCCACCGCCCAAGCCGCGAGCCGCTCGGCAGGGGATTGCCCGGCTTGGAGGCGCCGGTGACGCAACCGCGGTCCTGGAACGAGAGGCAGCGGATCCAGCACGACACCGCCGCCGACCGTTGTCACTGGCGAGAAGGACCTCAAGACGAACCGATCCTCCCCCCGGGCGACGAGGGGGGATTCCAGCATCAAGCGTACCAGCCCGCGCTCACCGGGGGCGATCGAACGCACCTGGACCGCCCGGGCAAGGACCTCGGCCGTGCCAAGGTGCACGCGCAGGCGCATCCGGGGCGTGATTGGCTTGCGGGCCGCGGGGAGCAGCTCAACAGCGGCATCGAGCGTCCGCGTCGCCGTCCACCCCGTCCCCGTCACGACGACGTCACCACGGGCCAGCTCGGCCTTATCGACGCCCACAAGGGCCAGGGCCGTGCGCCGCCCCGGCACGGCGCGTTCCGCCGCCTGGCCGTGGACCTCGATCGAGCGCACCCGCACCACGCGATCGAGCGGCAGCAGCCGCACCGGGTCGCCCACGGCTACTGTGCCGCTCCACGTCGAGCCGGTGACCACAGTGCCGGCGCCTGGGAGCGCGAACACGCGGTCGATCGGGAGCCGGAAGAAGTCCTCCGCCGGGCGTTCCACGAGATCTCGGGCGACGTGGCGCAACGCTGCACGCAGCTCATCCAGGCTTTGCCCGGTGGTTGCCGAGACGGCTACTACCTGCTCCCACGGTACCCGGCTCGCGCGCAACCGCTCTGTGACCTCGCCACGCACCATCTCGAGCCACTCGGGTTCCACCAGGTCGCGTGTGGTAAGTACCGGGATGCCGCGGGACACTCCCAGCAGCTCGACGATCGCGAGGTGCTCCTCAGTCTGCGGCATGATCCCTTCGTCGGCGGCGATCACAAGGAGGGCGACGTCGATCCCAGTCGCGCCGGCGAGCATGTTCCTGACGAACCCCTCGTGGCCCGGCACATCTACGACGCTCGCTTCGATCCCCTCGTCCAGAGGCAGCGGGGCGAACCCGAGATCGATGGTGATGCCGCGGCGCTTCTCCTCCTCCCAGCGGTCGGTGTCGACACCGGTCAGCGCCTTGACGAGCGCCGTCTTCCCGTGGTCGATGTGGCCGGCGGTGCCGACTACGAAGCGGCGGGGCTGGGCGAGAGGATCGCCCATGCGTGTCCTTCCCAGGAATCGAGGGCGGAGAGAGACTCCGCGTCCAGGTGGTGGCGCACGAAGCGGGCAACGAGGCGCCGGTGGGCCGCGGCGTGCGGGGCGTCGAGCGCCGGCAGGGCCGCGGCGGGGTCGTTCAGCGCGAGCAGGTCGCGGTAGTCCTCGGCCGGGAGCTGGGTGGGCGGCTGGGCGGGCGCGCAGCGCCGGCAGAACACGCCGCCGTCCGCCGCACTGAAGGCGACTGGCGCTCCGTCGCTCGGGGCAATCGCAGCCCCGTCGCGCACGCAGGAGGCGAGCGACGGGCCAAACCCGAGCTCAGTCACGAGGACCCAGAGCGCGCGCACCGCGGCTGCCTCCACGCCTTCAGGCGAGGCCGACGCCAGCAGCTCGAGACCGGCGGTCAGGGTGTCGAAGGCGGCGGGGAGCGGCGCGGGCGGCGCCATCTTGAGCATGACCTGGGCGAGCGCGGCGGCCCCGGCGAATCGGGCCATGTCGAGGGCAAGGCCGCGGCGCAGGTTCGTCACGTCAAACGCCGCGAGCGTGTGCAACTCGCGGGAGTCGTGGAAATACAGCTGCGCCTCCCCTTCGCTCAGGAATTCGAGCGCGGCGCCGAAGCGGCTCCGGGGACGCAGCACCCCCTTGGCGATCGCGCTCTGAACCCCCAGATCGCGCGTGGCGAGGCGCACCACCTTCGAGCTTTCGCTGTAGCGATACGTCTGCAGCACGACCGCCGACGTGGCGACGAGGGGCATGGCCTTAGGGCACGAGGATCGTCGCGGCCGCCGATGGGCAGACACCGACCGCGACTTGCTGGAGGTTGTCGTAATCGGGGGGCTGCGACAGGACGTGCAAGACACCGGGCTGCGTGCAATTGCCCCGATCGAACGCGTACAC
>QHTZ01000133.1 GCA_003221005.1 Gemmatimonadota bacterium
CGTCGCCCGCGAAATCGTACATGGCCAGGCGTCCATCGCGCAGCCGGATCGTCGCGCGAAACCGCTGCGACCCGATCGGCTCGGTGGAGACCGTGGCCGCGACCTCTTCGTACGTCAACGCCCGGTACCCCTGCATGCCGACAGCGGCCAGCCCGGCGAGTGCTGCGCCTGCCAGGCACAGCAGCCCGATGGCATACGAGACGACGCTCGAGCCCCAGTGGCCGCGCCGGCGCACGGCACCGGCCGTCCGGAGGAAGACGAAGGCGGCGACGAGAAACGCGCCGCCGAGCAGCAGCAGTGGGGACGGCACGAGACTAATGTAGCTTCCGCCCGTGCGCCTCGACGATGTGGTCCAGACCTCGCGTCGCGTCGCCCAAACGGGCGGCCGGCTCGCGAAGATCGAGCTGCTCGCCGCACTGCTACAGCGCGCCGCCCCGGAGGAGGTTGCGACCGCGATCGCTTTTCTCTCGGGGTCCCCGCGGCAAGGGCGGATCGGTGTGGGCTACGCGGCGCTCGCGGCGGCCCGCAACCCCGGGGCGCCGCCCCGGGGTTCCCTGGAGCTGGGCGACGTCGACGCGCTGCTCGACCACCTGGCGCACACGGCGGGCAAGGGCTCGAGCGCCGCGAAAGCCCGGCTGCTCGGGGACCTGTTCGCACGCGCCACGTCCGAAGAGCAGGAGTTCCTGTTCCGGCTGCTCATCGGCGAGCTGCGACAGGGGGCGCTGGAGGGACTCGTGACCGAAGCTGTCGCGCGGGCGGCCGGGCTCGATCCCGGCCTCGTGCGCCGGGCGACGATGCTCGCGGGAGACCTGGGCGCGGTGGCGCGCGCGGCGCTCAGCGCCGCGGGGCTCGGTCAGTTTCAGGTCGAGCTATTTCGCCCCGTGCAGCCGATGCTCGCTCAGGCGGCGGACGATGTCGCCGACGCCCTGACCCAGCTTGGCGAGGCGGCGTTCGAGTTCAAGCTCGACGGCGCGCGCATCCAGGTGCACAAGGCGGGCGACGAGGTGCGGGTGTTCTCGCGCCAGCTGAACGACGTGACGGTGGCCGTCCCGGAGGTGGTGGAGGCGACACGCGGACTCCCGGTCCGCGACACGATTCTCGACGGCGAGGCGATCGCGCTGCGTCCGGACGGGAGGCCGCGGCCGTTTCAGGTGACGATGCGCCGCTTCGGGCGCAAGCTCGACGTGGACCGGCTGCGCGCCGAGCTGCCGCTCGCGTTGTTCTGGTTCGACATCCTGTACGCGGACGGATCCCCCCTGCTGGACGAGCCTTACGCGCGGCGGCTAGCGGCGCTAGAGGAGCTCGTTCCAGCCGCGCGGCGCGTCTCGCGCATCGTGACCGCCGACCCGCGCGAGGCCGCTGCCTTCTACGAGCGAGCGCTCGCCGCCGGCCACGAGGGGCTCATGGCCAAGGCGCTGGATGCGCGCTACGACGCCGGCGCGCGCGGCGCGGCGTGGCTCAAGATCAAGCCGGCCCAAACGCTCGACCTCGTGGTGCTCGCTGCCGAATGGGGCCATGGCCGCCGCCGCGGCCGGCTCTCGAACATCCACCTCGGCGCCCGCGATCCGGACACCGGCAGCTACGTGATGCTGGGCAAGACGTTTAAGGGAATGACCGACGAGATGCTGGCGTGGCAGACACGACATCCAGGCGAGCCCCCAGTATCCGGGGGGGCTCGCCTTGCGCTTCGCGCGCGTAAAGCGCTACCGGCCCGACAAGACCGCCGAGCTGGCCGACACGATCGCCACGGTGCGCGCGCTACACCGGCGCGCGGTGGGCGACACGGCGTAACAAAACGGTAGGGGCACGACACGTCGTGCCCCTACACCAACCGAACCCCTCCAACCGAGCCGCTAAATTCGCCGCGGTGACTCTCAACCCCTGGCGGGTGCGCGCATGGCTGCCGGCTGCCAGATGCTGATCTTGCGCGTCTCCGGCATCAGGAATAGGCTGAGCAGGAACGCGATCGTCGGCACGGCGATGGGATAGATCAGCGCCTTCCCCAGGCTATGGGTCGACAGGTACGCCGAGGTCGTGATGATGGGCACCAGTCCTCCGCCCCAGCCGTTGCCGATGTGGTACGGCACCGACACGGACGTGTAGCGGATGCGAGCCGGGAAGTACTCCGCGAGGAACGCGCCGATCGGGCCGTACACCATGCCCACGTACGAAACCATGATGGCGACGATCAAGATCGCCAGCGGGTAGTTGGTGTTGGCCGGGTCTGCGGCTCTTCCGAGCGCGCTGTAGAGCGGGTAGTACGTCAGCGCAGCGAGCGCGAAACCGCCCAGGATGATTGGCTTGCGGCCGATCTTGTCCGACAGCCACCCGAACAGAATGAGCGTGGGAGTGGCGATGAGCAGCGCGATGCCCGTGATGATGGCCGGAGTCAAGACGTCCGGCTTGCGCACCTGCTGGAGGAAGTAGAGCGCCCAGAACTGGCCGCTGTACCACACGCACCCCTCGCCCAGGACCACGATGCTGGCGATGACCACGTACTTGAAGTTTTCACTCAAGAAGGCTTCGCGCCACGGATTCATGGCCGTCTGGCCCTTTGCCTTCATGTCCTGGAAGATCGGCGTCTCCTGCAGCCGCAGCCGGATGTAGATCGCGATCGCGACCATGAGGAGCGACAGCAGGAAGGGAATCCGCCACCCCCACGCGGCCCACGCCTCTGTGCCCACGATCTCGCGCGTCCCGATGATCACGGCCAGGGAGACCACGATGCCGAGCGTGGGCGACGTCTGGAGCCAGCCGGTGTAGTAGCCCCGCTTCGCGTCGGGGACGTGCTCGGCGACGTAGGTGATGGCGCCGCCGTACTCGCCGCCGAGGCAGAGGCCCTGAATGAGCCGGAGAATGAACAGGAGGATGGCCGCCGTGAGGCCGATCCGCGCGTAGCTCGGGACGACGCCGATCAACGCGGTGGAGAGGCCCATCCCGCTCAGCGTGATGAGGAAGGTGTACTTGCGGCCCACCAGGTCGCCGATCCGGCCGAACACGAACGCCCCGAGGGGGCGGATCAGGAAGCCGACGGAGAAGATGGCGACGGTGCTGAGGAACGCGGCCACCGGGTCGGTCTTGGAGAAGAACTGCACCGACAGAATCGCGGCCAAGCTGCCGAAGATATAGAAATCGTACCACTCGATGACGTTCCCAACCGCCGCGGCGATCACGACGCGGCGCAGGTCCTTGATGGAGAGCTGGGGCGCAGTCATAACTCCCTCAAGACGGTGGTGGAGGTTCGAGTTTCCCGCTGAAACTAGACCTTGTCAAGCATGGTCGCCCGAGCCCCCGGCAACCAGTCCCTTCGCGCGCCACTTCTCGAAAATCTTCTTCACCTGCTGGTGCGCGTCGTCCAGCGCCTGCTTGGGGGTCATCCGGTCCGTGGCCGCGTTCGCGAACATCGTGGGGAGCACGAACGTGTCGAACACCTCGCTCTCCGCCGGGTTGGCCGGGCCCGGGTGCCCGATGTTCGTCGCCCATTGGAGGGCGGTGCTGATCGGCTTGAGCTTGGACGGCGGGTTCGAGCCGAACGGGTCGTTCGCCGTCACCTGCTCGAGCCAGCGTGCACCCGCATCGGGCTTCTGCGCGAGCGGGACACTCGCGTCGGCCACCGACCCGGGGAAGGAGGGGAAGTTGTAGAGCTTGCTGCCGAGCACGGCGTCCCGATAGTGGCCGATCAGGTCGAGCAGGAACCGCTTCGCCGTGTCCGGGCTCTGGGCGAACTTCCAGATCGTGTAGATCCCCATCACGTGCTCGCTCGCCCAGCGCGTGCCGCGCGGGCCCTTGAGCGCGCCGACGAAGAAGATGTCGTCCGCCACCGGGAGCTTGTTGTCCTGCGCGGTGCGGTAGGCGGAGATGGAGTTGAGGATGTACCCGGTCTGGCGGGCGTTCAGCGCCTGGTTGTTGGACGCGGCGTTCCAGCTCATCACCGACGGGTTCATCCCCGCCTTGAAGAGCCGCACGCCGAACGTCACGGCCTCGAGTGTCTGGTCCGACTTGAGGACCACGTTTTCGTTCGCGTCCTGCACCGAGCCGTCGAACGACCAGATCATGGCGCGCGCGGCCATGTTCGAGTCGAGCTCCTGCGACATCCCGATGCCGATCGGGATCTGGATCTCCGGGTGCTTGGCCTTGATCAGCGGCGCCGCCTTGACGAGGTCCTCCCACGTGGCGGGGCCGTCGGGCATCCCGATTTCGGTCCAGATGCTCTTCAGGTAATCGCCCGGGTCGGGTACGTAGTTGTCGCTGAAGCCGAACCACCGCTTCGTTACCGGGTTGTAGGTGCTGCGCTTGCACAGGTCGAGGATCGGCCCGTGCCGCCGTGCGGCCTCCTGGACGACGTCGGCCATGTCGAGCGTCTGCGGCTCGAACGCCCCTGGGGGCGACAGGAACTGGAACAGATCGTGACCTTGCTGCGCCGCCACCTCCGCGTTGGCTCGGGTGCCTAAGTCAGCGAGGGAGATGTGATCGACGGTCACGTCGACGCCTTGGCTCGTCCCCCAGTCCTTGGCGTACTTGTCGAACCAGCCGTCGTACGAGGGCACGAAGTGGCTCCACTGGAGGATCTTGAGCGTCTTCTGCTGGCGCTTGATCCAAATCGTGGGAGCGAGCGCGACCGCCACCGCCGCCCCGGTCGCGGTCGTTACGAACTCGCGCCGGTCCATTCCCTTCCGCGGCTTCGTCATGGACCTACCCTCCGTTCAGCAGGGCGAGGGACCCGCAGCGGAGCGCAGGGCGCTCCGCTGCGAACCCGTGTTTCGTCAGATCGTGTGCAGCACGCTGATGGCGTACTGGTCAGCGTTGGTGATGCCCGTGCTCCACCGCGTCACGGCCCGGAAGTACTCCAGCCCGATCGCGTAGCGGCCGGCCCGGTACCGCACCAGGAAGTCGCCGTCGTGATTCAGCTGGCGCAGCAGATTTGCGCCCGTTTCCGTGGAGAACTTCGAATTGTTGG
>QHTZ01000024.1 GCA_003221005.1 Gemmatimonadota bacterium
CGCCGCCCGCGCGTAGCACTCCTGTAGCTCGCGCGCGGGAACCTTCCCCCGGAACGTCGCCCGATCGCCCAGGCCAAGCTGGCGCGCCAGCGCCTCGAGCGCCGGCCGCTCGGGGCCGTCGCCTATGACTTCGAGGCGTGGACCGCCGGGCCCGAGCCGCGCCAGGGCCTCCACGAGGTTCGCCACGCCCTTGCGCTCCACCAGCCGCCCCACGAAGAGCACCGGTCCAGTGCCGTCGCGTGCGACCGGTGCCGCACCCGGAGCCGGGAGCGACGTCGTGTAGGGGATGACCTCGATCGGGATGTCGGCGAGCTCGCGCACCTCGGCCGCGGTGTAGCTCGAGATCGCCACGACACGGTCGGAGCGTCGCGCGGCCCACGCGAGAAACCGCCTGGCGAAGGGCAGGGACGACCCCTTCACCCAGCGGAGCTCGGCGCCATAGAACGTGGTCACGAGACGTGCCGGCCGCGCTCGCTGCGCCGCCCAGCCGAGTAGCGCCAGCGGGAACGGCCAGTGCACATGGATCACGTCGTAGCGGTGGCGGCGGCAGTGACGCCGGATCGCCACCATCCCCGCGACGACGAAGGCAAACGGCAGCAACCGATAGAGCAGGGAGCGACGCATCCGATCGGGCGCCGTTTCCTCGTGGGTCAGATTCTCCCAGCGACGCAAGAAATACCGGAACCGGTAGACCGGAATGCCGGCGAACACGTGGTCCCCCATGCCGCGGTACGCCGACGTGAACACGGCGATGTCGTACCCCGCCGCGCGCAATCGCTTCAGCAGCTCGACGAGCCACGGAGCGATGACGTCGTCGGCACTGCGGGGGAACGCGGTCACCACGTGGAGCACGCGCATCGCGGGAGTACTATACCGGACCGGGGTTCGGGCTCCAAGAGGCCTCCTTTCCTGCGCTTAGGAGGCTTGGTATCTTGGTCACACCGATGGCCCAACGCATTGCCCCCGCGTCTCGCGAGCTCGCGAAGTTCTACAGCGCCCGCCACAACTGGCGTAACTCTGGCGAGGAGCGGATGCGCTTCCGCAAGGCCACGGCGCTCGCTCGGGTCAGGCCCGGGAGCGCTGTGCTCGACATCGGGTCGCGCAACGGCGACCTCCGGCGGTACCTGCCGCCGGACGTGAAGTACCAGGGGCTCGACATCGCCCCCGAATTCGCCGCGCCCGATATTCTCGTGCACGACATCTCGCAGGGGCTCCCGTTCGCGGACGTCTCGTTCGACTACGTCTTCATGATCGAGGTGCTGGAGCACACACCGACGGCGTATGCCACGGCGGGGGAGATCCACCGCGTGCTGCGGCCCGGGGGCACGTGGATGGTGTCGGTCCCCAACCCCTATCACCTGAAGGAGATCATCTGGAACCTGCTGCGGGTGCCCGACAAGCAAGGGCACATCTACAGCTGGACCCGCCAGACGATTTCCCGGCTCGGGGAGATGAACGGGTTCCGCCTGGTGGACTGGGGCGGCACTTACTTCTATCCGCCGATTCCGGCGCCCTGGCTGCTGGCGCGGTCGGTGGCCTACAAGTTCGTCCGCGACTGAGCCCTGCGTGACCGGGCGGCGCTGGCTCCGGGCCGCTTCGGCCCTGGTCACCGTCGTGGTGGTCGCCCTCGTGGCGCGCGCCCTGGCCCGGAACTGGACCGAGTTCCGCACCTTGCACGTGACGCTCGCGGTGCGCCCGCTTTGGATCGTCGCTTCCGCGCTGCTCGTGCTGCTCACCTACGTAGCTCAAATCCAATCCTGGCGTGCGGTGCTCGCCGGCTGGCGGCAGCGGCTCTCCCTCGGGGCGGCGGCCCGCACTTGGAGTCTCGCGAACCTGGGCCGTTACGTGCCGGGGAAGGTGTGGAGCGTAGCCGGGCTGGTGGTGCTGGCCGAACGTGCGGGCGTGGAGCGCGCTCCCGCAGCCGCGTCCGCCTTCGCCTCGCAAGCCCTGGCTGTGGGAACCGGCGCCATCGTGGTCGCCGCTTGCACGCCGCACGCGACGTCGCCGCTGCGGCTCGGCGCGGCGGTCCTCGCCGCGGTGGTCACGGTGGGACTCCTCGTCTGGCCGCCTGCCGTCCACCTCATCGGCCGCCTCGTCCAGGCGGAACGGCCCCTGGAGCCGCTGCGGCCTGCCGCAGTGCTGCAGGCGGTCGCATTTTCCCTGTGCGGTTGGGTGATCTACGGAATTGCGTTCTGGGCGCTGGCGCGCGGGCTCGTCGCCCCCGCGTCGGGAGCCCTGTCACTTTCGCTCGCCGCCGGCGCGTTCGCGCTGGGCTACATCGTGGGCTGGCTCGCGCTCTTCGCTCCCGGGGGAGTCGGGGTGCGCGAGCTGGTGTTCGTCGGCCTCCTGGCGCCCGTGCTGGGATCGGGGGGCGCCGTGGCCGTGAGCGTGGCATCTCGTGTCCTGCTCACCGCCACCGAGGCCGCCGCCGCCGCGCTCACCCTCCCGCTGGGTGACAAGTGAGTCATCCCGAGGCACCGCCCGTGGCCCCGTTCGAGCCGAAGCGGCCGACGCTCCTCGCCACCGGCCTGTTCGCGCTGTGGCCGGTGCTGCTGTCGCTGCCGATGCTGCAAGGCCGCTGGCTCGCGAGCCCGTGGAGTGACCAATACACGGCGGGCTACCCGTTTCAGGCGTGGAGCGCCGAGTGGTGGAAGCGGACGGGCGATCTCCCGCTCTGGAACCCCGAGATCTTCGGCGGGCTCCCGTTTCTCGCGGCGGGGTCGGGAGATGTCTTCTACCCGACCTGGCTGTTGCGGCTGCTGATTCCGACCACGACCGCTGGCAACCTGAGCTTCTTCGTGCACTACGTCCTCGCCGGCCTCTTCACGTACCTGCTGGTCCGGCGTCTCGGCGTGTCGTGGGGTGGGGCTGTCGTGAGCGGCCTCGCCTACGAGCTGTCGGGCCTCATCGCCTCTTATCCCTCGCCCGGCCACGACGGCAAGCTGTTCGCCTCCACGATGCTCCCGCTGGCCTGTCTCGCGCTGGTTCTCACGCTGCGCGAACGACGCTGGACGGGGTACCCGCTGCTCGCCGCGGCCGTGGCGCTGTCCCTGCTCGGCCACTTCCAGCTCGCCTACTACCTCCTGATCGCGGCGGGACTGTTCGCGCTGTATCTCACGTTCGAGGAGGGCAGCGACGCGGGCGCGAAGGATGGAATGCGGGTGGGCCGCCTGGGACTCGCCCTCGCCGCGGTGCTCCTCGGCTTCGGCATCGCGGCGATCCAGGTCGTGCCGTTCCTCGAATACATCCCGTTCTCGCCTCGGGCGCAGGGGTACCGCGGCTTCGCCGGCTCGGTCTCCTTCGCCATCCCGTGGAATCACGTGCTCGAGTTCTTCCTGAAGAACTTCGTCGGCGCGCGCGAGACCTATTGGGGCTCAAACCCGCTCAAGCTGCACTCGGAGTACCTGGGGCTCCCGGTCATCGCGCTCGCGCTGCTGGGCGCCCGAGTGCGGGAGCGTCGCCGCCTCGTCCTCTGGCTCGGAGGCATCGGGCTGCTCTTCCTGCTGGTGAGCCTGGGGGGGGCGACGCCCTTCTACAAGCTGTGGTGGGCGCTGATGCCGCTCGTGAAGAAGACCCGCGCCCCGGGGATGGCCTTCTTCATCGTAGCGTTCGTCACGGCGGTCTGCGCCGGCGTTGGCGCCGAGCGGGCGCTGTCGAGCGAGGGCCGGCGCGCGGCGCGGCCTGCGCTCGTGGTCGCCGCGTGCGTCGTGCTCCTCGCCGTCTTCGGCGTCTTCGGCCACGTGGCGCATACGCTGGCCGAGGGCCTCCAGGCGGATGCGGGGCGGGCGACCGGGGCGGCAGCCGACGCCGATCAAAGCGCGATCCTGTGGGGCGCCCTCGGGAGCGGCATCGCCCTCGCGATCGCCGCTGCGGTGTTCGGGCTCGCGAGTGGGAGGCTGGCGCCGGGCGTCGGGGCGGTGGCGCTCGCCCTCGGCGTCGGCACCGACCTGTGGCTGAACGCCCGTCCCTTCTGGAGCTACATCGAGCCGTACGGCCGCGACCCCGTGATCGAGCGGATTGCCGCCACGCCGCTGCCATTCCGCGTCCTCAATCTCGACGCGTACCCCGGCTCGGCCCTCATGGCGTTCGATGTGCCGGACGTGCTCGGCTACCACGGGAACGAGCTGCGCTACTACGACGAGCTGCTCGGAGGCAAGAACGAGTGGCGCAATCTCGGGCACCTGCCGCTGTGGAATCTGCTCGCGGTCCGCTATGCCATCGTGTCCACGGGACTGCGCGGCGCCGACTCGATCCCCGGCTTCCGCCGCGTGCTCGCCGCGGTGCGCGTGGCGGGGGGAGCGTCCGCGAACCTGTTCGAGCGGGAGACGCCTGCGCCCTACGCCCGTGTCGTCCCGGGGGCGATCAAGGGCGACTCGAGCATCATCGTTCCGACGCTCATGGACCCGCGCTTGGATTACTCGCGCGTCGTGCTGTTCACGACCGATCAGCCCGTCGTGCCCGCTCCGCTGAAGGAGCTGCCGCCACCGAGCCCGGCGAAAGCCACGGTCACGAGCTGGCAACCGGGACGGATGACGGTCGCCCTCGACCCCGCGCCGCCGGCACCGAGCTACCTCCTCATCGCCGAGAACTGGTACCCGGACTGGCGGGCCCAAGCCGATGGGCGGCCGGCGCCTGTGGTCCGGGGGGACTACAGCCTGCTGGTGGTGCCCATCGCGGCCGGCACCCGCGCGGTAGAGCTGTCGTTCCGCTCGAGTGCCTACGAGCGCGGGCGGTTCATCACGCTGCTGTCGCTGCTCGTGCTCGTCGTGAGCGCCGGGGCAGCAGTGGCGGCGGGACGTGCGCGCCGTGTCTGAGCGCGCGCTCGTCATCATCCCCACCTACAACGAGGCCCCGAACCTCGGGAATCTCGTTCCGCTGGTGTTGTCTCAAGACGAGCGGCTCGAGGTCCTGGTGGTGGACGACAACTCTCCCGACGGCACCGGTCAGCTGGCAGAAGCGCTGGCGCGTGCCAACCCCCGGGTGCACGTCCTGCATCGCGAGGGGAAACGGGGACTCGGGACCGCGTATCTCACCGGGTTCCGCTGGGCGATCGAGCGCGGCTACGACTACGTCTTCGAGATGGATGCGGACTTCTCGCACGATCCCGTCCACCTCAAGGACTTTCTCAAGGCCGTGGCGGACGCGGACTTAGTGCTTGGCTCCCGGTACCTGGACGGGAAGGTGACGGTCGTCAACTGGCCTATGGCGCGTCTCCTGTTATCCTACACTGCAAACATCTACGCCCGGCGGCTGACCGGCTTGCGGATGTGGGACCTGACGGGTGGGTTCAAGTGCTTTCGCAGGCGGGTACTCGAAACGATCGACCTGTCGCAGGTGCGGTCCAACGGCTACGCATTTCAGATCGAGATGAGCGTGCGCGCATGGCGAAAAGGATTCAGGCTCAAAGAAATCCCGATCGTATTCGTCGATCGAACCGAAGGGGCCAGCAAGATGAACCACGCGATCGTCCGGGAGGCGATTTGGATGGTTCCGCGCCTGCGGTTGATGGCGTGGTTCGGCCGCATCTGAGCGGCCTGACGGTCTACAAGATGACGGGGTCGGGGAACGACTTCGTCATGGTAGACGGTCGTCACTCGTCGCCCGAGGACTGGGCGGTGAGCGACATTCACGCCGTATGCGCGCGCGGCACGGGGATCGGGGCGGACGGACTCGTGTTCGTAGGACCGGGGTCGAAGCCCGGTACCGTGCAGATGACCTACTTCAACAGCGACGGATCCCGCGCGATGTGCGGCAATGCGGCCCTCTGCAGCACTCGCCTGGCCGCGCATCTCGGCTTCGCCAACGCTCTCGCCATGCGGCTGGAGACGGATGCGGGCGTATATGAGAGCCGCTGCAGCCGCGATGACGGTCGCGCCGAACTGCGGTTCGCCGCGGTCGCGGCGCCCGCGAGGGTCACCAGCGCCGCGCTCAGCGCCGGTGAGCAGCGTGCGGCGCTGGCCGTGGTGGGCGTACCGCACCTCGTCGTGCTGGTGGATGACGTCGACCCGCTGGACGTGACGGGCCGCGGCAAGACGTTGCGGCACGATCCGGCTTTGGGGCCCGCGGGAGCCAACGTCAACTTCGTCGCCGCGGGAGCGGGCTCGGGGGCGCGGCCGGAATGGCGGATGCGCACCTACGAGCGGGGAGTGGAGGGGGAGACGCTAGCCTGCGGCACGGGCGCGATCGCCGTCGCGTGCGCGCTCGAGCAGTGGGGTCTGGGAACGCTGCCGCTCGCTATTCGGACGCGCAGCGGCAAGACCCTTGATGTCCGGGGGCAAAAGGCCCCTGGAGGTGGCTACGAGGACGTCTGGCTGGTGGGGGAGGCCCGGCTCGTGTTTAGGGGTGTGGTTATTTAGGCCGCTTGTCCACATTTACACTGAGCATGACTTAACATAACATCTATTATACGAAGTTTGCCTAGGGCATACGAGACCGGCTCCTAGGGCACGCCCGCCCCCTTCGTCAGCTCCCCGATGCGCACCTTCGCCTCTGTCACCGTGGGAGTCGAGTCCGTCCCCGACACGATGCTGCGGTAGTCGCTCAGCGCTGTGGCAGTGTCCCCCGCCGCCAGCCGCGCGCGCCCTGCATCCGAGAGGTATTGCGCCTTCAGAAAGGCATACTGGGCGCGGCGCGCGGCCTCTTCGTACGCCGCCGCGGCGTCTGCCGGGTGCCCGGCGTTCTCGTACGTCGCACCCAGGAGACCGTAGGCCTGGGCCGCGTAGTCGCGCCCGACCGCTGGCGCGACGCGCTTCAGCAGGTCGATCGCCTGCGGACCTTGCCCCTGGTATAGGTGCACCTGCGCCAACAGCAGATTCGCTTGCGCCGCTGCGCGCGTGCCGGAGAAGTTTTCCACGAGCCGCGACAGTTCGCTCGCCGCCAGTGGATAATTGTGAGACTCGAAGGCGAGCCGGGCCTGCTCGAGCCGCTCGCTCGCCGCCGCCTCGACCCGGCTCCTCGAGAGGGCGTTCCACCATGCCAAGCCCCCGCCGATCACGATGACCGCCGCGATGGCGCCCGCCATCTGACGATGGCCCTTGATCCACTGGATGAGCCACGTCAGCGCCGGCGACTCGCCCGGCGGAGGCGTCCTCGCCGCGCCGCGCGCGGCTTGCACGGAAGTCGCCATGAATCGGTCCTCGCTGTACCCCCCACCCCAGTGCCCCTGGGGTGACTCGAACACCCGGCCAACGGTTTAGGAAACCGCTGCTCTATCCACCTGAGCTACAGGGGCGTGCCCGAACTGCTAAGTTTTGAAAACTAGCGGGGTTACGTGTAGTGAAGCAAGGCCTCCAGGCGCTCCCCGCGCAGCCGCTCCCTCCCCTTCAGAAAATCGAGCTCGATCAGGAAGGTGAACCCGACGACTGCGCTGTCGTGGGCTCGAACCAGCTTCGCAGCCGCCTCCGCCGTCCCTCCCGTCGCCAGCACGTCGTCCACGATGAGGACTCGGTCGGCCGGGCTCACGGCATCGCGATGCATTTCGAGCGCGTCGGTGCCGTACTCGAGCGCGTACTCGACCCGTCCCCGCTCCGCCGGGAGCTTCCCCGGTTTGCGAATGGGCACGAGGCCGGCCTCGAGCGCCAGCGCAATCGGCGCACCGAGCAGGAAGCCGCGCGACTCGATGGAGATCACGCGGGAGACGCCGAATTTCCGGAACGGTGCCGCCATCAACTCGATGGCGCGACGGAACAGCGCGGCGTCGAGCAGCAGCGGCGTGATGTCCTTGAAGACGACGCCCGGCCTAGGAAAGTTGGGTACGTCCCGGATGCGCCGGTACAACTGCTCGACAGTCGCATCTCCCGTCATCTCAATCATCGAATATCAAAGGACTTAAGTTGGCTGATCTCATGTGGAACCTCTGACTTTTCCACATAGGCGACCCGCGCGTGCGCGGGCCCGCGCCCGAGCGCCGCTTCGAGCTGTGCCAACGCTGCGAGCGTGCCATCGGCCACGACTTCCACCGCCCCGTCCGGCAGGTTGCTGACCCATCCTCGCAATCCCAATCGCTCGGCCTCCCGGAACACGAACCACCGAAACCCGACGCCCTGCACGCTGCCGCGCACGAGGAACCGGGCGGCGGGCACGGGGCGCCCCGCTAGTCGCCCGACGGCGCCCGGCGCCGCTGCCGCAGCGCGTACACGCCGACGCTGAGCGCCAGGATCGGGAGCACGATGAGCAACGCGCGGCTCACATAGTGCTGCACTGCCGCCTGGCGCAAGACCCCCTCGTTCCGGCCCAGCAGGTAGCCGATCGCCACGAGGATGCTGCACCACGCGAACGCGCCGAGTCCCGTGTACCCGATGAAGCGGCGCAGCGGCATCCGGGCGATTCCCGCCGGGATCGAGATCAGGTGACGGACGACTGGAAGCATGCGCCCTACCAGGACGCTGATCTCGCCGTGCGCGGCGAAGTAGCGCTCGGTGCGATCGAGCGACTTCTCGGTGACGAGGAAGTATTTCCCGAACCGGCGGACGAACCCGCGGCCGAGCCAGAGCGCCAGGCCGTAGTTCACGAGCGACCCGACAACACCGCCCAGGACGCCGCTCGCGATCGCGAGGGCGGCATCCATTTCCCCCTTGGCCACCCAGTAGCCGGCGGGCGGCATCACGAGCTCCGCAGGGACCGGCAGCACCGAGGATTCCATGGCCATCAACAGGACGATCCCCGGGTAGCCGAGGTCGAGCAGCCCGTTCAGGAGCCACTGGATGAATTGCTCAAGCATCGAAGCCGTGCTCCCCGACGAGCGGGACGAAGCGGGCGTCCCCGAGCGGCGTGCGCCTGAGGTCAGCGCCATCACCCGTGCGCTCGACGAGCGTCAGGATCTGCGCTCCGCGGTCGCCCAGTGGCATCAGCAGCCGTCCCCCGGGCGCGAGCTGCGCGGCGAGCGGCGGCGGAACCTCCGGCCCTCCCGCAGCCACGAGGATCGCGTGGTAGGGCGCGTAGTCGCTCCACCCCAGCGTCCCGTCCCCCAGGAGCACGGACGCATTCGTAACACCTGCCTGGCGCAGCGCCTGTTGAGCCCGGAGGGCGAGGGCGCGGACCCGCTCGACGCTGAACACCTGGCCGGCCAGGGCGCACAGCAGCGCAGTTTGGTACCCGGAGCCAGTCCCGATCTCCAGCACGCGCTCGCTGCCCCGGAGGCCGAGCGCCTCCAGATAACGGGCCTGCGTGAAGGGTTGCGAGATCGTCTGCCCGTTCCCGATCGGGAGGGCGGCGTCGTCGTAGGCGCGCGGGCGCAGCGCCTCGGGAACGAACAGGTGGCGCGGTGTCTCGGCGAACGCCTTGAGTACCGCCAGATCACGGATCCCCCGAGCGCGGAGCGCCTCCACCAAGCGTGACCGGTAGCCGGCGAAGGTGTCGCCCCGCCCCGTTAGTCTTCGGGAAACCACGACTGCACGACCTCGATCAACTTGTAGTTGGTCATGTCCATGTGCAGCGGAGTGACGGAGATGTACCCGTCGCGGATCGCCCGGAAGTCGGAATCGGCGCCTCCCGACCACGTCACGTGGCCGCCCCCGATCCAGTAGATGTCCTTGCCCCACGGATCCTTCATCAAGGCGAGCTCCTCGTGGAACACGCGGCTACCGAGGTGGGTCACCTTGATGCCCTTCACGTCTTCCCCGGGGATCGGGGGCAGGTTGATGTTGAGCAACGTCTCCTTCGGGAAGTCGCGGACCTGGGCGAGGCGCTTGAGCAGCCGCTCGAGCTTGGGGCGGTGCGTCTCCATCAGGTCGAGATCGCTGCCCGCGAACGAGATGGCGATGCTCGGGATGCCGGCCACGAGGCCCTCGAACGCCGCGGCGACGGTGCCGGAATAGAGGACGTAGCGAGGAGGACGCAGTCCGTGGGCGTGCCATCCACCTGATACGCGCCGTCGGGGCGCCGGGTGGCGCGCAGCGGGCGATGCAGCGTCAAGGAGTGGGAGGTCCCGCTCTGCTCGCGATCAGGTGCGACGACGGTCACCTGTCCCACGGCCGCACACACCTCGCCGAGCACTCCGAGCCCCCGGGCGAGAATGCCGTCGTCGTTGGAGACGAGAATCTTCATCGCGGCGACGGCGCGTCCCCCTCGAGAATCGCGAGCACTGACTTCAACTGGGCGCGTAGGTCTCTGACGGTCTCGAGCGCGAGCGCCCGGCGCGCTTCGGGTTTGAGCTCGCCCGAGCGCCGGTATTGCTCGATCTTCTGGCGCGCGCCTTCGATCGTGTACTTCTCCGTGTAGAGCAGATGCTTGACGAGCATGATCAGCTCGATCTCGCGCCGCTGGTACACGCGGTTCCCCGAGCGGTTCTTGGCCGGGTTCAGGAAGCGGAACTGACTCTCCCAATAGCGCAGCACGTGCGGCTTCAGGTCGGTGAGCTGGCAGACCTCCCCAATGGAGAAGAACTCCTGGATAGGATGGGGCGCGCTCATCGCCACTGCTCCGCTTTGAGCTCCCGTTCCATCAACGCAGCGACCGCCTGGCGCGGTGACTTCCCATGGAACAGCACCTCGGTCACCTCGTGCGCGATCGGGAGCTCGACATTGTGGCGCTCGCCGAGCGTCACGGCCGCCCGCGCGGTGTTCACCCCTTCCGCCACCGTGGGACGCTGTGCCAGCGCCTGCTCCAGCGGCGTGCCGCGGCCCAGCTCGACGCCCAGGGTGTGGTTGCGCGACAGCGGCCCGGTGGCGGTGAGGATCAGATCTCCCATGCCGGCGAGCCCGGCGAACGTGGCGGGCTCGGCGCCGAGCGCGACCCCGAGGCGAGTGATCTCGGCCAGGCCCCGCGTGATCAACGCCGCGCGGGTGTTGTGGCCCAGCCCGAGTCCCTCCAGCATCCCGGCGGCCAGGGCGATCACGTTCTTGAGCGCACCCGCGAGCTCCACGCCCACCACGTCGGTATGAGAGTACACCCGAAAGAACGTCGTCGCGAAGATCTGCTGGACCCGCTGCGCCACGTCGTGCTCCCGCGCGGCCGCCACGACCGCCGTGGGCTGTCGCGCATAAACCTCCTCCGCGAACGACGGCCCCGAGAGCACGGCGATCTCGGTGCCACGCGGCAGGATCTCGACGAGCACACACGAGAGGGTGCTGAGCCGCTCCGGCTCGAGGCCCTTGGACACGCTCACCACGAGCGGCCGCTCGCGCAGCGCCGTCGCCGCTGCGGACATCACCGCGCTCACCGCGTGCGATGGCGCTGCTGAAACGACCACCTCGGCGGCCCGCACCGCCTCCGTGACGTCGCCCGTCGCCCGCACCTCGGGCGCGAGCGCGGCGCCGGGGAGAAACAGGTGGTTCACATGCTCGCGATTGATGCTCGCCACGACCTCGGGCTCGCGCGCCCAGAGCCTGACGCCCGCCCCCTTGCGCGCCAGCAGATCGGCGAGCGTCGTGCCCCATGCCCCTGCCCCGATGACGGCGATCTGGGTCATCTGTCCTCGCCCCCTGGGATGACGCGCGTCCGGAAACGATGCTCCGTCCCTGCGGCCAGCCGCCGGATGTTCGCGCGGTGCGAGAACACGATGAGCAACGCCAGGGCGACGCTCGCCCACAGGGTGGAGGGAGCGTCCGGCCGGGTGAGGCGCGCCCACAGAGGAAAGAGGGCCGCCGCGACGAGGGAGCTGACCGAGACGTATCCCGACAGCCACAGTACCACTCCCCACACAATGGCCGAGATCGCGAGCGCGAGCGGCGCGAGCGCCAGGAACATCCCGCCCGCCGTGGCAACCCCCTTCCCGCCCCTGAAGCGAACGTAGGGCGAAAACACGTGGCCCGTCACGGCCGCGACCCCCGCCGCCACGGGCAGCCACGGCGGACCCCCGGACCAGCGCTCGCACAGCGTCACGGGGAGCGCCCCCTTCGCCACGTCCAACAGGCCAACCGGGATCGCATACCGCCACCCGAGCACGCGGTACACGTTGGTCGCGCCGAGATTCCGGCTGCCGTGCTGGCGGAGATCGATCCCCCGCCCCAAGCGCCCGGCGATGTAGCTCGTCGGAATCGCGCCGAATAGGTAGGACGCCGCCAGCCACAGGGCCGCCGTCACGAGCGCACCCGCTTGCGGCGGAACTTGATGTTCACCGGGGCGCCGGTGAATTCCCAGGCCTCGCGGAAGCCGTTCAGCAGGTACCGCGTATAGGACTCGGGGATCGCCTCCGGGCGGTTCGAGACCACCGCGAAGCGCGGCGGAGCGGTGCCGATCTGCGAGGCGTACAGCAACCGCACCGACGCTCCCACCGGCTGAGGGGGCTGCTGGCGCTGCACCAGCTCCTCGAGCACGCGGTTCACCTCGGCGGTGGGCACGCGCTTGTCCCTGGCTTCCGCCACCTCGACGATCAGCTCGAGCAACTTCGTCACGCGCTGCCCGGTCTTGGCGGACACGTACAGGAACGGGATGAACGCGAGGAAGGGCGCCTTGTCCTGCAACTCCCGCTCGCCGCGCACGGCGGTGTTGGCGTCCTTCTCCTCGATCAAGTCCCACTTGTTCACGGCGACGATCAGCCCCGCGCCGCGCTCCCACGCCTCGGTCGCGATCTTCAGGTCCTGGGCGTGCATGCCGTCGCTCGCGTCCACCACCAGGATGCACACGTGGGCGCGCTCGATGGCGCGCGCGGTGCGCAGCGTCGAGTAGAACTCGATGTCGTCCGAGACCTTGGAGCGCTTGCGCAGCCCGGCCGTGTCGATGAACACGATGGTACGCCCATGGTAGACGAGCGGCGTGTCGATCGCATCCCGGGTGGTCCCGGGCTCCGCCGCCACCACGAGCCGATCTTGCCCCAGCAGGCGGTTCACGAGGCTCGACTTCCCCACATTGGGACGGCCCACGACGGCGACGTGAATGGCGGGCTCCGCGCCCGTGGCGCCCCACGGCGGCAGCAGCTCGACCACGCGATCGAGCAGATCGCCGCTGCTCTTCCCCACCGCGGCGGACACCGGGAACGGATCGCCCAGGCCGAGCTCGTAAAACGCGAGGTGCCGCGTGTCAACCGGCAGCTCGTCCGCCTTGTTCGCGACGAGCAGAAACGGCCGCCGGGACTTGCGCACCAGCTCGGCGATCTCGCGATCGGCCGGGTGCACCCCGGCGCTCACGTCCACCACGAACAGCAGCGCGTCGCTCTCGGCGATTGCCAGCTCCACCTGCGCCCGCACCGCCTGGCTCAGAGGATCGCTCGCCTGCGGCACGAGGCCCCCCGTGTCCACGAGCCAGAAGCGCTGCCCGTTCCATTCCGCGGCGGCGAAATGCCGGTCCCGGGTGACGCCCGGCTCCGCGTCCACGATCGCGTCACGCCGGCCGATGATGCGGTTGAAGAGGGTGGACTTGCCGACGTTGGGGCGGCCGATGATGGCGACGGTGGGGGCGCCCTTCATCCCTTCCCCTCCCACCCTCACGTCGTCGATGAATTGCATATCGTCGTTCACGGCCTCCGCCGGGAGGAGCGCGAGATCGAGGTCGCCCCGGTCCCGCAGGGCCGCACGAATCCCGGCCCCCGGGAGGAGGCCTGCGGTCGTCACCGCGGGGCCGAACAGAGCGTTCTCGAGCACTATGAGCTGGTACGCGGCTCCTGTCAGCTCGGCGAGCCCCGCGAGCACCTGCGGCAGCAACGCCCCCATCGCGGTGCCGGTCACGATGCCGATGCGCCGCCCCGCGAGCTGTCCCAAGTCCTCCCGGGCGGCGGCGATGCGCGTCTCCAGGTAGCGAACCGCTCCGACCCCGTTCTCGCGCTGCTCGAAATCGCCGTACCACTCCGCCGGCGGCAGCAGCTCGCCCGCCTGCAGGTACAAGTCATCCGCTCCGTAGCACCACGGGAAGCCGCGCTCCGCCACGGCCCGCGCGGCGAAGTCACTCACGGTGGCGAGGGCGCGCCTGCACTCGTCCCCCGTCGGCTGTCGCACCAGGTGATGCTTGCTGAACTCCGTCAGCGCGACCGGGACGACGGAGACGGAGAGGATCGGCTCCCCCAGGCTGTAGAGGTCGGTGAGCGTGCTGGTCAACACCGCTCCGTCGTTCACACCTGGGACGAGGACCACTTGCGTGTGGAATTTGATCCCCCGGTTCCCGAGCTGTGCGAGCTGCGGCACTACGTCAGGCGCTTCCGGATTGCGCAGCAGCCAGCGGCGCACCGTCGGATCGGTCGCGTGCACCGAGACGTACAGCGGCGACAGGCGATACTCCACGATCCGCTCCACGTCCCACGGCTTGAGATTCGTCAGGGTGGCGAAGTTGCCGTAGCGGAACGACAGCCGGTAGTCGTCGTCCCGGATGTAGAGCGGCCGGCGCAGGTCCTCAGGGTTGCCGTCCACGAAGCAGAAGTCGCAGTGATTGGCGCAACGGCGGATTCGCGGTGGCTCGAGCGTCACGCCCATCGGCCAGCCCTCAGGGCGCAGCACGTCGTACTCGATCTCCTCCCGCGCGGGCGACTTCACGTGCAACATGAAGTGCTCGTCGGCGGTGAGGAACTCCCAGTCCAGGAAGTCCTCGAGCGGCCTGCTGTTGACGGCCAGGAGCTCGGTCCCGCGAGTGAGTCCCAGGGCGGCACCGAGAGAGCCCGGCGCCACGGCCTGCACACGGATCACACCGGCCGCCTTAGGAGTTCAAGGAGTTTGTGAAGCCAGGTATCGCAACCCCAACGCTGGCTGACACTTCCAAACGCGTAAATATCGTCTAAGACGGCCTGTAGCGCCAGCCGAGCAGGTCTGTCCCCTTCACGTGGAGCTCGAACTGCTGGCTTCCGCCTGGCGGGAGGGCCGGGATGTCCGCCGGCAGTGTGGTCGCAACCGCGCCCCCAGGCCCGAGAAAATCGAAGGACAGTTTGAAGGGCTGGGACGCTGCCGACCGGAGGTTTGTGGCAACGGCGGTGAGGACGAACCCCGCGCTGTCGGGGGCAAAGCTCGATACCGTGATGTCCACCGGCAGGGTCGAGTCGGCCCTGGTGACGTACTTCAGGGTGGAGTCGCGGCGACCCTTCAGGTCCCAGGCAGCGGCGACCAGGCGAATGCCGTTCCGGTTCAAGGGGTCGAGGGCGATCAGGCGCTGGGCGGTGGGAAGCATGTTCGCCGAGTCCCGCAGCGTGTAGTAGGCCCTGGCGAGATAGAACAGTGCGTCACGGCGATAGGGATTCCTCGCGAGCCCGAGGGAGAGGGCGCGGGCGCCGGGGCGCACCAGCCCCGTGCCGAGCAGCCGCTCGCCCGCGATGATGAGGTCCTCCGCTTGCAGGTTGTGCGCATGGACGAGCACGGAATCGAACACCGTCGTGGCCAGGTCGGGCTCGCCGCTCTGGGCGTAGAGCGTGGCAAGGTTCGTCGCGGCATCCATGTCATCGGGGAACGCCGCGAGGAGATCGCGGTGCGCCGCGATCGCGGGCGCCGAGACGGCGCGCACGGCGGCAGCGCCGCTCGCCGCCTGCACGGCGAGCGCGGCCCGCGCGGCGCGCTCGCGGCCCACGGCGTCGGCTCGAGCGGACGAGTCGCGGCTGAACGCCGCCTGATCGGCAGGAGAGAGCCGCGCCTGCCGCTTGTGACGGGAGACCGAGGAGGCGACCATGCGCGCGACGACCGCCGAATCGGCCGCGAGCAGGCGCTCCAGCGAATCCTGACTGGCGCGCGTCTGCTGCGCGCGCTGCACCGCAGGATCTGTCTGGGCACGACTCAAGTAGATGCGCGCGACGTTGGAGAGCGCGTCGCGGCGGTTGGCGGATAGCGCGGTGTCGCCTGCTGCCGCCGCTGCCGCGCGGCGGTAGTACACGATGGCGGAGTCGAAGGTCTGGGCCTCCGCGTACAGCCCCGCGAGCGCGAACAGCGGCCGGGCGTTCGAGGGCACCAGGCGGTAGGCCAGGCGGAACAACGCGGCCGCAGAGTCCTGGTTGCCGGCTTGCCAGGCAGTCGCGGCTCGATTCTGCGTTTCGACGGAGAGCACGCGTCGGTAGGTCGCGATGTCCGCTGTGCACTGCGGCGCGAGCGCCTCCGCGCGCGCGAAGGCGGTGTCCGCGCCCGCTGCGTCACCCACCGCCTTGAAATAGCGGCCGAGGTAGTACCAGGCGGCGGGGTTCTTATCCTGCTTGTCGTCCACGATCGAGCGAAACAGCACGTCCTTCGCCTGTGCCAGCATCCGGTCGCGCACGTCCTGCCGCTCGGCCGCCAGCTTCAGGTCGAGTTGCGCGGAGACGATGCGGAAGTAGCCGGGGGAGATGTCGCAAGGCGGACGGGGCGGAACCCACTGCTGAGCTCCGAGGAGGCTCGCACCCCCCAGGAGGAGGGCCAGGGCGGACCGAGGGGCGGTCCGTAAGCCAATCGGCGGCATGGTCTTACAACGACAGA
>QHTZ01000025.1 GCA_003221005.1 Gemmatimonadota bacterium
CCGCCCACTGGCGCCTCACCAGCACGCCATTCCGTACGCCGGACGAGTGGGCGGCGGCCATAACCGCCTACCTCGGCCAGGCGGGCCACTCCACCCAGGAAGTGCGCGCGGCAGTGGTCGCGTCGGTGGTACCGCAGGTGACGCAGAGCGTGTGCGATGCCGTCGAGCGCGCGACCGCGACTCGGCCCCACGTGGTGGACGCTCGCTCGCGGCTGCCTATCACCCTCGACGTGGACGAGCCCCTCACCGTCGGCGCCGATCGCATCGTCAACACCCTCGCTGCGTCGCAACTGTTTCACCGCGACACGATCGTGGTGGACTTCGGCACCGCAACGACGTTCGACTGCATCACCGGGGACGGGCGCTTCATCGGGGGCGTGATCATGCCGGGGGTCCGGACCGCGTCCGACGACCTGGTGCGTAAGACGGCGAAACTGCCGGCCACCGAGCTCACGCCGCCGCAGCACGTGATCGGGCGCCGTACGGAAGACTGCATCCGCTCAGGCGTGCTGTGGGGCGCGGCGGACGCGGTCGACGGTTTGGTGCGCCGCATCAGGGCCGAGTGGCCGAACAGCGGGAAGCCGCACGCGATCGCGACCGGGGGCCTCGCTGGCCTCATCGTGCCGCTCACGCGCGAGATCGAGTCGGTGCATCCGGATCTCACCCTCACCGGGCTCCGGCTCGCGGCCGGCGCGCTCGGCCTCAGCTGGTGACAGAAGCCTCCGCTCGCGCCCTCAACGCCTGGCGCCGCTGGGGCTATCGCGTGCTTCCAGGCGACCTGTTCTCCTACGTGTTGCACCTGCGTCCGGCCGAGTGGCCCATCATGGCGGGGCACACGGCGCTCGGGTATGTGCTGGCCGTCGGGATCACCGGCGTGGCGCGTGGCGCCTGGCTGCCTCAGGCGCTGACGGGACTCGTGATATGGGTGGTGTTCCTGAACGGCGGCACGCTTGCGATCAATAGCGTATTCGACCGGGACGAGGGAGACATCGGGTACCTCATCACGCCCCCCGCGCTGCCGCGATACCTCTTGGCCTTCAGCCTCGCGTTGCTCGCGGGAGGCCAGCTGCTCGCGCTCTTCCTGCCGCGGACCTTCCAGCTCGACTATGCCGTCTGCTTCCTGCTCTCGATCCTCTATTCGGTGCCGCCGTTCCGCTTCAAGGCCGTGGCCGGCGTTGACTGGATCATCAACATGTGGGGCTTCGGGACGCTCACGCCCCTTGCCGGCTGGGCGGCGACGGGGCGGCCGCTGGATCTGGGGCATGCGCTGATCCTCGTGGCGTTCTGCCCCCTGTTCGCGGCATTGTATCCGCTTACGCAGCTGTATCAGTTCGACGAAGACCGGCGCCGCGGCGATCGCACGCTGGCGCTGATCCTCGGAATGCGGACCAGTCTCGCGCTCGCAATCGGCTCAACACTCGTGGGGTTCGCGCTGTTCACGTGGGCCGCCGCCCGGCTCGATGTGGGTGCCTGGGGGCTGGCGCTCGGCGTCCCGCTCGCTGCATGGCTCGCCGTCCTGCTGCCGTGGTACCGCGGGCACCGCGCGTGGACGCCACGGGAGCATCAACGAGGCATGTACCGCGCGCTAGCCGCTTGGGCTCTCACCGACCTCGTGGTCCTGTTGGTGTTTGCCCGCTGAAGCGGCTGCTGTAGATTGACAGCATGTCCGCCACCGTCGCGCCGCAAACGACAGATCGCTCCGATTTCCGTACCGTCATCACTGGTGGGACGAAGTTGGGTCTCATCACGGCAGCGGCGGTCGTGCTCTACCTGCTTGCCTCGAAGCACCTTCCCGGCACCGGCGGGGTACGGAGCGGCGTGGAAACGCTCGTCGTTCTGGCGGCGGGGGTCACGGCGGCCTTCCTTCCCGGTCTGTGGTGTGCCGCGCGCAACGCCGAGGGCATTGCCGGCGCCGCCGCGATGGGGTTGTGGGGTACAGTCGTGTTCTCGGTGATCGACATTGTGCTGCTGCGACCCGTCAGAGCGTATCCTTGGACCTGGGACGCGGTCGGCGGCGGCACGACGTGGTGGTACCTGCCGATGTGGTGGATCCTCGGAACGTTCCTCGCCTGGATGGGCGGCACGCGCATCGCGCTGAGCGCCTCTCGCGGTGAGGCGACCGGGCTGCGGGTGGCAGTGCTGCCGCTTGCCGGCGCCGTCGTCGTCGCCGCGCTCGCGAAGGTCGCGGGTCTGGCCGTGGTGTTGCCGGTTGCGGCGGGCGCGGGCTTTGCCGTCACCCTGTCGGCGCTCGCCGTCATCGCCCTCGCCCGCAGCGCGTAGCAGGAGGGGGCGGTGCCCCGCTGGCTGGCTCACCTACTGGTCGTCTGCGGATGGCTCCTCACGCCGGTCCTGGCGTGGGGAGCTTCGTATGTGGGCCTGTGGCTTGGCGCGCGCGTCGCGCTGCGCTTCGCGCACCCGCTGACGATGCTTGGCGTGGCGGGGCTCGTCGCGGCGGTGTGCGGGTTGGCCGCGCTCGCCATCTGGGTGCGGTTCATGCGCCGCGTCCCGCACCTCCTGTCGCATCTCATGGCCGCGCGCACGTCAGAGGAACCTCGCGCGGCGACCGCCGCCGACTGACGGTCGTGCGGCTTCCGCTGCTCGCCCTGTGGCCCGCGCTGCTCGGCGCCCAGGGGCGGGGGCGGGACCTCGAGCTCCACCTCGGGAGCTGGTACGGCGACAATCGCGCCCACACGTACGAATTCCGCACCAGCTCCCCCCTCTCGGGCGCGCTCACGCACGGCTTCACCGCGGCGGTGCTGTTGAACGACAGCCTCGGGCGCCGGCGCGCCTTCTACGGCGCCGGATACGAGATCCAGGCCTTCCGTGGTCGCCGGGCGCTCGCGCCGTACGCCCTGGTGGGCGCCGCGCTTGGTCTCTCGACCGACACGGCGAAGCAGCAGCTCGGCGTCATGTGGAGCCTCGGCGGGGGAGTCGAATGGCGGCCGGCGACCTGGTTCGCCATCGGTGCGGAAGGGCGCTACCGTCTGGAGGATCGCGGACCCCGGGGCTTCTGGCGCCCCGGCCCCGACGCTCGCAGCGGGCTCGGTGGCTCGCTCGGCATCTCCGTCGGCATCGGGAGGCGGGAGCCGAGAGGCGGGAGCGCAGCGTATCCGCCTCCCGTCTTCGCTCTCCCGCCTCCCGGAACGCTGAGCGGCAACGCCGGCGACGTGGTCGAGACCGCGCTCGACGTCCTGGGAACACCCTACCAGTGGGGCGGTACCGCCGACAACGGCTTCGATTGCTCCGGGCTGATCCAGTATGCCTACGGGCAACACGGGATCCGCCTGCCGCGCCGCAGCCGCGATCAGGGGCAGGTGGGCGCCGAGGTCACGCCGGCAGTCGAAGCCCTTCGCCCGGGGGACATCCTGCTGTTTTCCATGCGCTCGGGCGCCGGCGTCACGCACGTCGGGCTGTACGTCGCCGACGGGAAGTTCATCCACAGCACCAACAACGGCGTGAAGCTGTCGCGGTTGGAGCCGCATGATCCCGAGGGCGCCTACTGGCTCGCCCACTGGGTGGGGGCGCGGCGGGTGATACCGTGAATCACCGTTATACGTCGCCACGTCGCTACGTTTTACGTATGCATCGCAGTCTCGTACAACGTAGCGACGTACAACGTAACGTCGCCTTAGCGACCTGTCTCGCCTCCGCCGCCTGCCTCTTCGGCTCCCGCCCCCCCTCACCCATCCGCGGCTACCGCGTGCTGATCGAGGCGCACGACTCCCTCAGTGAGTACCTCGCCGACGTGCTCTCGCACCGGGGGTTCACGGTCCGGCGCCGGATCGAGGGGGGCAGCGCTCCGACGGCCGCCGTCATCACGTACACGTACCACTACCACGACGGGGGAGCGTCCCCGGTCACGTGGTTCAATGTGGTCCTGGCGGATACCCGCAGCGGCGCAGTCGTGGCGACGGTCTCGGCGCCGATCGATTCGCTCGGCGCGACCCCCCGGGCCCGCGCCCACAGCCTCGCCGACTCACTGGCCGCCCGGCTGGAATCACGCACGCCAACACTCCCCCCTTGACACTGCCGCCGCGCGTGGAGAGATTGTCCCCGGCGCGTTAGCACTCACCTGACAAGAGTGCTAATAACATAAGAAGTAATCGCTTAGGTGAACACGCACCGAGGTGGAGGTTCCTACCATGGCACCGGGGACTGCATCGAAAACCAAACTCAAGATCTTCCCGCTGGCCGACCGCGTGGCGATCAAGCCGCTCGAGGAGACCGAGACGATGAAGGGCGGTCTCTACATCCCTGACACGGCGAAGGAGAAGCCGATCCAGGGCGAAGTGATTGCCGTTGGAACTGGACGGCGGGAAAAGGGCGAAGTCGTGCCGATGGAGTTGAAGGTCGGCGACCGGGTGGTCTACGGCAAATACAGCGGTACGCAAGTCGAACTCGAAGGGGAAGAGGTCATCCTGATCAAGGAATCTGACGTCATTGCCAAACTCGCCTGAGGCGTCGCCTCGAGGCAGGAGGAATTGCAGATGGCTGCGAAGCAACTGGAGTTCAATACCGAGGCCCGCACCCGCTTGAAGCGGGGCGTGGACCAGCTGGCCGAAGCGGTCCGGGTGACGCTCGGCCCCAAGGGACGGAACGTCGTCATCGACAAGAAGTTCGGGAACCCGACCGTCACCAAGGACGGCGTCACGGTCGCCAAGGAAATCGAGCTGGAAGATCCGGTCGAGAACATGGGCGCCCAGATGGTGAAGGAAGTGGCGACCAAGACCTCGGATCTCGCAGGCGACGGCACGACCACGGCGACGGTGCTCGCCCAGGCGATCTTCCGCGAGGGGTTGAAGTCGGTCACCGCCGGCGTCAACCCGATGTCTCTCAAGCGCGGCATCGACAAGGCGGTCGAGGCCGTGGTAGAGGACCTGAAGAAGATCTCCGTGGCGACCGCGGGCCGGAAGGAGATTGCGCAGGTTGGCACGATCTCGGCGAACAACGACGAGGAGATCGGAAAGATCATCGCCGACGCGATGGAGAAGGTCGGGAAGGACGGGGTCATCACGGTCGAGGAGGCGAAGGGTCTCGAGACCACCAAGGAGACCGTCGACGGGATGCAGTTCGATCGCGGCTACCTGTCGCCCTACTTCATCACGGATCCCGAGAAGATGGAGGCGGTGCTCGAGGATGGGTACATTCTGATCCACGACAAGAAGATCTCGTCGATGAAGGATCTGCTCCCGGTGCTCGAAAAGGTGGCGCAGTCGGGCCGGCCGCTGCTCATCGTCGCCGAGGACGTCGAGGGCGAGGCGCTCGCGACGCTCGTGGTCAACAAGCTCCGCGGTACGCTGAAGGTGTGTGCCGTCAAGGCTCCCGGGTTCGGCGATCGGCGCAAGGAGATGCTGCGCGACATCGCCATTCTCACCGGTGGCCAGGTGATTTCCGAGGAGGTCGGGTTCAAGCTAGAGAACACCGTGCTCAACGACCTCGGCCAGGCGAAGCGCATCGTGATCGACAAGGACAACACCACGCTCGTGGACGGTAAGGGGAAGCAGGACGCGATCCAGGGCCGGATCAACGAGATCAAGGCCCAGATCGAGAAGTCCACGTCGGACTACGACAAGGAGAAGCTGCAGGAGCGGCTGGCGAAGCTCGCCGGCGGCGTGGCGGTGATCAAGGTCGGCGCCGCCACCGAGACCGAGATGAAGGAGCGGAAGGCGCGCGTGGAGGATGCGCTGCACGCGACGCGCGCCGCGGTCGAGGAGGGCATCGTTCCGGGCGGCGGGGTCGCGCTCCTGTGGTGCCAGAAGACCCTCGACCGGGTGAAGGGGAGCGACGAGGATGAGAAGATCGGCATCGACATCGTGCGTCGCGCCCTGGAAGAGCCGATCCGCATGATCGCCCAGAATGCCGGTGCGGAGGGCTCCATCGTGGTCGGCAAGGTGAAGGACTCGAAGGACAAGAACTTCGGGTACAACGCCCAGACCGACACCTTCGAGGACCTCGTGGCGGCCGGGGTCATCGACCCCACCAAGGTCACCCGGACCGCGCTGCAGAACGCCGCGTCGATCGCGGGATTGCTCCTCACCACGGAGTGTGTGGTGGTGGAGAAGAAGGAGAAGGAGAAGACCCCGCCAATGCCGGGCGGCGGCGGCATGGGTGGAATGTATTAAGGCTAGACTGGTAGACGGCTAGTAGACGTGTGGACCGACGGCGCCCCGGGAGCAATTCCGGGGCGCTTGTCTTGAGCCAGGGCCTTCTGGACGTGAGTATCTTGTCGGTGTGAGCCGTGTCCTGGCCGCAGTCACCTGGTTACTGCTCCTCGGCGAGCGCCTTCCCGCCCAGAGTAGCGGGCCGCGGCGGCTCCACCTCCTGGTGGGTGACAGCCTGTGGCTCACGTTGGGCGACGGCGTGTGGATGGTCTACGGCCTGCGGCTGGGAGGCGACAAGCTCACGATTTCTGGCGGCGATCTCGACAAACCGGTAACGCTGCGGCGCGTGGGTCCCGCCACGGCCCGCCCCGACACCCTCGCGATTCCTCCGAGCCCACCCGACACCGCGCGGGCTTGGGATTGACGGCTACCGCTTGAGCTCCTGCACGCCGGCCACCCGCCAGCCGGTCGGCGTCTTGGTGAACCGCATCGTCAGGAGCGCGTGCTCTTCCCGCTGTGAGCCGCCCCCCTCCGGCACGAAGCGATAGTCGGCGAGCACCCTCGCCCGGGCCACCGTGTTCTCTACCCGGAGCGACTCCGCCGCATAGCTCGCCGCGAGCTGGGTGGCGCGGCGGAAGAAGCTTTCCCAGCTGGCCGCGTCGCGCGCGGTCATCGACGGGAACACCAGTCGCAAGTTGGCCACGCGCTCGCTCGCGACGGCGCGCTCGAGGTCGAGGAGCAGGACGCCGATGGCGGCGCGCGGCTCGGCCGGCTGGGGACTGGGCGGCGCGACCCCGGCTGCTACTCCCACCTGCTCGGCATCGTGCGCCGCGAGGGTCGCGAGGGGGTAATCCATGGCCGCGAAGAGCGATTCCGCGCGTGCCAGCGACGTTCCCGCCCGGGCGGCCTCAGGGCGCGTGGCCAGGCCTTGGACGACCGGCGTGGCCCGCTCGATCGCGCGCCGGGACTCGTCCCGCAGCTGCTCCGCTTCCTGGCGGGCCTTGCGATACTCAGACACCGCCCCCAAGTAGCCACTCGACGCCCGCGCCTGGTCCCCGGTGCGGAGGGCCACCTCGGCCGTCTGGAGCATCGCATCCGCGAGGACGATCGACCGCACGTTGTTCTTCGCTGCGCCCACTCGGCGGGCGCGCTCCCGCACCGCCAGGGCGGAGTCGCGGAGCGCGACGAGCGCCAGGTTGACACGCGGCGGCAGCCTGGTGGCGAGCAGCTGATCCAGGGCCGTCGGCGCGTCGGTTGGGTGGTCCGATGTGACGCCCGGAAACGGACCGCCGGCCTGGGGGGGCAGCAGCGCGGGCTGGACCGCGCCGCGCGACACGTAGGACAGGGCGAGCACCACCGTCGCGAGCGCCGACAGCACCACCACGCGCCACTTGAGGGGTGTGTGGGTGATGAGCCGCAGCAGGGGCAGGGGGATCGGCGTCCACCGCGGGGACAGGCGCTGCGTGGTGTCCGACGCTCCCGACAGCGCGGCGCGGATCCCGAGCAACGTGTGCTGCATCTGCCGCGCCGACTGGTAGCGGTCTTCCGGAACCTTGTTGAGCGCCTTCCCGACGACGCGCTCGAGTCCCGCGGGAATGGATGGCGCCATCGTGCGCAGGGGTTTCGGATCCGTCGTGAGCACCTGATACAGGACGCCGTGGACCGTCTCGCCTTCGAACGGCTTCCTATAGCTGAGGAGCTCGTACAGCAGGCAGCCGACCGAAAATAGATCGGTGGCGGGGGTGATGGGCCCGTTCGTGACCTGCTCCGGGGCCATGTAGTTCGGCGTGCCGACGATCGCTCCTGATCCCGTCACATCGGCCGACTGCAGGCGCGCGATCCCGAAGTCCATGATCTTGACCCGCCCGTCGGCGGCCACGCGCACGTTGGAGGGCTTGATGTCGCGGTGGATCACGCCACGCTCGTGCGCATAGGCGAGCCCTTCCAGCAACTCGATCACGATGTCGAGCTTGCGCTCGAGCGCGAGCGGCTCGTTTGTCGCGATGAGGCTGCTCAGGTCCCGGCCCTCGACCAGCTCCATCGCGATGTAGAGCTGGTTTTCGGCTTCGCCGAGGTCGTACAGGGTAACGAGGTTGGGGTGTTGCAGCACGCCCGCGGCGCGCGCCTCTCGCAGGAATCGCAGGCGCGCGTCGCCGGTTTTGCCGATGCGGGTGCCCAACAATTTGAGCGCGACGTACCGGCGGATGACGGTGTCATACGCCTTCCACACGACACCCATCGCCCCTTCGCCGATGAGGTCGTGCAGCTCGAACTTGCTGACACGGCGGAATCGTTCCGTTTTCGTCATCGAGCCTGTGACCCAGGGGCGCAGGTCCAATGTGCACCCGCGGGCCGTGACCGGCAACGGGTTGTGGGCCCGTGCTCGTCAGCGTGTGGCCCAATCGTAGATGCGGCCCAGCATGGCACGCGTTGCTGCGTCCGGAGTTACGTCCCGGCGTGGCAGCACGCGCTCGGCGGTGCGGAGAAAGCCCTCCCGGCTCATCCGGGCGTCGTCCGAGCCGCCCCACGCGAACGGGGGCACGTACTTGGGCGGCCGCACCGCGCCGAACACGCTCGCGCCCGTGCCGATCACCGTCGCGGTGCCGAGCAGCGTCCCGATCGCCGTCTTGGCATGGTCGCCGATGAGGCTGCCCAGATTCAGGAGACCGGTTTCGATGGCCGTGGACCCGACCTCGAGGCGGGCGGGGCCGTACGTGTTCTTCAGGTTGGACGTGATCGTGCCCGCGCCGAGATTCGCCCAGCGTCCCACGACGGAGTGACCGACGAAGCCGTCGTGGGCCTTGTTCGCGAAACCCAGGAACACGCTGGTCACGAGCTCGCCCCGGATCACGCACCGGGGCCCGAGCGCCGAGCCGCGAATCGGCCCGCCCAGCACGCGTGTGCCGGCGCCGATCCAGAGCGGGCCCTCGAGTCGCGTGCCCGCCCGCACCTCCACCCCCGGCTCGAGCACCACCGGACCGGCGCGCGTGTCGAACACGACGCCGGGCTCGACGGCCGCGTCCCGGAGCAGCACCGCCGCGGGATCGCCAATCACACTGCTGCCGCGCGGAATCGCGTCCGAATCTCCGCCTCCGAGCAGGGCCGCGAGGTCTTGGGCGAGCAGCTTCTCGAGCGTGCGGATCAGATCGAACACGCCGTGCAGGACCACGCCGCGCACCTCGATCGCCATCGCGCCGGGCTGCGGCGCATCCCACGTCGCGCCCGGTCCAATGCCCCAGCCGACGGTGACGCCTTCGCAAGTGAGCCGGAAGGCGCCGGTGGGGAGAGCCGGCGCCACGCCCTGGGGCGCGAAAGTAGAAGAGCCGATGATCGCCGGTCCGGTAACGGCGTGCCGCGCCGAGACCGGCGGCACTCCCGGCTCCACGAAGGCAGCGAGATGGGGGAGCGCGAAGATTTCCTGCGCCGCGGTGCCGGCGAACCGCTCCCACCGCTCACGCACGAGATAAGCGCCAGCGCGGAGCTCCGAGAGCGGCCGCGCCCCGGTAAACGGCGCCCACGCCGGCGCCGGGTCCGGGTCCAGCAGATAAAGCGCGCGGGTCACAGGTGCTGCACGAGCTGCTTCAACTGATCGGCGCGCCCGGTCGGCATCACCAGGGTGTGGCCGTTGGCGCGCACGACGATCATGTCCTCGACCCCGGCAACCGCGACGTGCTCGCTCTCGGCCCAGATCACGCAGCGCTTTACATCGTCCGCCACGGTGGCGTTCCCCACCACCACGTTGCCTCGCGCATCGGTCTTGCGAATGCGCAGCAGCGCATCCCAGGACCCGATGTCGTCCCACCGGAATGCTCCCGTGACGACCGCTAGGCGCTTGGTGCGCTCCAGCACGGCCACGTCCACGGCGGCCGGACGCACGCCGGCGAAGAAGCCGCTCGCGTCTCCTGCGGCGAGGGCGGGCCAGCCGCCCTTCAGCTCACGCGCGTAGGCGCCGGCCTCTCCCAGAAAGCGCGCGACCCCCCAGGCGAACAGCCCAGTGTTCCAGAGCGCGCCGCGCTGGCGCAGCAGAGCGGCGCGGGCCGCGCTCGGTTTCTCCACGAAGCGGCGCACCGTCCGCCCGGCGCCGAGCGGCTTGCCCGGGACGATGTAGCCGTACCCCGTGTCGTTGCGCGTCGGCTTCACGCCGACGGTCACGAGAACGTCGTAGTCTTCGGCCACGCCCAGCGCGGTGCGGGCCGCGCTGCGGAAGGCCCGCTCGTCCCCCACGGCCCAGTCGGCGTGGAGCGACAGCATTTGGGCGCCTGGGTCCTGCCGCGCGATCCAGTGCGCCGCCCACGCGAGCGGGGGTGCGGTCGAGGCCGCCCGCGGCTCCGCGAAGACTTGCGCCCGCGGCACGCCCGGGACGAGCCCGGCGACCTGGTCCACCAAGAAGGGCCCGGTGAGGACCACGACCCGCTCCGGCGGCACGAGACCCTCGAGGCGATTCACCGTCTGGGTAAGGAGCGGGCCCTCCCCCGCGAGCGCGAGTAGCTGCTTGGGACGCGCCGGTGTGGACAGGGGCCAGAAGCGCGTCCCGGACCCGCCGGCGAGGATCGCCGCCCAGACGCTCACGGAGGAGAGGCGCCGTCCCGCGGCGCGTCGCCCAGCATCGCGGCGACGCGCGCGGTCAGCTTGGTCGGGCTGAAGGGCTTGGTGAGCAGTGTGGCGTCGAGGCTCTTGGCGGCAGCGAGCACGCCCTCGGCGCCTTCGGCGGTCAGCACTATGACAGGCAGGGCGCGGGTGGCCTGGCTGGAGCGCAGCTCGCGCAGCAAGTCGAGTCCGGACCCGTCGGGGAGGTGCAGATCGAGCAGCAGGCCGTCGCACGGTGCGGTGAGGGCGGCGCGGGCCTCTGCCAAGTTGCGCGCGATGCTCACGCGGTAGCCGAGCTCCTCCAGGTGCGGGCGCAGCAACAGCCCGATGTGCGGCTCATCGTCGACGACGAGGAGGTGCCGCGGCACAGGCGGGGGCGCCACGCGGTCAGCTCCGGATCAGAGCAGGCCGGCGATCGCCGAGCGGTGGCGGCGGAGGTCGTACAGCAGCGCGCCCACGTTGGTGGACGGCTGCACCAGGACGACGAGCAGCGCATCGGCGTTCAGCACGGAGACCACCGCGAGCCCGCCGCCGAATTCGAGCACACCGGTGCCGAAATCGCCGCGGCCGCCCGCTTCGCCGAGCTGCGTCATGCCGTTGATCACCGAGGGGAGCAGGGCGGCGACGTTTTCGGCGTCCACGCCGTCCTTCGTGCGGGAATCGATGGGGAGCCCGTCCCGGCCGACCACGACGACGGCGTCGACGCCGGCGCGCCGGCTGAGCGCCTCGACCACGTCCCGGATCGTCGCCATACGGCGGCCAAGCTAGGACGCGCGAAGGTCGAAGTCAAGCAGTGACCGCGGGTTGACCCGCTCCCGCCGGCGCTGATATTTTCCCGCCGGATGCGCTCCCGCCTCTGGTCTCTCGCGCTCGCTCTCGGCTTCACTGGCCTCACTCTGCTCGCGGCGTGCAACACCTCGCCGCTGCCGCCCGCGGCCTTCGTGAACGTCATCGACACGGTGACGTTGTACGCGCTCGACGGCACGCCGCTCGGCACGCCGTCGGCCTACAGCATGAACGGACGCCGTCTGGTCCGCACCGAAACCTCGATCGTGTTCGATTTCGCCTTCAACTTCGACTCGCTGGGCCGGCCCGTGTTCCTGCCCAGCGGCGCGATCCGCTTAGGCACCGGCAACGCCAACACGGACCCTGGCTTTCAGTCGTCGTCGGCGACGTTCGCCAACGTCACCATCGCACCCACCGATGGCTACGAGGCCGACAAACCGTTCCTCGCGGTAGTGGGGAACGTGACGGTGGCGCGCTCGCGCGTGCAGACGTGCGCGGACGGCAACACCCTACCGCTCTACGCGAAGTTGCAAGTCCTCGCGGTCGATGTCACGGCGCGCACGATCCAGTTCCAGATCCTGGTCAACCAGAATTGCGCGTACCTCGGGCTCGCTCCCGGAATCCCCGACCGCTAGCCGCGTGATCGACGTCCGGCGGCTGCACTCCGCGCCCGGCGAGGTGCGGGCGGCGCTCGCCCGGCGCGGAGATCCGACCCTCCCGAAGCTACTGGACGAGCTCGAGGCGCTGGACATGCGGCGCCGCGCGTTAGCTGGCCAGCTCGACCAGCTCAATGCCCAGCGCAACGAGGCGGCGCGCGCCGACGGCCGCGTCATCAAGGACAAGGGCGCGTTGCCGCCGGCAGTGGTGGAGCAGCGGCGGCAACTCGGCGCCCGGATCAGCGCGCTCGAGGCCGAGCTGCGCGAGGTCGAGGCCGGCGTCGACGAGAAGGCCCTGTTCGTGCCCAACCTCCCGCTGCCCGAGCTTCCCGACGGTGACGCGGCATGTAACGTCGTCGTCCGCGCCTGGGGCGAGCCCGCTCCCGCGGGGGGCGTGCCGCACTGGGAGATCGGCGAGCGGTTCGGCATCTTCACGTCGGCCCGCAGCGCGAAGCTCGCCGGGTCGGGCTTCCCGCTGTTCGTGGGTCAAGGCGCGAGGCTGGTGCGCGCCCTCATCGCCTTCATGCTCGAGCTGCACACCCGCGAGCACGGCTACGTCGAGGTGGAGCCGCCCTTCGTGGTGCGGCGCGACATCATGCAGGGCACCGGCCAGCTCCCCAAGCTCGAAGCAGACATGTACCGCACCGAGCAGGACGACCTGTTTCTCATTCCGACGGCCGAGGTTCCGCTGACGAACCTGCACCGTGACGAAATCGTCGACGGCGCGGCGCTGCCGCTCGCCTACACGGCTGCCACGCCTTGCTTCCGTCGCGAAGCGGGGGCCGCGGGGAAGGATACGCGCGGGCTGCTGCGCGTGCACCAGTTTGACAAGGTGGAGCTCGTGCGGTTCTGCCGTGCCGCTGACTCGCCCGCCGAGCACGAGAAGCTCACCGGGCACGCCGAGGCGGTGCTCCAGCGGCTGGAACTGCCGTACCGGGTGGTTCTGCTCGCCGCCGGCGACCTCGGGTTCGCCAGCGCCAAGACCTACGACCTCGAGGTGTGGGCGCCCGGGGTGGGCCAGTGGCTCGAGGCGTCGAGCTCGAGCACCTTCACCGACTTCCAGGCGCGGCGCGCCAGCATCCGGTGCCGCCCACGCCCCGGCGACAAGCCTGAGTTTGTGCACACGCTGAACGCGTCCGGGGTGGCGCTCCCGCGCACCATCGCGGCGCTGTTGGAAAGCCGCCAGCAGCCCGACGGCTCCGTGACGATTCCCCGGGCGCTCGTCCCACATCTGGGAACCGACCGCCTGGTTCCCGCCGGTGGCGCGTAACGTCGTACGGCGCTGGGCCGGTCCCCCCGCCGTCGCGGGTCTCGCGCTGCTCCTGGGCGCGCTCTCGGCGGGCTACACCTGGATCATGGTGCGACACCTAAGAGAGGACGCGCGCGAGACCAGCCGCCTGCTGGGGCGGGTGTTCGTGGGGCTCAACGACCCCCGGCCCGACGCGGGCACCGACGCCCTGCTCGAGCTCGCCACCCAGGTGCGCACGCTGGGCATCCCCATCGCCGTTACCGACACGTCGGGCCGGGTCACGGCCATGGACAACGCGCCGCCGGGATTGGGCCGCGGCGCTGACAGCCTGCGCCTGCGGCAGTGGATCGGGCAGCTCGACGCCGTCAACGACCCGATCGTCCAGCCCGGCGTCGGCACCATCCACTATGGGGCGCTCCCGGAAGCGCGGCGCTTCATTCTCCTCGCGGCGCTCCAGGGCGTCGTGTTCGTCTGTCTCGTCGCCATCGCCGTCTGGGCTTACCGGGCCCAGGTGGAGGCGCTGCGGGACCGGGTCTGGGTCGCGATGGCGCGAGAGGCGGCGCATCAGCTCGGCACCCCGCTCATGAGCCTCACGGGATGGATCGGCTACCTGCGGGAGAATCCCGATACACCTGGCCGCGACCTGATGACTCATCTTGAGGCGGACGCGGAACGACTCGAGCGAGTGGCGAAGCGCTTCGAGCGCATCGGCCTGCCGTCCCGGACGGAGCCTGTGGCGCTGGGGGCCGCGGCGGAGCGGGTCGTCGGCTACTTTCGCCCGCGGCTCCCCACCCTGGCGAATCCGGTCGCGCTGCAGCTTGCAGCGGCGGGGCGGGGGCCGATGACGCGCGGCGACCCCGTCCTGGTCGAGTGGGCGCTCGAGGCGTTGATCAAGAACGCCCTCGACGCCCTGAGCGGGCGCGGCGGACGGATCGAAGTCCGCGTCGAGTCCGTGGGCCAGGTGGCCCGCGTCAGCGTGAAGGACGACGGACCCGGCGTGCCTCCGGACGTGCGGGCGCGCCTGTTCCAGCCCGGCGTGTCCACCAAACCGGGAGGGTGGGGGCTGGGCCTCGCGCTCACGCGCCGCATCGTCGAGCAGCAGCACGGTGGACGGGTCCTCTATCGTCCGGGCCCCGTCGGGAGCGAGTTCGTGATCGAATTTCCCCTGGTGGCCGCGTCGTGAGAGCTCGGGGACCCTAACGTGAGCCTGGCGCTCAATCCCGCCCAGGAGGCAGCGGTGCGCCATGCCGGCGGGCCGCTGCTCGTGCTTGCCGGGGCCGGGTCGGGAAAGACGCGTGTCCTCACCGCGCGGATCGCCCACCTCATTCACGAGCGCGGTGTGCCTCCCGAGCGCGTGTTCGCGGTCACGTTCACCAACAAGGCGGCGGGCGAGATGCGCTCGCGCATCGCCGGGCTGCTGGGCGCGGACCCCCGGGGCCTCTGGATCGGCACCTTTCACGCCCTCGCCGCCCGGCTGCTGCGGCGCGAAGCCGCGCGGCTCGGCTTCGGTTCCAACTTCACGATCTACGATTCAGACGACTCGGAGTCCTTCATCAAGCGGTTGCTCGACCAGCGCGGACTCTCCCCCAAGGCCAATCCACCCCGCGCCATCCACGCCATCATCTCGGGCGCCAAGAACCGCATGGTCTCACCGGAGGAGTTCGCCACGACCGCCGACGGGCCGCTGGCGCGCGCCGCGGCCGAGGTGTACGCCCTGCTCGGGCCCGCCCTGCAGCAGGCCAATGCCATGGACTTCGACGATCTGCTGTTGCATCCCCTGACGCTGTTCGCCCGCTTTCCCGACCGCCTGGCGTACTGGCAGCGGCGCTTCGAGCACGTGCTGGTGGACGAGTTTCAGGACACGAACGCTGCGCAGTATCGCATGGTGAAGCTGTTGGCGGCGGAGCATAGGAACCTCTGCGTCGTGGGGGACGACGACCAGGCGATCTACGGCTGGCGCGGCGCCGACGTGCGACACATGCTCACGTTCCAGCAGGATTTCCCTGGGACCACGCTCGTCAAGCTCGAGCAGAACTACCGCTCGACCCAGGTGATTCTGGACGCCGCAAACGGGGTCATCGCGGAAAACGCAGAGCGGCTGGGCAAGACGCTGTTCACGGCGCGCCAGGGGGGCGACCCCGTGATCCTGCTGACTGCGGCGGACGAGCGGGACGAAGCGCAGTGGCTCGCCGCGGAGCTGGCGCGGGTCGCGGCGGAGACCGACATCCCGTACGAGGGGATGGCGGTGCTGTACCGCACAAACGCCCAGTCGCGCCCGCTGGAAGAGGCGTTCCGTCACCGCGGCGTGCCCTACCGCCTCGTCGGGGCGGTGAGCTTCTACGAGCGGCGCGAGGTAAAGGACCTGCTTGCGTACCTGCGGCTCATCGTGAACCCGGCGGATGACGAGGCGTTCTTGCGGGTGGTCAACGTCCCCCGGCGCGGTCTCGGCGAGGCGTCGCTCGAGGTGCTGGTCCGCACCGCGGCCCACTGGCGCATGCCGTTATGCGAGGCGGCGCGCGTGGCCGATCGCATCCCCGAGCTGCGCCCCAATCTGCGGGAGACGCTCCAGGGCGTCGCGGGGTTGCTGGCGCGGTTACGCGAC
>QHTZ01000081.1 GCA_003221005.1 Gemmatimonadota bacterium
CAGCGCGTTCAGCAGCTCCCACACCTTCTCCACCCACTTCCCATCCCCCTCGATCGCCTTCAACGCCGACCCCCGGATCACCGGAATGTCGTCCCCCGGAAACTCGTACTTCGACAACAGCTCCCGTACCTCGAGCTCCACCAGGTCCACCAGCTCTTGATCGTCCACCAGGTCGCACTTGTTCAGGAACACGACGATCGCCGGCACGTTCACCTGGCGCGCCAGCAGGATGTGCTCCCGCGTCTGCGGCATCGGCCCGTCCACCGCCGACACCACCAGGATCGCCCCGTCCATCTGCGCCGCCCCCGTGATCATGTTCTTCACGTAGTCGGCGTGGCCCGGGCAGTCCACGTGCGCGTAGTGCCGCTGCTCGGTGGAATATTCCACGTGCGCGGTGGCGATGGTGAGGATCTTGGTCGGATCCCGCCGCCCCTGCGACGCGCTGGCTTTCGCCACCTCGTCGTAGGACACGTACTTCGCGAGCCCCTTGGATTCCGCCACCTTCGTGATCGCCGCCGTCAACGTGGTCTTGCCGTGGTCGACGTGGCCGATGGTGCCGACGTTCACGTGGGGCTTTGTCCGTTCAAACTTTGCTTTCGCCATGCATTCCTCGTTGGGATGCCAGACGTCAGACGTCAGACATCAGCGTTGCCAAGGTCACACAGCCATCTGACGTCTGACTCCTGACGTCCGATGCCTCTCCAAAGCTCGCGACCGGGATTGAACCGGTGACCTCGTCCTTACCAAGGACGCGCTCTACCGACTGAGCTACGCGAGCGAGAGCGGGCGACGGGGCTCGAACCCGCGACCCTCAGCTTGGAAGGCTGATGCTCTACCAACTGAGCTACGCCCGCGGGCCGAATGGTGGGGGAAGGATTCGAACCTTCGTAGGCTGACGCCGGCAGATTTACAGTCTGCTCCCTTTGGCCGCTCGGGCACCCCACCACGCCAGCGCCTCGGCTCGCCTCCCCGCGCTCTGCCATCCCCCGTCCCCGCTCCCAGTGACAACGCACCCCGCGTTCGCGAAGCGCGGGGTGAGTTGGGTGTGCCGTAGCACGTCGGGGGCGTCGGTGTGCTCCTCTTCGGCAACGTGAGCTGACGAAGGGACTCGAACCCTTAACCTGCTGATTACAAATCAGCTGCTCTACCAGTTGAGCTACGTCAGCGGCCGACGACGAAATATTTTCAGACTCGTAGGATAAACGGGGCGACCCGCTACCGCAAGGGATGAGCCCGAAACAACTTAGCCCGCGCGCCACTTGGTCCCGGCGGGCGTGTCCTCGAGCTCGACGCCTTTCGCCCGCAGCGCGGCGCGGATCCGGTCAGCCTCGCGGAAGTCCTTGGCGCGTCGGGCCTTCTCGCGCGCGGCCAGCTGTCCTTCCACCCACGCCGCGAACTCCGGGGTGAGCGCCTTGGCCGTCGGGAGCACGTCGAGCACGGTCATGACCCGGTCAAATACGGCGAGCGCGGCGCCCGCGCCGGCGGCCGCGCCGGTTCCGATCCCCCCCTGCCCGCGGTCCAGCTCCCGGTTCGCCGCGCGCACGAACTCGAACAGCGCCGCCACAGCGCGCGGCGCGCCGAGGTCGTCGTCGAGCGCTATGCCGAACTCGCTCAGGAGCTCGCTCGCGAGCTCGGCGAGGACACCCGGCCGCGCCGAGTCGACGGCCGCTCGCTCGACGAGGCGGGCGCGCAGCTCGCCGAGCCGCTTCACACCTTCCTTCGCGCCCTCGAGCGCCTCGTCGTTGAAATCGAGCGCCTGGCGGTAATGCGTCTGCCAGAACAACAACCGGACGGCCGCGGCATCCACGCGCTGCTCCCGCAGGTCGCGCGCCGTGAGGAAGTTGCCGAACCGCTTCGACATCTTGGTGCCGCGGACGTTGAGGAACTCCCCGTGGAGCCAGAAGCGCGCGAACGGCTGGCCGGTCGCCGCCTCCGACTGCGCGATCTCGTCCTCATGGTGTGGGAAGATGAGGTCGATGCCGCCGGCGTGGATATCGAGCGTCGCGACGCCGAACCTGCTAATGGCGTCGAGCGACATCGCCGAGCATTCGAGGTGCCAGCCAGGCCGGCCCCGCCCGAACGGTGCGTCCCAGGCCGCGCCCACCTGCTCGTCGATCGGCTCCGCCCGCTTCCAGAGAGCGAAATCGCGCGGGTCGTCCTTTGCGTATTCGTCGCTCGCCACGCGGGCGCCCACCTTCAGCTCGCGCCGGTCGAGCCGCGACAGCCGCCCGTACGTCGGGAACTTCCCGATCGCGAAGTACACCGAGCCGTCTTCTCCCTTATACGCCACCCCCTTGTCGAGCAGCTGTCCCACGAGGCGGACCATCGCCGGGATCGCCTCGGTCGCCCGGGGATATACGTGCGCGGGCTGGATGCGCAGGTAGTCGCGGTCGTCGAAGAACGCCTGGACGAACGGGGCGGTGTGCTCTTCCAGTCGCTTTCCCGCGGCGGCCGCGGCTTTGATCGTGCGGTCGTCCACGTCGGTGAGGTTCATGATGTGAAACACGTCGTACCCCAAAAACTCGAGGTGGCGGCGCAGCAAGTCCTCGAACAGAAACGTGCGGAAGTTGCCGAGGTGCGCGTACTGCCAGACGGTGGGCCCGCAGGTGTAGATCGTCACGCGGGGCGGCAGCAGCGGCGTGAACGGCTCGACGCGACGGGTGAGCGTGTTGTAGAGCGACAGGGCCATGGCGCGGCCGTAACGTAGGAAGGCCGGCGGGAAGCGTCAACGCGGCGCGGGGAGAGCGAGCGACGGGTCCGACGGCTCGCACACCACGGGGCCGTGACGGAAGACGAGCACCCGGAGCGTGAGCCAACCTGCGCAGCCCGGGTCCGACGGCGCGAGCAGCCCGCGCCGGACCAGGCGCGCCGCGACGTCGGTCACGACGAGCAGCGGCTTGGCGGTTCCATTACTAAGGAAGGGCTCTGTCTCGGTCACGCGGCGACACTAGAGCGCGCGGCCTAGGGCAGCGGCATCGGATCCTCGCCGCCGCGATCGGAAAGCCGCGCGCCGCTGCGCCCTGCACCGCCTAGCGCGTGGCCAGCGCCTCCCGCACGACGGCCTCCACCAGGGGCTCCGACCCAAAGCGCACCGGATCGGTCGTCGGGAGGCGGGTGTCTTCCGAAGCCCGCGCCACCGCCGCTCGCGCCCTCGTCTCATCCAGGTCGAACGTGTTGAGGGCGATGCCGATCACGCGGGTCGGGCGCACCGGGGCCGCAGCCCGCTCGTACAGCTCGACCACCTCGGCCAGCGGCGGGATCCGGACCCAGGGTCCCCGGCCGTGGTAGTCGCCGATGTATTCGCGCGTCGCCTGGTGACACAGGATGAGCGCGTCGGGGCAGGCGCCGTGCAGCAGGCCCAGCGTCACCCCCGAGTACCCGGGGTGGATCAGGCTCCCCTGTCCTTCGACGAGGACGATGTCCGCGTCCGCCGCTCCCTGGACGACGAGCTGCTCCGCCGCCCCGGCGATGAAGTCCGCGACGACGGCGTCCACGGCGATGCCCCAGCCCTCGATGAAGATCCCGGTCTGTCCCGTGGCGACGAAGCTCGCGCGGTGGCCGCGGCGCACCAGCGCATCCCGCAGCTCGAGCTGCGCCGTCATCTTCCCGACGTTGCAATCGGTCCCGACGCTGAGGATCACGTACGCATCCACCTCCGCGGCGCGCCCGTCCGCGATGGGCAGCTCCGCCGGCGGCTTCCGCACGTCGAGAATGCGCACCCCCCGCTCGCGCGCCAACGCCCCGAGCTCGGGATCGTCGCCGATAAACGTGTGCAGCCCGCTCCAGATCTCGAGGCGGTGGACGAGCGCGCGCTTGAGCCAGGCGCGCCACTCGGGTGGCAGCCGGCCGCCCGGGGGCGCAATCCCCACGAGGACTGCAGTGGCGCCGCGGGTCAGCCCGGGCTCGAAATCGTCCACCACGGGGATGGAGCCGCCGAAGCCGAGGACGTCCTGCACCGTCTGTCCCGCGTGGCTGCGGTCGAGGACGGCGACGACCCGCTCGGGGAAGTAGCGGATGCAGGAATTCGCCGTTTTCGACGTGAGCGGACCGAACTCTCCGTCGGCGATGATCAGGAACCGTGGCCGGGCGGCGGCCATCAGATCCGAGGCCCCGTCCTGGGAATGCGGAATTCGCCGCTGGTGCGCAGCACTGCCGGCTCGGCAATGGTGCTGTCGCCGTAGATCTCGCCCTGCAGCACGTGCCGGACGAGGACAAGCGCGACCGCGAGCACCGGCACCGCCACCACGAGCCCGACGGCGCCCAACAGCACGCCCATGACGAGCACCGCGGCGATCGTCAACACCGGCGGGAGCGCCACCTTCCGCTCCATGATGAGCGGCGCGACAACGTTCGCCTCGAGCACGTGGATCACGACGCCGAGGACCACGACCGCGAATGCCTTCAGGGCGTCACCCGAGCCGAGCACGAACAGCGCCGGCAACAGTGTGGAGAGCAAGGTGCCGAAGAACGGAACGATCGCCGCCAGCCCCGTGAAGATGGCGAACGCGAGCCAGTAGGGCACGTCGAGGAGCCACAGACCCATCGCCGTGAGGACTGCGAGGACGATCATGTCGAGCAGCTGCCCCGCCACCCAGGCGCGCAGCGTCGCCGTCGCATCGTCGAGCACGCGCGCGCCCACCGGCCGGTAGCGGGGCGCGATGAGCGCCAGCACGCCGGCACGGTAGATCGCCGGCTGGCGGGCGAGGTAGAGGGCCATGACGATCACGCTCGCCGCCTCGATGAAGAGCCTGCCCCCCGCCCGCACGTACGGCAGCAACGAGCCGCGCATGTAGTTCACTGCGTCGTCGATGAGTCGCACGGCGATCCCGGACGCGGGGTCGGCGAGGACGGTGCGGCGCAGCACCGGGTAGCGCCCCGCCCAGCGGGCGATGACGCCCTGCAGGTCCGCGAAGCTCTGCGGCAGGGCGGAGATCAGCGCCTGGGTCTGGTCGATGACCGGGGGGAGGATGAGCGCACCGGCGCCGGCGAGGATGACCAGGCTCCCGACCACCGCGCACACGAGGCCCGCCCAGCGCGGCATGCGGAAGCGCTGCTCCAGCAGGTCGGTGATCGCCGAGAGGTACACGGCCGCGAGGACGGCGAGGAACACGAGGAGCACGACCTCGAACACGCGGAGGACGAACCAGACGACCAGGGCGGCAACGAAGAGCGCCACGAACGTGGCGCCCGACAGCCGTGAGGGGGACAGCTCAGGATTCAGCGGGCGGGCTCGTCGTCGTCGTCGACCAGCTGGGCCTCGGCCGCGCCTTTGCCGAGCTGCTTCGATTCGCCGGACGAGCCGGCCGGCAGGAGCCCCATCTTGCGCTTCAGGTTGAGGAGCTGCTGGTCCGCGTCCGCCTTCACCTCGAGCGACTGGAACTGCTTGACGAGCCGGTCGCCCGAGAGATCCTCGTTCACTTCCGCGGCGGCGATCAGCTTGCGCTCCTCGTGCTCGATCTGCTCCGCCATGCGCTCGAACGTCTCGAACACGCTCTTGTCGCCGATCGAGGACATCGTTTCCTGGATGCGCTTGTGCGCCTCCGCGCGCTTCTGGCGCGCGATCAGGATGTTTTTCTTGCGCTTGGCTTCCTCGATCCGGTCGTTGAGCTGGCGCAGCGAAAGCTTGAGCTTCTCGGTCTCTTCACGGTGCTTGACCCACGTGTCGTGCAGCTGCAGCGCGTTCTGGGCGTGCTCGTTGTGCCGCAGCAGCGCCTGCTTCGCCAGGTCGTCGCGGCTCTCCTGCACCGCCAGCACCGCCCGTCGCTCCCAGTCCTCCGCGCCCTTCTTCTCCACGTCCACCTGCCCCGCCAGTCGCTTCTCGTCCGCGATCGCCGCCGCTACCTGCTGCTTCGCCTTCGCCAGGTGACTGCGCATGTCGACGATCAGCTGGTTCAGCATCTTCTCGGGATTCTCGGCGCGCGAGATCAGGTCGTTGATGTTCGACCGGAACAGCGTGGAGAGGCGGTCAAAGATTCCCATGAGGACCCTCGGTCAACTTGCGTTCCCGCCGCTCGGCGAGCAGCCGCTCGGCGAAATCTAATCGCTCCGCCAGCTCAGACACCTGGCTGTGCAACAGGTTCACCTGTTCTTCGAGCGCCGCGACGCGGCCGGACTCCGCGGGCGTCTCGCCCGGGACGTCCAGCCACTCGCCGCCGAACCCCTTCCAGTGGCGCCGCCGCCGGCTCCCCTGCCGGATCCGCTCCGCGAGCGCCTCACCCACGACCGTGCCGAAGAGCCACCGCAGACCGAGCGCGCCCACCAGGATCACGGCGACCAGTCCCACAGTCGGGGCGGCCTGGGTGAAGAAAAAGTTCGGGTCGAACCCCGGAGGGATTGGCGGCCCCTGGATCACGGCGGCGCCAGCCGGCCAGCGTCGCGCGGCCTGGCCTGGAGCCGCTCCACGAAGTCCACCCGTTCCGCGAGCTCGGCCACTTCGCGGCGGAGCTCCTCTATTGCTCCCCGCACTTCCTCGAGTCCGGGCGCCGCCTGGCCCTGTGCGTTCAGCCTCGCCGTGTATGCCCCGGTGAACGCCAGAGCGATCCGCCATGCGAAAAACCCGCCGATCGCAATCACCGGGATCAGCACGGCCAGCGCGTCAGGGTTCATCGGCCCTCCATCAAGGTCCGCCCGGGGGCGCCAGGCGGGCCGACTGCCGCTCCTGCGCCAGCATGCGCTCGGTGAAGTCGAGCCGCTCTTCCACGTCGGCCAGCCGCCGCCGGAGCTCGTCCACCTCGGCAACGAGCCGTTCCGTCTCGGCTCCGCGCGCCTTCGCGTATCGCGCCGCGATCCATTGCTGATCCGTCTGCGACCATCCCCGAATCCACTGGGCGAGCGCCTTGCCGACTGGCCCCCGCAGCACGGCGGTCGTACCGGCGATGAGCGCCAGACCGAGCACCCCGGCAAACGGCATCCACGCGTTCATGGCGCTGCGTCTCCCTCCGCGTTCAACATATGGCGCTAATCCCCCGCCGCCAGCACCTTGCGCAGGAAGCGGCCCGTGAACGACGCCGCCGTACGCGCCAACTCCTCGGGCGCCCCGGCCGCGACCACCGACCCTCCCGCGTCGCCGCCCTCCGGTCCCAGGTCGATCACCCAGTCCGCCGTCTTCACGACGTCGAGGTTGTGCTCGATCACGACGACGGTGTTGCCTTTGTCGACCAGCCGGTGCAGCACGTCGAGCAGCAGGCGGACGTCCTCGAAGTGCAGTCCGGTCGTGGGCTCGTCCAAGATGTACAGAGTCCGGCCGGTGTCGCGCTTGGCGAGCTCCGTCGCGAGCTTGACGCGCTGCGCTTCGCCGCCGGACAGCGTCGTCGCCGACTGGCCGAGGTGAATGTACCCGAGCCCTACGTCGTTCAGGAGCTCGAGTTTCGAGCGGATCCGGGGTTGGGCCTCGAAGAACTCGAGCGCGTCGGCCACGGTGAGCTCGAGCACGTCCGCGATCGACTTCCCCTTGTAGCGCACCTCGAGGGTTTCCCGGTTGTAGCGCCGCCCTTTGCACACCTCGCACGGCACGTACACGTCGGGAAGAAAGTGCATTTCGACCTTCACCAGACCGTCGCCTTCGCACGCCTCGCAGCGGCCTCCCTTCACGTTGAACGAGAAGCGCCCGGGACCGTAGCCGCGGATCTTGGATTCCGGCAGGAGCGCGAACAACTCCCGGATCGGCGTGAAGAGACCGGTGTAGGTCGCCGGATTGGAGCGGGGCGTTCGCCCGATCGGACTCTGGTCGATGTCGATGACCTTGTCGATCTGAGCGACGCCCTCGATCCGGTCGTGCGCGCCCGGCACCACCTTGGCGCGGTACAAGTGCCGCGCCAGCGCCTGGTACAAGATGTCGGTCACGAGGGTGGACTTGCCCGACCCCGACACGCCGGTCACGGCGACGAAGGCTCCCAGCGGCACGTCCACCGTGAGATTCTTGAGGTTGTGGTGCCGGGCGCCGACGACGCGTAGCGCGCGCTCGGGGTCCGTGTGGCGGCGGCGTGGCGGAACGGGAATCCGGAGCTCGCCGCGCAGGTAGCGCGCCGTGAGCGAGTCCTGGTGCTGAAGCACGGTCGCGAGCGGTCCGGCGACCACGACCTCACCGCCATGACGGCCGGCGCGCGGCCCCAGGTCGATGACGTGGTCCGCCGCGCGGATCGTCTCCTCGTCGTGCTCCACCACCAGCACGGTGTTGCCCAGGTCGCGCAGGTCCCGCAGGGTCGCGAGCAGCCGCTCGTTGTCCCGGTGGTGCAGCCCGATCGAGGGCTCGTCCAGGATGTAGAGCACGCCCACGAGCCGGCTGCCGATCTGCGTGGCGAGCCGGATCCGCTGCGCCTCACCTCCCGAGAGCGACGCCGCCGAACGGCCGAGGGTGAGGTATTCCAGGCCCACGTTCTTAAGGAACCGCAGGCGATCGTTCACCTCCTTGAGGATCGGCCCCGCGATGTCGCGGTCGAGGCCCGGCCGGCCGTTGCCGCGGAGCGGCAATCCCTCGAAGAAGGCGAGCGCATCACCGACCGACAGCTCCACCACATCGCCCAGGCTGCGCCCGCCCACCAGCACCGCGAGGCTCTCGGGGCGCAACCGTCTCCCGCCGCACGCGGGGCACGGCTGTTCCACCATGTATTCCTCGAGCTGCTCGCGCACGCTGTCGGACGCGGTCTCACGATAGCGCCGCTCGACGTGTCTGAGGACGCCTTCCCACGCCGACTCGTATTCGCCGTGCCACCGCTCGCTGTCGTACTGATACGTGAGGGTGCGGCCCGGTGCCCCCTGCAGGATCACCTTGCGCACCGGGGCGGGGAGGTCCTTCCAGGGCGCTCCGAGGTCGAACTTGAAGGTGCGCGCGAGCGACGGCAGGACCACCTTGCGGAGATAGCCGCTCGGCTCGCCCCACGGCAGGATCACGCCTTCGAGGATCGAGAGGCCCGCGTCGCCCAGAACGAGATCGGCGTTGACCTCGCGGCGCGTGCCGAGCCCGGAACACGCCGGGCAGGCGCCGAACGGCGAGTTGAACGAGAACTGCCGCGGCTCGAGCTCCGGAAGCGAGAGGCCGCACGTGGGGCAGGAGTAGCGCTCGGAGAAGACCGTCACGCCGTCGCCCGCCGAGCCACCCTGTCGCACGACCTCGACCACACCCTCCGCCGCCTTGAGCGCCGTCTCGATCGAGTCCGCGAGCCGGCCCCGGTCCGCCGGCCGGATCACGAGCCGGTCCACGACTACGGCGATCGTGTGGTTCTGACGGCGGTTCAGCTTGGGCACGGCGGACAGATCGTAGCTCTGCCCGTCCACCCGCACGCGCACGAAGCCCTGCTTGCGTGCCGCCTCGAACAAGTCCCGGAACTCGCCCTTGCGTCCCCGCACCAGCGGCGCCAGGACCTCGATCTTCGTCCCCTCGGGCCAGGCGACGACGAGATCGGTGATCTGCGACGCGCTCTGGCGCTGGATCGGCGAGCCGTCGTTCGGGCAGTGGGGCACCCCGACACGCGCCCAGAGCAGCCGGAGGTAGTCGTACACCTCGGTGATCGTCCCCACCGTGGATCGCGGGTTCGCGCCGGCGGACTTCTGCTCGATCGAAATCGCGGGCGACAGGCCCTCGATGGCGTCCACGTCCGGCTTTTCCATCAACCCGAGGAACTGCCGGGCGTACGCCGACAGCGACTCCACATAACGTCGCTGGCCCTCGGCGTAGATGGTGTCGAACGCGAGCGAGGACTTGCCCGAGCCCGAGAGTCCTGTGATCACCGTCAACGAGTGGCGGGGGATCTCGACGGTAATGTTCTTGAGGTTGTGCTCGCGGGCCCCGCGGACGATGAGGGTGTCGCTGGACATAGACTTGTAGGCTTAACGGCCGGGGGTTCCGGGGTCAACGGTGGGGGTGCAGCGAAGGGCGGCATGCCTCTGCCGCCCCTGTTCTCTTGCCCAACCTACGTCCATTTCTTACGTTAGCCCTCCCCATGGAGCGCACCGCCCTGGTGGTGCTGACCACCCTGAGCACAGAGGACGAGGCGCGGACCTTGGTGAAGGCGCTCGTAGAGGCGCGGCTGGTCGCGTGCGGCACGCTGCTGAGCGGGGCCAGCTCCATCTACCGCTGGCAGGGAGTGGTCAGGGAAGAGACGGAGGTCGTGGTGTTGCTGAAGACCGACGCATCGAAGTGGACGGCCCTGGCCGCCGCCATCCGCGAGCGGCATCCGTATCAGATGCCCGAGCTGCTGGCGCTGCCGGTGAAGCATGGCCTGGACGCGTACCTCTCGTGGCTCGCCAGCGAGGTGACCTGATGATCCGGAAGCGCGAGCCGCATTGGCAGTCGGCCGCTGAACGGGCCCGGGTGGCAGCGGAGCTCATCGAGGAAGCGGAGTCGCTGACGAAGACCGGGGGCATTGCGAGCCCGGCCGAGGTCGACCGCGACAAGCTCCCCCCACCGTTGCGCCTCGAGGTGCCGCCCCCGCCCCCGCCCCCGCCTCCGGCTCCGCCGGCGAACCACGCGGACTCAGCCGCCCCACCACCGGTGGCCGCTCCGGTCGCCGAACCCCCCGCGCCTGCTCCGGCTCCCGTGCCGGCGGCGCGCGCCGCGGCTGCGCGCGGCGACCGGGACGGCGCGCTCGCCGTGCTCGACGCGGCGCTCGACACTGCGCCCGACGATGCTGCGCTGCTCGTCGAGCGTGCCCTGACACTCGCCGCGGGCGGCCGCTACGCCGCGGCGCAGCGCGATCTGGAGCGCGTGCTGCACAACGACCCCACGCAGGCGATCGCGCTCACCGCCCTGGGCGTGTTGCTGTCGCGCAAGGGCCTTTGGGCCGAGGCCGTGGCACATCTCAAGCGAGCGGTCGAGGTTGAGCCGGGCCGCGCAGCGGCATGGTACCAACTCGGGGAAGCCTTGAATCACCTCGACGACCTCGGCGGCGCACGCGAAGCCTACGAGCGCGCGGTCGAGCTCGAGCCTCGCAACTCCCGCGCCCTCTACGGACTCGGGATCGTGCTGGACCGGTTGAACCGACCGGAAGACGCCACCCACATGTACCGGCGCTCGCGGGAGGCGGCCAGCAGGTGATCCGCGTGGCCGTGGACGATCTCGCGTTCCTGGAGACCGACGCGATCGTCCGCCCCGCCACCGCCCGGCTCGACCCTACGACACCCGCCGTGCGCCGCCTCGAGCGTGCTGGGGGACCCGAATTCCTCGGCCAGCTCCAGCTCCAGAAGGATCTCGCGGTGGGCGCCGCCGTGGTGACCGGCGGGGGGGGCGACCTCCCTGCCGATTTCATCATCCACGCCGTGATCCAGAGTGATACCGAGCCGGTCACCCGTCAGACCGTCGCGCGCGCCTGGCAGTCGGCGCTCGAGCGGGCGCGCGAATGGGAGTTCGCGCGTCTCACGGTGCCGCCGCTCGGCACCGGAGCGGGCAACCTCTCGGTGGAGGACGCGGCGGCCGTGATGGTGAGCGTGCTCAAGGCGCAGATCCGCAACGCTCCGTACCCGTCAGATGTGTGCATCGTGGTCGAGACCGCGGAGGATCGCGAGGCGTTCGAGGCGGCGCTACGCCGGGAGGAGGTCGCGGAGTCGTGACGCGCCGCGGCTGGGCGGTGGTGATTCTCGCCGCATGGGCCGTGTCGCTCGGGTGGCTGGTAAAGCGCGAGTTCTTCCGGACCACGGGCGAGCGCCTCGCAGAAGCCGCCCTGGCGGTGCCCCCCGGCACGCAGTTCTATCGAGTCGACCTCGGCGCGCAGCAGGTTGGCTTCGCCTCGACGACCGTGGACACGCTCGGGACCACGCTGCGCGTCACCGATCTGCTGCTCCTCGACCTGCCCGCGCTGGGCCGCCTGCACCACACCCGCGTCCGCAGCGTCGCCGTGGTGAGCCGCGCCCTGCGCCTGGAGACCCTGCAAGCCGACTTCGAAGGAGACGCGGAGCGCTTCAGCGCGCGCGCGGTGGTGAGCGGAGATTCGGTGCTCACGCTGACGCTCGCGTCGGCTGGCGACTCCCAGACGACGCGTACCCGGATCACCCACCCGATCGTCGTCCCATCGCTGCTCCCGGTGCGGCTCGCCTTCGGCGGAGCGCTGAAGCCCGGGCGCACCTTCGCCCTGCGAGTGTTCGATCCCCTGGAGCTCGCCGAGCGCGACGTGAGCGTGACGATCGCGGCGGAGTCCACGCTGGTCGTCTCCGATTCGGCCGGCTTCGACTCGACCGCGATGGCCTGGACCCCGGCCCGCCTCGACACGGTGCGGGCCTTCAGGCTCGAGCAGCGCATGGGGGGCCTCACGACGAGCGCCTGGATCGACGCGCAGGGCCGGGTCGTCCGCGCCACGGGACCGGTCGGCCTCACGCTGGAACGCTCGGCGTACGAGATCGCGTATCAGAACTTCCGGCGCCGCGACACCGCGCGGCTGCTCCGGGCCGGCGCGCCGCCGGGCGCGAACGACGTCATTGCCCTCACGGCGATCACCGCCGGAGCGCCGCTCGCCGCCACGGGCCGGGACGAGCTGCGCGTGCGGCTCCGCGGCGTCGACCTCTCGGGGCTCGACCTCGCGGGCGGCCGCCAACGGCTCGTGGGAGACACGCTGATCGTGCGGCGCGAAGCACCGGCCGCCCTCACGACGGCGTACAAGCTCCCGGCGCGCGACACGACGCTCGCGCGCTGGCTCGCGCCGGAGCCGCTGGTGCAGAGCGGCGCGCCGAGCATCCGCGCCCAGGCCCACGAGCTCCTCGGCGGTGAGCAGGATCCCGCGGTCGCCGCTGCCCGGTTGACGCACTGGGTGGCCGCGCACATGCGTAAGGAAATCACCATGGGTATTCCCAGCGCGGTGCGCGTGCTGGCCCAGGGACGCGGGGACTGCAACGAGCTCACCGTGCTGTACGTCGCGCTCGCGCGGGCAGCCGGGCTCCCAGCGCGGCCGGTCGCCGGGCTCGTGGATTTGGGGGGGCGCTTTTACTATCACGCGTGGCCCGAGGTGTACCTCGGCGATTGGGTCGCCGTGGATCCCACGCTCGATCAGTTCCCTGCCGACGCCGGACACCTGCGCTTCGCCGCCGGCGGGCTGGCGCGACAGGTCGAGCTGATCCGCTTCGTCGGGCGATTGAAGCTCGAGGTGCTATGATCCGGCTGGAAAATCTGACGAAGCTGTACGGCAGCTTCGTGGCGGTGGACGACATCACGCTCACCGTCGAGCGGGGTGAGCTGTTCGCATTTCTTGGGCCCAACGGCGCCGGCAAGACCACAACCCTGCGGATGATCGCCGGCATCCTGCGACCGAACGGCGGCCGGGTCTTGATCGGGGACGACGACGTCCATCGCAACCCGCTCGCGGCGAAGCAGCGCTTGGGCTTCATCCCGGACCGCCCCTTCGTGTACGAGAAGCTGACCGGAGCCGAGTTCCTGCGCTTCGTGGCCGGGCTGTACGGCCAGGAGGGGGACGCGGTGGAGCGTCGCATCGCCGAGCTGCTGGAGGTGTTCGAGCTGATGAGCTGGCGGGACGAGCTGGTCGAGGCGTACAGCCACGGCATGCGGCAGAAGCTCATCATCTCGAGCGCGCTCATTCACCGGCCCGCGTGCATCGTCGTGGACGAGCCGATGGTGGGGCTTGACCCGAAGGCGGCGCGGCTGCTCAAGGACATCTTCCGGCAGTTCGTCGGGCGGGGCGGAACCGTCCTGATGAGCACGCACACGTTGGAGGTGGCCGAGGTGATGTGCGACCGGATCGCCATCATCCAGCACGGCAAGATCGCCGCCTGTGGCACGATGGACGAGCTGCGCCGGCAAACCGCAGCCGGCAACGTCAGCCTCGAAGAGCTGTTCCTCCGGCTCACCGGCGGCGTGCAGGCGCGCGAGCTCGCCGAGGTGCTGGGCGAGACCAGCTGATGCAGCCGACGCTGTGGCTCGTGATCGAGCCCAAGTGGCGGACCGCCCTCCAGCGGATCCGTGAGGAGCGCGCGCGCGGGCTGGGGAGGCCGCTGGCGCTGGCCCTGGTCGCGGCGACGTTCTGGCTCGGGGCCTACGGGATCCTCTACCGCATCCTCAAGTACTTCCGCGGCGTCGAGGAGCTGGGCCCCCTCCTCGCCGGCAAGCTGCTGGGCCTCGTGCTGCTGTCGTTCATCTCGATTCTCGTCTTGTCGAATGTCGTCACGGCCCTGTCGAGCTTCTTCCTCGCCCGGGACCTGGACCTGCTAGTCTCGGCGCCGGTGGACTGGCTGCGGCTGTACCTCTCCAAGCTGGGCGAGACGCTGCTGCACTCCTCCTGGATGGTCGCGCTGACCGCGGTCCCGATCCTCACGGCGTACGGGGTGATCTACCACGGCGGCTGGGTGTTCGCGCCCTACGCGGTGCTGACGATGTTCCCGCTGCTGCTCCTCCCCGCGGTCGTGGGGACCGCGATCACGCTCGTCCTGGTGAACATTTTCCCCGCGCGGCGCACGCGCGATCTGCTCTCCATCATCGCGCTGGGCGCGGCCGGTGGCGTGGTCCTGTTGTTCCGCCTGATCCGGCCCGAGCGCCTGGCGCGCCCCGAGGGCTTCCGCAACCTGCTCGACTTCATCACGGTCCTGCGCACGCCGACGTCACCCTTTCTTCCGAGCGAGTGGGCGACGCAGGCGATCATGAGCGACCTGCGCGGCGCCTTCGACCCCCTGCCGCTCGCGCTATTGTGGACCACCGCCGCCGCCTTCGTGACTGTAGGCGCGCTGCTGCATCGCGCGCTGTTCGCGCCGGGCTACACGAAGGCGCAGGAGGGGGCCGAGCGGTTCGTACGGGGTGGGTTCTGGCGTTGGACGGTGGGCGCGCTGCTCGGGCCGCTGCCCGTCGCGAAACGGGAATTCGTGTTGAAGGACATCAAGCTGTTCTTCCGAGACACGACCCAGTGGAGCCAGCTGATTTTGCTCGGCGTGCTCGTCGTCGTGTACCTATTCAATATCAAAGCGCTGCCGCTGCATCGCGGCGAGGATGTCGGGTTCTTTTACGTCACCCTGGTCTCGTTCCTGAACCTCGGGCTGGCCGGCTTCGTGCTCGCGTCGATCGCGGCGCGGTTCATTTTCCCGGCGGTCTCGCTCGAGGGGCGCCACATGTGGCTGCTGCGCTCGAGTCCCCTCGATCTCCGGACCTTGCTCTGGTCGAAGTACTGGATCGGGACCCTCCCCCTCTTGATCCTGGCGCTGTTGCTCACCGGATCCACCAACGTGCTGCTCGAGGTGCGGCCGTTCATGATGGTCGTCGGGCTCGTCACGATCTGCGCCCTCACGTTCGCGATCTCGGCCATGGCGCTGGGCTTCGGCGCGCTGTATCCCCAGTTCGAGACGGAGAACGCCGCGCAGATTCCCACGTCGTTCGGCGGGCTCGTCTTCATGATGGCCACGATCACGCTGCTCGGCGCCGTGATCGTTGCGCTGTGGCAGGCGGTGTACGCATACGTCCGGGCCGTGTACGTGCATCAGCCGGTGGTGGTGGACTCAGGGATGATCTTCTGGTTCGCCATCGCCGCGGGCATCTGCGCGGCGGCGACCGCCATCCCGCTGTGGGTAGGCCTGCGGAAGATGGAGAGCTTTGAGTTCTAGTGGAGCCTGAAGCTCAGGCCTCCGACGAGCTGGAAAGAGCTGCCGCTCCCGAGAATCTCCCGCGCTTCCGCGTACGGACGGATCGGACCGCGGGGTCCCTCCAAGCCAATGAGCAGGTTGAGGTGCGCCTTGGTGTCGCTCGTTCCCGCGACGCTCACATGAGTCAGATTCAAGCCAGCGCCGGCGTACCAATACCGGTACCGGGACGGCGGGCGGGCACGGCGTTGCTCACGTCGAAGTTGTAGCCCACGTGGCCGCCGATCTCGGGACCCGCCGACACCACCGCCCGCCCGCCCCGCATGCGACGGCGCTGCGCCTGCGCCGGCGCGGCGATGACCGCGACCGCGACGAGCGCGAACACGATCCGCAGTCCGAGTCCTCTCACACGTCGCTCCCGGAGTAGAGGTGGCACACTCATAGGAAAAGCCGCGGGGAAACGCAAGAGGAACAGACGGACAGAGGCGGACCGAGACGGACCGTTCTCAGGCCGCGACGCGGGCACCGCAGGCGTGGCAGTAGCGCGCTTCCACTTCGAGTGCCGAGCCGCAGCGGGCGCAGTAGCCGAGCGCTGCGGCCAAGCGGCGACCGCATTCCGAACAGAAGACCGCGTCGGATTCGGGGCGCGGGCCGTGGGTGGGACAGGCGGGATGCGAGATGCGAGATGCGAGATGCGGAGCTCCGCTGCGCGCAACCGTAGACGCATCCCGCATCTCGCCTCCCGCATCCCGCGTCTCGGCCCGCAGCGCCGCGAGCGCCTCCGCCGTGTACTTGCGGTGCAGCCCGTCGTAATCCGCGTCGGAGAGCTTACCGGTGGCGCGATCGAACTCGATCTCCCGGAGCGCGCGCAGGGCGACGGCGCGTGGGCTCAGATCGTCGTCCGGATCCTCGCCGTCCTCAACCCGTCCCGCGTCCCCCGTCCCCCGTCCCTCGACCGCCGGCCGGAATATCGGCTGCAGGACGAACCACACCGCCGCGGCGGCGAGCAGCACGCCGATGACGAGCTCGATCACGGCACCGCTACTCTTGGAACTGCTCGAGCTCGTGCCGCAGCCGCTCGAGCTCCGCGGGCGACGCGTCGGGCGGGGGGGGCGGCGCCGGGATAGGCGCCGGCGCGCCGCGGGTCCAGCGGCGCAGCGCCAGCACCAGGAGCACTCCAGCGACGAGGATGACGAGCGAGGGCGTGAAGTAGCCCGCCAGGTTGAAGCCGCGCTTGGGCGGCGCCATCAGGATCGCGACGCCGCTCTCGCGCACGAATGCATCCAGGATCTCCTGCGCGCTCTTGCCCTGCTGCGCCAGCGTGACCACGTGCTGGTGCATCGCCGGGCTCGTCGTGCAGGTGAAGTCGGTCGTCCGGCAGGTGTAGACGTCCAGGCCGCAACCGCAGGTGCAGTGGAGGCGTTTCTCGATCGCCTGAATCGCAGCGTCGTTATCGGCGGCTACGACGGGCTCGAGCGGGCGGCCGGCGCGAGACGGATCCCACAGGCGGCCGGAGGGGCCGGAGCCGGGGAGGGAATCGACGGACTGTCGGACTGTCGGACTGAGGGACAGGACAGATGAAACCATGAGCCCGAAGAACTCGCGGCGCTTGCAGTCCGACGTCACTTCTCTTCCCCCACCAAGCGTACCGCATATCCAGCCTGCGCGCGCTTGACCGCGGGCGAGCCTCCCCCCGGCCACATCACGATCAGGCCGCCCAGCACCACGATCATCCCGCCGTACCACACCCACCACACCAGCGGATTGATCGTGAACCGGAACACCGCTTGCTCGGTGCCGCCCACGACGCCGCCGAGCACGACGTACAGGTCTTCCAGGGGATCGCTGCGGATGCCGACCTCGGTGGACGGCTGGAAGGTCGGGCGACCGAGCGCGTCCACGTGCTGGCGCTTTTCGGTGGTGAGCAGGCCGAGGCGCTTGCCGTCGCGCCGCACGTCGATCGTCGCCGCGGTGACCAGCCGGTTCAGCTGGTCGTACTGCGAGATCCCGAGGTGCGTGAAGGAATACGTCCATCCGTAGGGACTGCGCACCGTCGCCGACTCTCCCGGCTTGAGCGTCGCCTCGGTCTCGGTCTTGAAGGCCATCCCGGCGAACGCAATGAAGAGCACGACGATGCCCGTGTGGACGACGTAGCCGCCGTAGCGCCGCCGGTTCCGCGCCACGAGGTGCGCGAGGGCGAGGGGCGCGGGCTCTCGGTACTGACGGCGCCGCGCCCGGGTGCCGCGCGCGAACTCCTGGATCACGGTGGCGAGCACGAAGCCGCCGATCGCGATCGCAAGGAGCGCGTAGAAATCCCGCATCCTCAGGAGCAGCAGCACCAGCCCCGTGAACACGCCCGCTGTCACCGGCACCGCGAACTGGCGCTGCAGGTTCGGGAGCGACGCTCGCCGCCAGGCAATGAGCGGGCCGATCCCCGTGAGGGCGAGCAGGGCGAGGCCGAGCGGGATGTTCACCTGGTTGAAGAACGGTGGCCCCACCGTGACTTTGGTGCCCTGAATGGCCTCGGAGAGGATCGGGAAGAGCGTGCCCCACAGCACCGAAAACGCGATACCGACGAGGAGCAAGTTGTTAAAGAGGAATCCCGCCTCTCGGCTCACCATCGACTCGAGCCGCGCCTCGGCCGTGAGGAGCGGCAGCCGCCGCGTGTACAGCGTGAAGCTCGTGACCGCGGCGAACAGCAGGAAGAAAGCGAAGTAATAGCCGACCGGCGATTCGGTGAAGGAGTGCACGCTCGAGATCACCCCCGAGCGCGTGATGAAGGTCCCCATGATCGACAGCAGCCACGAGCCGATCACCAGCGCGAGGTTCCACTTCTTCAGCATCCCCCGCTTCTCCTGGATCATGACCGAGTGTAAGAACGCGGTCATGGTCAGCCACGGCAGCAGCGCCGCGTTCTCGACCGGGTCCCACGCCCAGTAGCCGCCCCACCCGAGCTCGACATACGCCCACCACATGCCGAGGACGAGGCCGATCGAGAGGAACAACCAGGAGACGAGCGTCCACTTCCGGATCGCGATCAGCCAGTCGGAGTCGAGCTGCTTCGAAGCCAGCGCCGCAATCGCGAACGCGAACGGGATGGTCATCGAGATGTAGCCCAGGTACAGCATCGGCGGGTGGAACACCATGCCGGGGTTCTGGAGCTGCGGGTTGAGCCCGCTGCCGTCGGCCGGAGTGTACGGCAGCCGTCCGAACGGGTTCGCCGCGAAGAGCATCACGGTGACGAAGAACGCCGCCACCGTGCACACGACGCCGGCGACGAAGGGGAGGTACACGCGGTGCCGCCGCGCGGTGAAGAGCTGCGCCAGCGATCCGAAGAGCGAGAGCACGGTCGCCCAAAAAAGCAGGCTTCCCTTTTGACCAGCGTACAGCGCCGACCAGGTATAGAAGATCGGGAGGTTGCGGCTGGTGTACGCCGCGACGTACTCGACGTTGAAATCGTGATGGAACAGCGCCCACTCGAGGGTGAACACCGCGAGGACGAGCGCGCCGCACATCGCGAACACCGCGTTGCGCGCGCTGCGCTCGAGGTCGGGCCGGGCATACAGGCCACCAACGAACCCCGTGATCGCCCCCCACACGCCGAGCAGCAGGGCGACCCACAACGCCAGATTGCCGAGCAGCGTCATCTAGGCCTTGGGCACCGCTTCATAGCGGGAGCCACACTTGGCGAGGACGTTGGTCGCGTAGATCACGCCGTCCTGCTTCAGCCGTCCCTCCACGACGACCTCCACCGAGTCGTTGAAGGTGTCGGGAGGAAGACCGTGGAAGGTGACGGGGTAGGTGGCGCTCCCGTCGGAGATCCGGAAGCTCAGCGTCTGCGTCGCGACGTCCTTCGCCACGGTCCCACGGACCACGTGGGCGCCGACCTTCATGCCGACGTTGTAGAACGACGGGTCCACGGCGACCTTGCGCGACAGCTCGCTCGGCGTGAGGAAGTACTGCCCCGTCTGCTTGATGCCCGAGGCCATGAGATAACCGACCGATCCGACGATCAGCACGGCGCCGACCGCGAACTTCGCTCCAGCGTTCATTTTCATGGTCCTAATTATACCGTCTGTCCCGCCACCTGCTCCATCGCCCAGGCGACCGCCTGGGCGGGCGTCGTGACCCGGGGAATGTCCACCGCTGACACGAACGCGTCGTGCAGCCCCACCACCGGGGTGCCGATGCGCAGCGCCAGCGCGATCTCCGATAGCGTGCCCCACCCCCCGCCGATCGCGATGACGGCGCCCGCCGCGCGCACCAGGAGCGCGTTGCGCATCTCACCCATTCCCGTGGCGAGCGCGATGTCGATGTGCGGATTCGCGTCCCTCGGGTCGCTGCCCGCCAGGATGCCGATCGTCACACCGCCGGCTTGCTTCGCGCCGCGAGCGGACGCCTCCATCACCCCACCGTAGCCCCCGCATACTAGCACCGCTCCCCGCTCCGCGAGCAGCCGCCCCACGGCCACGGCCCATTCCGCTTCTTCGGTGCTGCACGAGCTCCCGCCGACGACGGCGATCAATGGCTTCACCGTCGTCCCGCCCCCCCCGCCCCCGCCCAGTGGAGCGCGGCGTCCACGGCGCGACGCCACTCCACTGCGCCGGCGCGCACAGCCGCAGCTCGCTCGCCGGGGACAAAGCGGCGGAACGTACGGCCGCTCAAGAATTGGTTCGGCCCCTGCCACACACCGGCGGCGAGACCGGCCAGCGCCGCGGCGCCAAGCGCGGTCGTCTCGACCACGTCGGGCCGCGCCACCGGCACGCCGAGCAGGTCCGCCTGGAACTGCATCAGCCAGTCGTTCGCCGCGGCGCCCCCATCCACCTGGAGCGCTGCGAGCCGCAGGTCGGCGTCGCCGGTCATCGCGTCGAGCACCTCCTTGGTGCCGAACGCCATCGCTTCGAGCGCCGCCCGGACGAGATGCGCGCGCGTCGTGCCGCGCGTGAGTCCCACGATCGTACCGCGGGCGTTCGGCTCCCAGTGCGGCGCGCCGAGCCCTACGAAGGCGGGCACGAAGTACACGCCGCCCGTGTCGGGAACCTCGCGCGCCAGGTGCTCGGATTCGGACGCCTGGGTGATCAGCTTGAGCCCGTCGCGCAGCCACTGGATCGCGGCCCCAGCGATGAAGACGCTGCCCTCGAGCGCGTACACCGGCTCGCCCCGCGGCCCGCACGCGATCGTCGTGAGCAACCCGTGCTGCGACACGGCCCGGCGGTCGCCGGTGTTGAGGAGCAGGAAGGCGCCAGTGCCATACGTGTTCTTCGCCTGCCCTGGCTCCGTGCATCCCTGGCCGAATAGGGCCGCCTGCTGGTCGCCTGCGACGCCGCAGATCGGCAACTCGGCGCCCAGGTGCCGCGCCTCGCACGTCCCGAACATGCCGCTCGACGCGCGGACGTCCGGTAGCGCGGCCCGCGGCACCCCGAAGAGCCGCAACAGGTCTTCGTCCCACGTGCGTGCTTCGATGTTGTAGAGCATGGTACGCGAGGCGTTGGTGTGATCGGTCAGGTACGCCTTGCCGCCCGTCAGCCGGAACAACAGCCAGGTGTCCATCGTCCCGAACACCACTTCACCCGCGCGCACGCGGGCCGCGAGCCCCGGGACGTGCTGGAGCAGCCACTCGATCTTCGTCGCCGAGAAGTAGGGATCGAGCACCAGCCCGGTGCGCTCGCGGACCAGCTTCGCCTGACGGTCCCGGGCCAGCTCCTGGCAGCGCGGCGCCGTGCGGCGGTCCTGCCAGACGAGCGCCCGATGCACCGCCCGTCCGGTGTCGCGCTCCCAGGCGCAAACGGTCTCGCGCTGATTCGTGATGCCGAGGGCGGCCGGCACGACCTTCGCCTGCGCCAGCGCCTCCCGCGCGGCGGTGACGGTCGCTGCGAGGATCTCCTCCGCATCGTGCTCGACCTGCCCCGGCGCAGGGAAGTATTGCGGGATCTCGCGGTAGCCGCGCCCCAGCACCCGGCCGTCGGCTGCCACGACGAGCGCCGTCGAGCCGGTGGTTCCCTGATCGATGGCAAGGACGGCGGTCATGTGTGCGAAGGTAATGCGGAATTCGGAATGTGGAATGCGGAATGTCAGTGGAGGGTCGAACGGTTCGAGAAGCCTCCCCTGCAGTTCCGCATTCCGCATTTCGCATTCTCTACTTAGGATTGCTACATGCCCTACGACACCCTCCTGTTCGACGTCCGCGACGGGATCGCGTTCGTCACGATCAACCGCCCCGACAAGCTGAACGCGCTGAACGATCGGGTCATAGACGAGCTGGCCGCTGCTGCGGAGCGCATCGCCGTTGAGAGCGACATCAAGGGCGCCATCATCACGGGCGCCGGCCAGAAGGCGTTCGTGGCCGGAGCTGACATTGCGGAGCTCTCTCAACAGGGGCCCTTCGATGGGAAGGCCCGGGCCTTGCGAGGTCAGTCGGTGCTGCGGCGCCTCGAGACCTGCGGCAAGCCGGTCCTCGCCGCGGTGAACGGCTTCGCCCTGGGCGGCGGATGCGAGCTCGCCATGGCGTGTCACCTGCGCGTCGCGAGCGAGAACGCGAAGTTTGGGCAGCCCGAGGTGAAGCTCGGGATCGCGCCGGGCTACGGCGGCACGCAGCGTCTCCCGCGGCTCGTGGGGAAAGGCATCGCGCTCCAGCTGATCCTCACGGGAGCGACGATCGACGCGCAGGAGGCCTATCGCATCGGTCTCGTGAACAAGGTGGTCCCCGCGGCCAGCCTCCTCGCCGAGACGGAGGCGCTGCTCAGGGGTATCCTGTCCATGGGGCCGCTCGCCGTGCGGCTGGCGTTGGAGGCAGTCGAGCGGGGGCTCGACATGTCGCTCGACGAGGGCCTGCTGCTCGAAGCCAACCACTTCGGTCTGCTCGCCGCCACGCGGGACATGAAGGAGGGCCTGACGGCGTTCCTTGCGAAGCGCACGCCCACGTTCGAGGGGCGGTGAAGGCGGCCGCACTACCGCTCCTCGTGACGGGGGGCGCGCTGCTGCTCGCCGGCTGCCTCAGCGAGCGACCCCGCCCTGCACCGCCGCAACTCGCGATCGTCCTGTCGAAGAAGACGGTCCACTCCCCCGACACGCTCCGAGGAACGATGCACGCCGAAGACCCCGACGGTATCGACTCGGTGTGGCTCGCGGTCGGCGCTGGTCCTCCGCTGGCCCTAAACGGGCTGCTGGAGACGGCCTTCGACGCGCCGTTTGTCTTCCTGGTAGCGCGGGGATACCCGCCGGGCGACCGCCTCCCGGTGAAGTTGAGCGCCCGGGACGTCGCGGGATTCAGGGGCGAGTTGGACACCATAGTCACGGTCACCCCGTAGCCGCAACGACTTAGTAAGTCTTGACCTGACAATGACTTCTGTGTATTTTGGGGGGGTTGTCTGGAGGGCTCTCGCGGCCTCGCCGCGGCGCGCCACGGGACGTCCCGTGGCGCTTTTCGTAGGGGGTCCGCTGTGACCGAACGCCGACGCAACAAGCCGACGGCCGTCGGCGAAGTGCTGGAGGGTTACCTCGCCCGCTCCGGACTCGCGCCACGCCTCAAGCAGGCGCAGGTGGTCCCCCAATGGCCGCGGCTGGTGGGGCCGCAGATCGCGGCGGTCACCCAGCCCGAAAGCGTAGCCCCCGACGGCACCCTGTTCGTCCGCGTGGCGACGAGCGCCTGGATGAACGAGCTGCAGCTCATGACGCCCGAGATCATGGCCCGGGTCAACGCCGGCCGCGGAGCGGGCCGCATCCGTACGATCCGTTGGCTTCTCACGCGCTAGGAGACCATGGCGAAAGCGAAGGCGGTCGCAGCCAAGCCGAAGGGTAACGGCGACTACCAAGCCGATGCCATCCAGGTCCTCAAGGGCCTGGAAGCGGTACGACGCCGCCCGGCGATGTACATCGGTGCGGTGTCCGGCCGCGGGCTGCATCATCTGGTCTACGAGGTGGTCGACAACTCGGTCGACGAGGCGCTCGCGGGCTTCTGCACGCGCATCGATGTCACCGTTCACCTCGATAACTCGATCACCGTGGCGGACAACGGGCGCGGCATTCCGGTCGACATTCACAAGTCGGAAAAGAAGCCCGGCGTCGAGGTCGCGCTCTCGATGCTCCATGCCGGGGGAAAGTTCGACAAGGCGACATACAAGGTGTCCGGCGGGCTGCACGGCGTCGGTGTATCGGTGGTGAACGCCCTCTCCGAGAAGCTCGAGGTATGGGTGGACCGCGACGGCAAACGGCACCACATGGCCTTCGAGCGGGGCGAGACGACGAAGAAGCTCGAGATCATCGGCAAGACGAAGGGCACGGGCACCATGGTGTCGTTCAAGCCCGACCATACGATCTTCAGCGAAACGCGCTTCGACTACGCCACCATCGCCAATCGCCTGCGGGAGCTCGCCTTCCTCAACAAGGGCCTGACGATCACGCTGAAGGACGAGCGCAAGGGACAGCAAAGAGCGGAGACCTTCTTCTACAAGGGTGGGCTCGCCGAGTTCGTGAAGTGGCTGCTCGGCAACCGCAAGCCGCTCCATCCGAAACCGATCGTGTTCGAGGCATCGCGCGAGGGTGTCGAGGTGGAGGGGGCGATCCAATACGACGAGGGCTACAACGAGAACACGTTCTCGTTCGTCAACAACATCAATACCCACGAGGGTGGCACCCACCTCACCGGCTTCAAGGCCGCGCTGACGCGCACCATCAACGAGTGGGCCAAGAAGGACGGCCTCCTCAAGAAGGAGGAGTTCACCCTCACGGGGGACGACATCCGCGAGGGTCTGACCTGCGTCCTCCACGTGAAGGTGAAGGACCCGCAGTTCGAGGGGCAGACCAAGACCAAGCTCGGCAACTCGGAAGTCGAGGGGATCGTGAAGACGGTCGTGAACGACGCGCTGGGGGAGTACCTCGACAAGAACCCGAGCGTGGCCCGGGCGATCATCGCCAAAGCGATCAGCGCCGCGCGGGCGCGCGAAGCGGCCCGCAAGGCGCGGGAGCTGGTCCGCCGCAAGAACGCGCTCGACGGCTATCTGCTTCCGGGGAAGCTCGCCGACTGCTCGCTCACGGATCCGCAGCTGTGCGAGGTGTACCTCGTCGAGGGAGATTCGGCCGGGGGCTCGGCAAAGCAGGGGCGGGATCGGAGCTTCCAGGCCATCCTGCCGCTGCGCGGCAAGATCCTCAACGTGCAGAAGGCCCGCATCGACCGGATCCTCTCGAACGAGGAGATCCGCACGATCATCACGGCGATCGGCACGGGCATCGGCGAGGACTTCACGCTCGCGGACGCGCGCTACCACAAGATCATCATCATGACCGACGCGGACGTGGACGGCGCGCACATCCGCACGCTCCTGCTCACCTTCTTCTACAAGGAGATGAAGCAGCTCATCGACGCGGGCTACATCTACATCGCCCAGCCGCCACTGTATCGCGTCTCCAAGGGCAAGGAGGAGTTCTACGCCTATGACGAGAAGGAGCGCGACAGCTACGTGAAGCGGCTCTCCAACGGCGGCGAAGTGCACGGCAACATCCTGATCCAGCGCTACAAGGGCCTGGGCGAGATGAACCCGGACCAGCTGCGCGACACCACCATGGATCCGAGCAAACGCACCCTGCTCAAGGTGACGATGGAGGACGCCGTGGAGGCGTCCGATCTGTTCGAGACGCTGATGGGCGATGAGGTGGAGCCGCGCCGGAAATTCATCGAGGAGAACGCGAAGTTCGTGCGCAATCTGGACGTATGACCCTCCTCCTCATCTTCGCGGCTCTCATCGGCGCGCTCGCCTGGCTCTTGCTCGGCGGCTGGGGTGACGCCGTTGAGCCCACGGCTGGGAGACGGGCAGGCGCTAGGATCGACTACGCGGAGCTGGAGCAGGCAGAGCGCGAGGTCAGGGGCGCCAACGCCGAATCAGCCTCAGATTGGGGTCCCGGGACCGCCAACCCTCCCCTTGCCTGACCGCGGGTGATCCGGCTCACGCGCTCCCCCTGCCATCCCCCTCTTGACGCTGGAATCGCCAGTTATAACAGTAGGTAGTAAGAATCCGTCGGCAATTCGTTCTCCGAAGCACGTTAGGCCCCGTTGCGCCCGCGAACCGGCCAACGGGGCCGTTTATGTGCCCCTGAGCGAAGCGAGGCGCATGGAGCCGCGGGCGGTAATCGACAGCCTCGACGTGGGAGTGGCGGCGATCGCACCCGATTGGACGATCGTCGAATGGAGCGCGCCCGCCACCCGGATCACCGGACTGCGCGCCGACCAGGTGCTGGGGCGCAACTTCTGGACCGCCTTCCCCGGTGCCCGGGGGTCGAACGTCGAGCGCACGCTGCACGAAGTGCTGCTCGACGGCGAGCCCCGTACATACCTCACCTCGGCGCCCGTTCCCGAGCTCGCGAGTCGCGTCCTCGAGACCCGGGTGACGCGGGGTCCGCGGAACCACTTGGTGCTGCTGCTGCGGCATCTGCGCGACGAGCCGTCCGTGGACTCGCGCACAGGCCAGCTGCTCGCCGCTACCGAAGTGGAGCGCCGGCTGTATGCCCAGCTGTTCAGCGCCGTGCCGATCCCCGCCCTCATCGTGACCGCGGACGCTCAGATCCTCGACGCGAATCCGGCGGGTGGCGAGCTGTTGGGCGTGGCGGACACCCGGGCCCTGCGCGGGCGCTCGCTGGCCGACTGGGCGCCCCCGACCCAGCGCGCGGCGCTCGCCGGCGTGCTGCGCGACGCCATCACCAAGGCACAACGCGCGCGCTTGACAATCGAAGTGGGCGGGGAATCGCCCCGCGAAGTGGAGGCAGTGATCGAGAACCTGGAAGGCCGCGACAGCGACGCCAAGCTGCTGCTCCTGGCCGTCGACGTGTCGCGCGAGGTGCTGCTGCAGCGCAAGCTGCTGCAGTCGGACCGCCTGTCCCAGCTGGGGGCGCTCGTCTCGGGCGTGGCGCACGAGTTGAACAACCCGCTCGCCGCGATCGCCGCCTTCGCCGAGGTGCTCAAGGTCGACGCGGCCACGGCCGATCAGCGCGAGAGTGCCGACGTCATCCACTTGGAGGCGATGCGCGCGGGGCGCGTGGTCCAGACGCTGCTCGACTTCGCGCGGCAGCGGCCGCGCGTGCGCCAGCCCGTGGACCTGAAGGACGTGGCCGACCGGGTGATCGCATTGCACAAGAGCGCGCTGCGCAAGGCTCGCGTGCAGGCGGTCGTCGTGATCGACGACAGCACGCCGGCGGTCATCGGTGACCCCCAGGAGCTCCAACAGGTGCTCCTCAATGCCGTGGTGAACGCGGAGCAAGCGATCGCCGCGCAGGGGCGCCCGGGCAAAGTGTTCATCACGGCCCGCCGCATGGAGGACCACGTGGTCCTGCTGGTCGAGGACACGGGCCCGGGAATCCCGCCGGAGATCCTGGACCGCGTGTTCGAGCCGTTCTTTACGACCAAAGGCGACGCCGGGACGGGCCTCGGCTTGGCCATCAGCTACGGGTTGGTCAAGGCGAGCGGCGGCCGCATGTATATCCACAACCTCGAAGGGGGCGGCGTGCGCCTCGGCATCGAGCTGCCCATCGATCCGGCGCAGGCCGCGCCCGCCACGGCCGGCGGGTTCAAGCGCGCCGAGCGGCCGCTGTCGGTGCTGGTGGTGGACGACGAGGAAAGCGTGCGCCGCGGGCTGATCCGCATGGCGGAACGGCTGGGCCACCGCGTGGCGAGCGCGCCGAGCTTCGCGGAAGCGATCCTCCAGCTGAAGGCCGCGGACGCGCGGTTTGACGCGCTGCTCCTCGACGTGCACCTGGACGAGGCGAACACCGGATTCGACCTGTTCGATACCCTGCGCCAGGAGGGACGCGGCCGCGAGCGCCACGTGATCTTCACCACCGGCGACTCGATGTCGGTCAAGACGCGCGACCTGCTCCAGCAGGCGGAGCGGCCGCTGCTCAAGAAGCCGTTCAACCTCGAGGAGCTGCGCGAGGTTTTGGACCGGGTCGCGGGCGAGTGAGGTCCTCGACGCCGCTCTTGGTCACGCGGTGGGAGACGAGGGGCAGCGGCGGTTCGGCGAGGCGGTCCACGATCACGATCGCGCGCCCGAGCGCCTCGTACGCCAGCTCGACACCGCTCGCATCCCGCGCGTAGACCGAGGCGATCGGCTCTCCCGCCAGCACCTTGTCGCCGGGCTTCGCCGAGATGACGAATCCGACCGTCGGATCCACAGCATCCTCCACCTTGAGGCGGCCACCCCCCATCGCGACGACCGCCCTCCCGATCGTCCGCGGCTCGATCCGTGCGATGACGCCCGTGGCGGCGGCGGCATAGACCTCCACTGCCTGGGCCTGGGGGAGCACGGCAGGGTCCTCCACGACCCGCGGATTCCCCCCCTGGGCTTCGATCAGCTGCTCGAACTTTTCGGCGGCGAGCCCGGAGCCGAGCGCGCCCTCGAGCTTCTTGCGCGCCTTGGAGGTGGTGCGCTCGACTCCGGCCGCGAGGAGCATCTCCACGCCCAGCGCGTAGGTCACCTCCATGAGGTCGGGCGGTCCCTCGCCCCGCAGAGCAAGAATCGCTTCCTCGGTCTCGAGCGCGTTGCCGCAGGCGCGCCCCAGAGGCCGGTCCATCGCGGTGAGCAGCGCTACCGTCGGGCACCCCCGGTCCTCACCGAGGGCGATCATGGTGCGCGCGAGCTCGAGGCCGTCCTTCAGGTCGGGCAGAAAGGCACCGCTGCCGTGCTTCACGTCGAGCACCAGCGCGGTCAGCCCCTCAGCGAGTTTCTTCGACATGATGCTCGCCGCGATGAGGGGAATCGCTTCCACGGTGCCCGTCACGTCGCGCAGGGCGTAGAGCCGCCGGTCGGCCGGCGCGATCTCCGGGGTCTGGCCGATCATCGCGCACCCGAGCCGCTGCACCTGCTGCTTCGTCTCCGCGAGGGAGAGCACGGTGCGGAACCCGGGTATCGCTTCGAGCTTGTCGAGGGTACCACCCGTGTGGCCCAGGCCCCGGCCCGACATCATCGGCACCGCGACGCCGCACGCGGCGACGAGCGGCGCGAGCACGAGCGAAACCTTGTCGCCCACACCGCCCGTCGAATGCTTGTCGACGCGCGGCGTCGCCCAGTCGTCGAAGCTCAGTCGCTGGCCGGAGGCGAGCATGGCATCGGTGAGGGCGGCGAGCTCCTGGCGCTCGAGGCCGCGGAACACCACCGCCATCAGGAGCGCCGCCATCTGATAGTCGGGGACTCCGCCCTCGGTGTAGGCGGCGATGAGCGCCGACCACTCCTCCGGCGTGAGGGAGCCGCCGTCCCGCTTGCGCTCGATCATGGGCACGACCAACATTACGAGCCCGCTCCCAGGTGGAGTTTAGAAATGCGCGGCATGACGGCTCTGCTGATCCCCTTCCTCGCGGTGCGCCTGGTGGCGGCGCAGACCCAGTCCGTCGCTTCCGAGATTGCGCGGGGCGACAGCTTCCACGTGGCCCTCCAACCCGACAAAGCGCTGGTCCACTACCGCGCCGCCCTGGCCCTCGACTCCGCCAACTACGGGGCCCTGTGGAAGGCGTCGCGCGCCACCGTGGACGTCGCGAAGCAGCTCGAAGGCGACGCGAGCGCGCTCAAGCGGCGGCGCGACAGCCTGTACGTGCAGGCGCGGGCCCTCGCGGAAGCGGCGGTGCGCGCGAACCCCAACGGCGCGCAGGGGCACTCGATGATCGCCCAGTCCCTCGGGCGACTGTCGCGCACCCGCGGCGGCAAAGAGCGGGTCCGCTTCGCGAAGATGATCTACGACGAAGCCCAGCGCGCGATCGCGCTCGATTCCACGGACGACCTGGCCTACCACGTGCTCGGCGCCTGGCACGCCGAGGTGAAGCGACTGTCGGGCCTGCAGCGGTTCTTCGCCAAGACGCTCTTCGGGGCAGGCTTCATGGACATCGCGAACTGGAACGACGCGCAACGCTACCTCCAGCACGCGGTCGCGCTCAACCCCCGGCACATATTCCATCGCCTCGAGCTCGCCGAGATCTACGTGGACGTCGGCAAATACTCGCTGGCGCGGGAGCAGCTGCGGGCGCTTCACGACCTCCCCATCGCGGACGTCCTCGATCACGAGTACAAGACCCGAGCGGCGACGCTGCTCGACGACATCAAGAACGAGAAAGACGAAACCTAGGGCGGGCGGGGCTCTCCCGCCGCCAGCCGCTCGATCGCCTCGGTCGTGCGCGGCGCCCTCCCGGACAGCCATTCCCCGCCCCCCGGCGTGACCAGCACGTCGTCCTCGATGCGCACCCCGAGGCTCTCCGCTGGCAGATAGATCCCCGGCTCCAGCGTGAGCACCGTCCCCGGCGCGAGCGGCGTACGGTAGTCCCCCGGGTCGTGCACGTTCATGCCCAGCCAGTGGCTCACCGCGTGGATCATGGTTTGGTCGCACATCTGCCGGCCGCACAGCTTCCCCGAATGGGCGCGCATGTACGCGCGGGCGATCCGGTCCAGGTCGCTCACCAGCACGCCCGGGCGCACCGAGTCGAACGTGGCGCGCTGCGTCGCGAGCACGAGGTCGTAGATCGCCTTCTGCCGCGGCGTGAACCGGCCGCTCACCGGGAAGGTGCGGGTGACGTCGGCCGTGTACTGGCCCCACTCCGCGCCCGCGTCGATCACCACGAGCTCGCCGTCCTTGACCTGACGCCGGTTGGCGTCGTAGTGCAGGATCGCGGCGTTGGGGCCGCTGCCCACGAACGAGGGATAGCCGACCCGATCCGCGCCTTGCGCCCGGAAGGTCCCTTCGACCACCGCTTCGAGCTGATACTCCCACATCCCCGGGCGGACCGCCTGGATCGCGGCGATGTGCCCCAAGACGGTGATGCCGATGGCGGTACGCATGCGACGCAGCTCGTCTGCGTCCTTGATCAACCGCAGCGAGTCGACGAGCGGGCCGGCGTCGTGGATCGCCTGTCCGGGGAGCGCGAGCTCCACGGCGCGCCGCGCGTCTGCTGGCGCGTCCGCGAGCGGCACGTACACGTCCCCCGCGACGCGGCTCCTGGCCACGCCGAGGTACGCGGCCAGCGAATCGACGGGGACGACGCGGGGGACACCGGACAGCCGCGCGACGGCATCAGGCCCGAGCTGGATCCCGGTCCACCGCTCCTCGACGGTGTCACGTCTCGGCAGGAACAGGGTGGCGGGGGCCGAGTCCGGCGCGACCGCGAGCAGCAGCCACGCGTCTCTCGCCTCGAGCTCCGTGAAATAGAAGAAGGTGTCCGACTGCCGGAAGTCGTTGTCCTGGGCATGGTCGCGTTCCAGCGAGCGCTCGTGCGCGGCGGGGATGAGCACGAGCCCGCGGCCGATGCGCCGCGCCAGCGCGCGCCGCCGCGCGGCGACGGCGGCGGTGTCGACGGGACGGCCCATGCCGGGGAGCTCGGGGACCGCCGTCCAGCGCCCGAGCGGCGCTGCCGGGACGGCGAGTGGGACGACGGCCTGAGCGGGACTCACCTGCGCGGCGAGCGCGCCGGCGCAACCGAGCAGCACGAGCGTGCCGTAACGCATCGCGTCCGAAGCTACTCCGCCTCGGGGAACGCGGCAACGGCTTGACGGGTCGTCCGATGCGAGCGCAAACTACGCCATGACGATCTCCTCGGCGCTCACCCGTGCGGAAGCCGAGCGGCTCGCCGCCCGCGTGGGCGAGCTCGAGCGTGAGCGCAAGCACCTCCTCGCCGTCGTCGAGATCCTGAAGGAGGTCACGACTTCGCTGCACTTCATCGACATCCTGCAGGCGATCGCCCGCAAGCTGGGCGAAGCGTTCGGGCTCGACCGCTGCTCCATCTTCCTGGGCGAGCGAGGCGGCCGCTCGGTGCGGCTGGTCGCCTCGTACGAAGATCCCACGATTCGGAATTACGTCGTCGACCTGGAGCGCTATCCCGAGCTGAAGCGCGCGATGCAGGGGGGCGAAACCGTCTTCATTCCGGACGCGGCCAACGACCCCAGCCTGCGGCACGTCAAGGGCGAGCTCATCAACCGCAACGTCAAGTCGATCACCGTCGTGCCGATCACGTGGCGCAGCGTGGCGATCGGCGCGATCTTCCTCCGCACCTTCCGCGACGGCCCCACGTTCTCGGACGAGGACGTGCGCTTCGTGCAGGTCGTCGCGGCGCTCACGGCGCAGGCGCTCCGCAACGCCCACCGCTATGAGCGACTGGCGCAGCGCCACCAGGAGACCGGCGAGTCGCTGCGGCGCATGGAGCTCGAGCGCGTGGCCCTGCTCGCCTTCCTGCGCCGCTTGCTCGACGCATTCGGCTCCCGCGAGGGGGCGTGGGCGGAAGGGCTGCTGCCGCGCGCCAGCTCCGACGAGCTCGACCGGCTCGTGGGCGTCGCCATGGCGGTCATCCAGGAAGAAGCCAAGGGCCGGTGAAGGGGGCGGCGGCGCGCGCCGCCGAGCTGCGGCGGCTCCTCGAGCGGGCGAACTACGCCTACTACGTGCTCGACCGGCCCGAAATGTCGGACGCCGAGTACGACCGCCTGTTTCGCGAGCTCCAGGACCTGGAAGCGGCGCATCCCGAGCTCAGCGCTCCCGACAGCCCCACCCACCGCATCGGCGCCGCGCCGGCGAGCGCGTTTCGCAAGCACCGGCACCTCGTCCCCATGCTCTCGCTTGCCAACGCGTTCAACGAAGCGGAGCTCGCCGAGTGGAAGGATCGCAACGCGCGGCTCCTCGCCGAGGTCAGGACGTCGGGCTACACGCTCGAGGTGAAGATCGACGGCGCCGCGGTGAGCCTCACGTACGACGACGCCGTGTTCGTCACCGGGGCGACGCGCGGGAACGGCGTGGTAGGGGAGGACGTGACCGCCAACCTGCGCACGGTCGTGGACATTCCGCTGCGGCTCCAGGGGAAGGGCTGGCCCAAGCGGATGGAGGTGCGCGGCGAAGTCTACTTCTCCAAGTCGCGCTTCGAGAAGGTGAACCACGAACGGGAGCGGCAAGGCGAGCCCGCGTTCGCGAATCCACGCAACGCGGCTGCCGGATCGTTGCGCCAGCTCGACCCCAAGATCACGCGCAGCCGCGGCCTGCGCATCTTCTGCTTCCACGTCGAAGCGCCCGGCTACAAGCTCCCGGTCGACACCCAGCACGAGCTGCTCGAGCGGCTGACCGCCTGGGGCTTCCCCGTGGAGCCGCACCACCGGCTGGTGCCCGACCTCACGGCGGCCCACGCGGAGATCACCAAGCTCGAGGCCCTGCTCCCGACACTCGACTACGGCGCCGACGGCATTGTGGTCAAGGTGAATCCCCTCCGGCTCCACGCAGAGCTCGGTACCGTCGGGGACCGTGAGCCACGGTGGGCGATCGCCCGCAAGTTCGCTCCCGAAGTCCGGGTCACGAAGCTCAAGGAAATCCGCATCAACGTGGGGCGCACCGGCGCGCTGAATCCCTACGCAGTGCTCGAGCCGGTCGAGATCGGCGGCGTCACCGTGTCGACTGCCACGCTGCACAACTTCGACCTGATCGAAGCCAAGGACATTCGCGAAGGCGATTGGGTGGAGGTGACCCGGGCGGGCGAGGTAATCCCGCAAGTCCTGGGGCCCGTCATCAAGAAGGGCGCGCGCCGCAGCAGGCCGTACAAACCGCCCGACCGCTGCCCGGTGTGCAAGTCGAAGGTCGAGTACCCCGCGGACGAGGTGATGGCGTACTGCTCCAACGTCTCCTGCCCCGGGCGGATCCTCGAGAGCATCGTCCACTTCGCCGCCGCGATGGATATCCGCGGCCTGGGTTACGAGCGTGTGCGGGCGCTGCTCGACGCCAAGCTCGTCAAGGACGTCGCGGACCTGTATGAGCTGACGCCGATGCACTTGCTCGCGCTCGAGGGGTTCGCGGAGAAGTCCGCGCACCAGCTCGTGGAGGCGATCCAGGCCTCGAAACGGCAGCCGCTCTCGACGCTGCTGTACGCGCTGGGCATCCGCCACGTGGGCGCCCAGGGCGCCAAGCTCCTCGCCCGCCACTTCGGCACGATGAAGGCGCTCCGGAACGCCACCGCCGAAACCATCAACCGAATTCCCGGCATCGGCGAAGCGATCGCGCAGGCCGTCTTCGGGTTCTTCGACGAGGCCAAGAACCGCAAGCTGCTCGAACGGCTCGACAAGCTCGGCCTGAACTTCAAGGAGCCGGCGGCGACCGAAGGCAGGGGCCCACTCGCCGGGAAGACGTACGTGATCACGGGGACGCTGCCGTCGCTGTCGCGCGCGAAGGCCAAGGAGCTGATCGAAGCGGCGGGGGGCCACGTTGTCGACAGCGTCTCCAAGAAAACCACGGCCGTGGTAGTGGGCGCCGACGCGGGCTCGAAGCTGGAGCGCGCGAAGTCGCTCGGCGTCCCGGTGATCGATGAGGCAGAACTCTTGCGCCGCGCGCACCGAAAACCCTAAGTTGGCGTCCGATATGACCGCCCACTTCGGCGCCGCGACCGACGGCCTGACGATCGGTCGCGGCGCGCTGCGACAGCTGCACGAGAGCCTACTCCGCGACGCCGCCGACCACGCCGTCAACATCCTCCAGGAAGCAGGCTTCGCAGCCGGCGCAGGCGTCTACCAGGCGTTCCGCACCTGGCTCCCCGGGGAGACGGGCGTGGCCGAACCACAGGACCTGGAAGCTGCCCGGCTAAACGACGTCCTCTCGGCCTTCTTCCAGGCGATCGGGTGGGGCTCGGTGAGGGTGGGTCCCCTGGGCGCGGCCGCGCTGGCGATCGACTCGAGCGATTGGGCGGAAGCGGAGCCCGGTACGGCGGAGACGCCGATGTGCTTCTTCTCGTCCGGGATGTTCGCCGACTTCCTCGGCCGTCTCTCGGGAGAGACGGTCGCCGTGATGGAAGTGGAGTGCCGCAGCCGGCACGACCCCCGCTGCCGCTTCCTCTCGGGAGCACCGGACACCCTCAACGTGGTCTACGACCAGATGACCCAGGGAAGGAGCTACGTCGAGGCGCTGGGAGGAGGGACGTAACCGCGCCGCGCAAGGTGCGCCAGCGTAGCCCCGATCACGAGACCCACCACGTAGCCGTACGGCAGGAAAGCGGCGCACACGGCGACCAGCGCGGCGATGAAGAAGTCCGACCGCTCGCCGGCGAGGTCGCGCACCAGCACGACCAGGGCGATCCCCTCGAACAGCAGCAGGACGCCGAGCATCGGGAGCGGGAACACCGTGACTAGGCGCGCGAACCCGCCGCTGAAGAACAACCCCAGCGCGATGAACATCGCGCCATAGATCACCACGGATCCCCCGGTGCGCCCGCCGAACGCGTAGTGGCCCGCGAACCCACCCGAGCCGTGGCACACCGGCACTCCACTAAGGAACGAGCTCGCCAGATTCATCGCGCCGTAGGTCAAGCCGACCTTGCGGACCGAGAGGCGGACGTCGGGAAACAGGTCCCGGGCGATTTGATGCGTGGCGAGGATCGAGTTGCCCAGAGAGAGGGGCAATTGCGGAAGCGCCAGCACGATGAACCCGGTGACGACGTCCGCGAGCGTGGGCACGTGGAGCCGCGGCAGCTGGAAGCCGGCGCTCCGGATCACCTCTGAGACCGGCAGCTTGAGCGCGAAAGCGTAAATCAGCCCGAGCGCCACGACCGGCAGCGCGGCCGGGAGCCGCCGGTTCCCGATGAGGGCGACCGTGATGACAAAAGCGACCGCGGCGAGAACGTACCCGGGGGCGTGGTCGGCGCCGACGTACTCGCGCAGGGCGAGCGACGCCAGCTGCAGTCCCAGACCGAGCTGAATCCCGCGCACCACGCTCTTGGGGATCGCCCACGCGAGCCAGTCGATCAATCCGAACGCCGTGATCAGCAGCATCGCGACGCCGATGGCGAGGCCCGCGCCGTAGATGATGTCGGCGGCGATGTGCTGCGTAATCACGAGCGCCGCGACCGCCTTGAGTGGCTGGACCGGCATCGGGAGGCGGTATGCCAGCCCCGTGAGGAGCTGCATGGCGCCGTAGGCGACGAGGACGCTGGCCGCGTCGAGATGCGCGGCGAGCACCATGCCTACGATGAGCGGCAGGTCCGTGCCCAGGTCCCCGAACGCTCCCGCGAGCTCGTTGCGGTCGAAGCGGACGGCGGGAGGACTCATGGCGCGGCACGCCGCGTGACGCTCACTCCCTCGAGCAGCACCGACGGCGTGTTGCGCGCGCCGTACCAGCGGCGGTCGCTCCCGAACCCGGCGATGCGCTGCAACAGGTCGTAGCTGTTGCCCGCGACGGCCGCGTCCTTCACGCGACCGACGATCTCACCGCGCCTGATGCGATACGCGAGCGCCACCGGATGGCTGAACGCCCCGCCGCTCACGTTCCCCTGCCCTACCCCGATGAGGTCGTCGACCAGAAGACCGTCGGCGATGTCGCCGAGCAAACCGCCACCCAACTGTAGGGGCACGGCATGCCATGCCCCTACGGAATACCCGTCCCCCTTCCCCCGTCCCTCGTCCCCTATGATGAGGTTGGTATATCCGACGACAGGCTTCGAAAAAATGGCGCGCTGCCCGTGCCCCGTGCTCATCGTCCCGGCACGGGCCGCGGTCTCGAGATCATAGATGAACCCCTGCACGACGCCACGTTGCACGAGGCACGTGGCGCGCGACGGCACGCACTCGTCGTCCACGGGCCGTGACGACGCTCTGCCGGGAGCGAGCGCGTCGTCCGTGAGCGAGAACGCTGGATCGAACATCTGTTCGCCGACCTTCGCGGCGAGGGGCGAGATGCCCTGCAGCACGGCCTTGCCCGAGAGGGCCTGGGTGAGGGGCAGGAGCACCGCGGTAAGTCCGGCGGGCGTGAATATGACCGGGAGCGCGCCTTCGGGCGGGTCGGTGACCTTGAGGGCAAGATCGAGGCGCGTATTGACCGACTGTGCGATGCGAGCGACGTCGGCCGCGCTCGGGAGATCGGCGCCCTCGAACGCGTCGCCGAGCACGAGCACGTCGTCGCCCGCGACGCGCCACAGGTCGGCGCTCACCACGACGCCGGTCGATTGGTAGCTCGAGTCGGCGCCGGCCGAGTTCGCCACCCGCGTCTCGGCCAGCTCGCGCTCGACGCTGACGTTGACCTGGCACCCATCGCGCGCGAGCTGTGCGACGAGCCCGGCCCCGAGCTCGATGAGGGCATCGAGCGACGCGCCGGCTGCCGCAGCGAAGAACGTAGGGACGTGGGGGAGCGGGGTGCGCGACGGAAACGCGAGCGTCAGCTCCGCGCCCAGCTCGGCCGAGGCGAGCGCGCGGCTCACCAACTCGTCAGGCGCGGCAGCGACGGCGGTCGAGCCCGCCACGCCGACCCGCCCGCCGCTCACGACCCGCAGGTTGACGCCCGCCTCTTCCGTCACCCCCGCGGCCTTTAGGCGGCCGAATTCGAACGCGACGGACGTCCGCTCCGACCGGCGCCACAGGGCGTCCGCGGTGCCCGCCCCGCGGCGCCGCGCCTGCTCGAGCAGCCGCTCGATCACGCGGCGTCCGGGACGTCGCCCCCGACCAGCGCTTCCTCGATCCGCACGTGGGGCGCGCCCTCGGTCACCGGCAGAGGGAACTGCCCGCCCTTGCCGCAACCCCCGCCCATCTCGTTCCAGCGGAAGTCGCCGGCGATGCGCTCGATGCGATCCAGGGTCTGGAACAGGTTGCCCGCGATCACCACGTCCTTCACGAGCTCCGCCACCTGGCCGTCGCGGATCATGTGCCCATAGGCGGCGGTGAAGGAGAAGTTCTCGAGCAGCGTCTGGCCGCCGAAGGCGCTGCACGCGTAGACGCCGAGCGGGATGTCCTTGATCAGGTCGGCGAAGCTGCCGCGCCCGTTCGCGATGTAGGTGTTGGTCATCCGGACGATGGGGGGATAGCGGAACGAGGTGGCGCGGGCGTTGCCGGTGGGGTGCTCCCCCAGCGCCGCCGCCGTCTCACGCGAATGCAGCCGGCCGACGAGCACCCCTGCGCGGATCAACGGCGTGTCCTGTGTGGGCGTGCCCTCGTCGTCGAACGGCAGGGTGCCCCGCAGCCCGGCCGCGGCCCCGTTGTCCCCCACGTTGAGGAGCGGTTTCCCGAAGCGGCGGCCGAGCGTCATCATCTCGCGCGCCTGGGGATTCTCGTAGATGAAGTCGGCCTCGGAGAGATGGCCGAATGCTTCATGGATGAACACGCCGGCGAGCTCGGGGTCGAGCACGACCGGGTAGGTGCCGCCCTTCACCCGCGGCGCGTCCAGCAGCGCCACGGCGCGCTCCGCGGCCCGGCGGAATCCCGCCGCGCGGTCCTGCACGCTGCGCCAGCCGCGCCGCAGGCCGAACGACTCGAGACCTTTCTCGATGATCCCATCGCGCCGCGCCACGGCGCTCCCCGACACCGTCACCTCGGGACGGAGCTCGTGCAGCACGGTCCCCTCCGAGTTGACGTACCAGTACTCCGTCACTGCGTCGTGGTAGCTGGCCACGGTATCCACGACGCGGTCGCTGACGGCGAGCATTTCGCTGTTGTAGGCCTCGATCAACCGCTTCTTCTCGGCGAGGGGGACGCCGCGCACGTCGCCGTCCAGGTCGAGGACAGCGTCGGCCTGGTGCGGCGGAACCTCGGCGAGGCGGATCGGGCGCTCCAGGCGCACGGCCCGGGAAAGCTCACCCGCCCGCGCGACCATCGCAGGGAGCTGGTCGAGCGAGGTGAACGCCGCGACGCCCCAGCCGCAGCCGCGATGCAGCGTGCGCACGAAACCGCCCTGGTCCTCGCTCGCGGTGGCCGCTTCGAGCCGCCGCCCCCGGAAGGAGACGGCCGAGGTCCAGGTGCGTTCGAGGCGGATTTCGGTGAAGTCGGCGCGCGACGCGGCCAGCGCGTCGGTGAGGCGGTCCTTCACTCCGCCAGTTCCCTCAGCTTCTCCGCGTAGTCGGGACGCATGACGATCTCTCCGCCGACGATGATCTCGCGGTCCCAGGGGAGGATGATGAAGTTTTCGGTCTCGAGGGCGTAGAAGTCCGGCTTGTAGTCGCCGGTCCGGAACGACACGGCGGTTTTCACGGCCGCGGGCTTCAGGTCCCGCACCGCGGCGAGCGCGAGCTTCATGGTGTCGCCCGTGTCGCAGGTCTCGTCCACGATGAGCACTCGCTTGCCGGTGACGATCCGCGGCGGCCCGGCGATGACAGTGGGGCGGGCGCCGCTCGCCTCGCGCGTGATCGCGATCGACGCGAAGTCGCGCTGCAGGATGCTCGCCACCACGGCGCCCGGAATCACGCCCGCCTTGGCGATCCCGACCACCAGTTCCGGGTCGTACTCGCGGAAGATCCGGAGCGCGAGCGCCCGGCACAGCTCGCCGAAGAAGGGCCAATCGACCTGGAGCACGCCGTGCGGCGGCAGGCGGCCGCCGCGGGTGGTGGGCGTGGTCGGCACCGTGGGTCTGCGGGTGGGAGGCATAGGCTGGAAGAAGCTACATTGCTAAACGACGAGGCCGCAAGCTATTTTCGGCCCATGGGTTTTTGGCGCCGACTGTTCGGCGGCTCGGGAGGCGAGGACCTCCAACCGCAGCGCCTGGATTACCTCAACGAGGCGCTCGCGCTCGAGCGGCAGGGCGACTACGACGCCGCCCTCACCTCGTATCGCCTCGCACTCCGCGATCATCCCAACGACGCCCGCATCCTCCAGAACATGGCGATCGCGCTCACCAAGACGCGACGCGTGGACGAAGCGATCCGCCATTACCGGAGGGCGCTGGAGCTCGACAGCACACTCGCCGGCGCGCACTACGGGTTGGCGTTTCTGTTGCTCAAGCGCGGCGACCCCGACGGCGCGGAGCGACATCTCAAGGCGTTTCTCGCACATCCACCCCGAGGTCCCGACGCCCAGCGGTGGATCGAGCACGCCACGCAGGCGCTGCGCGACCTAGGCGCCAGCCCGCCGCAGGCGATCTCGGCCGAGGCGCCCTGAGCCACCGACGACCGATCGGCGCGTTCCTGCTTGCCGTCACGGCCGTCGTGGGGGGAGGGGGAGGGGGAGGGTGTGGAAAGCTCGCACCGGATTTTAATCAGGTGATCGCACTCGAAGTGACGGTGGCGGACAGGGTCGCGGTGGACGACACGCTGCGCGCCCACGCGATCGCGCGCACCGCGCGCGGTGACTCGGTGAGCGCGACCATCTCCTGGGCCAGCCTGGCGCCAGGATCCAGGCGCGCACCGGCGATCTGCGCACCAACGCGATCTCGATCACCGTCTACACGCCGACCCCACCGTGACGAAGGGAACGCTGGTCCGCCTGTTCTTCGACGCCGTGGAGCGGTTCGCCAGCCTCCCCGCCGCGCTGCGGCACAAGGTGGGAGGCCGCTGGGTGGCACTCACACACCGCGAGGTGGAGGAGCGCGTGCGCGCCGTTTCGCTCGGCCTGCGCGAGCTCGGGGTCCGCCCCGGCGACCGCGTGTCGATCCTCTCCGAGAATCGGCCGGAATGGGCGATCGCGGACTACGCCTGCCTCTGCGCCCGCGCCGCGGACGTGCCCATCTACCCCACGCTCCCCGCGAAACAGGTGGAGTACATCCTCCACGACTCGGGCGCGGTGCTGGTGTTCTGCTCGACGGCGACACAGCTCGCGAAGGTGCTCGAGGTCCGCGCCGACCTACCATCGCTGCGGCACGTCGTCGTGTTCGACGCGGCCGCGCGCCGCGATGGCACCATGACCTTCGCCGACCTCGAGGCGCTGGGACGCAACGCCGTCGCGAAATACCCGCAGTTCCGGGTCGAAGCGTTGGCCGTAGAGCCCGACCAGCTCGCTACCCTCATCTATACCTCAGGGACGACGGGCGACCCGAAGGGCGTAATGCTCTCCCACAACAACCTGTGGTCCAACGTGCAGTGCTCCTTGCGGATGATCTCCGTGGGCGTGGGGGACGAGTGCCTCTCGATGCTGCCGCTGTCGCACGTGTTCGAGCGGATGGTGGACTACACCATGTTCAACGCCGGGGTAGTCATCAACTACGCTGAATCGTTCGAGCTGGTACGTCAGAATCTCCAAGAGGTCCGGCCGACGGTAGTGCTCTCGGTGCCGCGGTTCTACGAAAAGGTGTATGCCGCCGTGCTCGAGAACGCGCTCTCCGGGAGCGGGGTCAAGCGACGCATCTTCTTCTGGGCGAAGCGCGCAGGCGAAGACTGGGCGACCTACCGTCTGGCAGGGTTGCGGGTGCCCACGGGCCTCGCCCTGAAGCATGCGCTCGCGGACCGGCTCGTGTTCGCCAAGCTGCGGGCGCGCACCGGCGGCCGCCTCAAGCTGTTCTTCTCGGGGGGTGCACCGCTCAGCCCGGAGATCGCAAAGTTCTTCTTCAGCGCCCGCCTCCCCGTGGCGGAGGGGTACGGGCTCACCGAGACGTCTCCCGTGCTGACCATCAATCCGCCGGAGCGCATCAAGATCGGGACGGTCGGCAGGGCCATTCCCGAGGTGCAGATCAAGATCGCCTCCGACGGCGAGATCCTCGCCAAGGGCCCGGGGATCATGCAGGGCTACTACAACAAGCCCGACGCGACCCGCGAGGCGCTCGACGCCGACGGCTGGTTTCACACGGGGGACATCGGCGACCTCGACGCCGACGGCTACCTCAAGATCACGGACCGCAAGAAGGACCTGATCGTGACGGCGGGTGGCAAGAACATCGCGCCGCAACCGATCGAGAATCTGGTGAAGACCAGCAAGTTCGTCGCCAACGCCGTGATGCTGGGCGACAAGCGCAAGTTCCCGATCATGCTCGTGGTCCCGAACTTCGAGACGCTGGAGCGGTGGGCGCGGGAGCGGCGCCTGGCGTTCGCGTCGCGGGCGCAATTGATCGCGCTGGCCGACGTGCAGGCCAAGGTGGAGCGGGAAGTCATGGGGGAGCTGCGCGATCTCGCGAAGTTCGAGATGCCCAAGCGCGTGCTGCTGCTCGAGCACGACTTCACGATCGAGTCGGGCGAGCTGACGCCCACGCTCAAGGTCAAGCGGCGCGTCGTGGAAAAGCGCTACAAGGATCTCGTGGACCGGACGTACGCCGAGGGTGACGCGATCGCGGCTGCGCTGGAGGGGTGAACAGAGACGATCGCTCGCCTAGCAGCCTTCTATCACCCCGCCGAAGCCACTGGCGCTTCCTGCAGGGCCTACCGCATCGCCCGTGAATCCCCACGAAGATTCAGAGTGCCAGAACATCGAGTCCGGACGCCCGGCATAACCGACACCCTGGCCACCCGGGAAAGAAAGCCTGTACTGCACAGCGATCCGGTCGCTCGGCGCCTCGAAGTGCTCACACCTCACCTGGTTCGGGAGCACTGTGTCGGTTCTGAACCCTGGGCCCCACCACCCGAAGACGCCGCCGCTCGGCACGACCTCCGTGTGTTGGAGGACCGCGGTCTCTGGAGATAACCAGGTGATGATCGCGGTCCCAGGCTCTCGGTTATTGAAATGAGTTGAGAGATTGGTGTAGAAGACGGAGAGTTGCAGTGGAGCAAGCGAGTCCTTCGAGCACGCAGCCAAGGTCGCGGCGAGCGTCGCTCCGTAGAGGATCCGAAGCGGCGCGCTCGAGAGTCTCATGGTCCCTCCTCAGCCAACTGCATCACTACAGCGTCGCGGGCGTCGCCAGCGCACTCACCGAGTCTGAATCGAGAGGATTTCAACAACGGGTCCAACCATGCAATAGCTACCGTAATCAGCGCGGCGTAGTAGCCGGGCGCGGACCCGCAAGCCATCGCGCCGGAATTCGTCTGGCAAGTTGAGGGGGAGGTAGTGGACGCGCTCGCTGATGGCAATCGTCCAACATCCACCTTCGAGGTTGAGGAACTCGACTGCCGCGTTGACTGTCGCGAGCTTGCTCGACGCGAGGGGGTCGGTTGGCTGACGACACGCCAAGGCCGCTGCCAGAATTGAGGCGGTTATTCCGAGTCCGGTTGCCGACGGCCGACGAAGCATGTGATTTGGTCTTACGGTCGACTCTTGAGCCTGTTCCGCGCTGTCTAACGAGTATTATGAGCGGACGAGGGATGTCCAGTACGCACGTAGCTTCGTCTTCGTGGCGGGTATTGCGCCCGCGCCTCACCTAGCTCTTCTCCCCCGCCCACAACCCCTGCCCCGCCGCGAGCTGCCGGATCCCGGGCGGCGGCACGACATCCTCCCGCTCGACCACGAACCGCCGTCCTCTGAGCAGCACGCGCTGGCCTTCCTCGAACCACGGCGGAGCCGCCACGTCCGCCCCCAGGACGACGCCGCGCGCCATCGCCGGACGCAGCGGAATCACTCCCGCCGCGCGCACCAGGCTGAGCACCGGCAATTCCTCCGCATCGCTCGGCGCATTCACGCCGATGAAGTGAACCCCACCCCTCAGTCCCGCTAGGCCCACCGCGTGCCGCACTCCGTCACCCACGAGCACGATGAAGCCGCCGGGGCCGGAGAGATCGAGGAGGGCCTGGAGGGTCTGTGCGTCATCGGGACGAAGGACGGGGGACGGGGGACGGGTGGCGGCGGGGCCACGTCCCACGTCCCTCGTCCCCCGTCCCGTGAAATCGACGACCCCGTGCACAATCGGATACTCCCGCTTGCAAATGGGACATCCCACGATCCCCGAGCGTACCATCCGTCCGAGCATCTCGCCCGTCGACAACACGAGGACGCCGAGCTCGTGCGGCTCGGGGCAGCGCAGCATCTCCGTCAACTCGATGTGCATCGGCGCGCTCAGCCCCGTCGCGTGTACCCGCTCGGCAGCAAGCGGATCTCGGTCACGTCGACCCGCAGCGGCTGCGTCACCGCGAACACCACGGCCGCTGCGACGTCCTCGGCATGCAACATGTCCCTGCGTTTGGTGAATCCCGGCTTGGAATCCGGATCCACGTCGTCCCAGAGGTCGGTGTCGACCGGCCCCGGCGAGACCAACGTCGTGCGCACGCCGCTGCCCGCCAGCTCGACGGCGAGCACTCGGTGCATTCCCCGGAGCCCGAACTTGCTTGCCGCGTAAGCGGTCGACCCGGAGAACGCGACGTGATCGGCGATGCTCCCGATCGTCACCAGGTGACCGCTGCCGCGCTGGCGCAGCGCGGGCACGAGGAGGTGGGCGAGCAGGAAGGGGCCGGTGAGGTTGGTCGCGAGGGTCTCCGCGAACTCGCGGTATGTCGTGGCTTCCACCGGCTTCACGTAGAACACGCCTGCGTTGCTGACCACGATGTCGGGGAGGCCGAGCTCAGCCTGGATCCGCGCCAGCGCTCGCTCCACGGCGGCGGGGTCCGTCACGTCGCAATGCACGTCGGTCTGGCGCTCGGTCGCGCGATCCTCGAGACTGCGCGCCAGGCGCACCACGTGCGCCCCAGCCGTGCGCAGCGCGTCCGCGACGGCGCGCCCGATCCCCCGCGAGGCGCCCGTCACGAGCGCGACCTTCCCCTCGAGCGAGATCGTCGCGGCGGTCACTCCGCCGCGCGGCCGCCGTGCACCAGACGCAGGAACTCGTCGCGCGTCTTCGCGTCCTGGAGCAGCGCGCCGCGCAGCGCGCTCGTCACCGTCTTCGAGTTTTGCTTCTCCACGCCGCGCATCATCATGCAGAGGTGGTACGCCTCGATCACGACGCCCACCCCCAAGGGATCGAGCACCTCCATCAGCGCGTCGGCCACCTGATCGGTGAGCCGCTCCTGCACCTGGAGGCGCCGCGCGAACACCTCGATCACGCGGGGGATCTTGGAGAGCCCGACGAGCCGGCCGTTCGGGAGGTAGGCCACGTGCGCTCGCCCATAGAACGGGAGCATGTGGTGCTCGCACAGCGAGTAGATCTCGATGTCGCGGACGCACACTAAGTTGTCGTGCCGCTCAGTGTACAGGGCGTCGCCGATCACGTCCGCGACGGACACGTCGTAGCCGCGCGTCAGCCACTTGAGCGAGGCCGCGACGCGCGCCGGCGTCTGGCGCACGAGGGCGCCGCCTCGGACGCCGGCGGCTCCACATGCTCTTCGTGGAAGCTGTGCAGGCTCGCCGACTTCATCTTGTCACGTCCCATCATAGTCCACGTAGTTCCGATCCGTCTCCCAGAGACGGATCCGTTTGAGGGTGGCCGGCCGCACGGCTGGCTGAAGCACGCGCCAGCACACGACCGCGATGTTCTCGGCGGTCGGATTCAGGCCGGCGAACCAGGGCACGTCGACGTTCAAGTTCTTGTGGTCGAGATGGCTCACCACGCACTCCGTCGCGATCTGCTTCAACCGCTGCACGTCCATGACGTAGCCCGTGGCGGGGTCGATCTCCCCCTCCACCGAGATGTCAAGGTCGTAATTGTGCCCGTGATAGTTCGGGTTGTTACAGACGCCGAACACGCCCGCGTTCTCGGCATCGGAGAAGCTCGGGTTCCACAGGCGATGAGCGGCGCTGAAGTGGACGCGGCGAGTGATGACGCATCGCGGCATGCTTGTAGGCCCTCCCGGACAGGACTATCTTCGGCGCTCGTGCGCCTAAAGGTACTCGCTTCCCTGTCGGCGGCGGGAGGCTCCGCGCTTGCCGCGCTGTGGACCTTTCCGACCCTGCTCGCGTCCGCGTTCCTCGTCGCCTGGGGCGCGGAAGCGGCGCAGTTCCTCATCTCCCAGGGCCTGGCCCTCGCGGTGCTGGCGTGGCTTCAGACTGCGCCCGAATTCGCGGTCGAGGCGGTCATCGCATGGGACGCGGGACGCGAACCGGCGCGGGCCCAGCTCGCTATCGCGAACCTCACCGGAGCGATCCGCCTGCTGCTCGGCTTCGGCTGGCCCCTGGTGTACGGCGTGTACGCCGTCGCCAGCCGCCGCCGCGGCGGGCCGGCCCTCCCCACGATCACGCTTCAGCGCGAGCACGCGGTCGAGGTGCTCGCGCTCATCCCGGTGCTGCTCTACTTCGGCATCATCCTCGCCAAAGGATCGTTCGGCGCCGGGGACGCGGCGGTGCTGACCGCGATGTACGGCGGCTACCTCTGGCTCCTCGCGGGCCATCCTCCCCACGCCGTCGAGCAGGCGGCGGACGCGCCCGCGGTGTCGCGCTGGGCGCTGCGCCAACAGCCCGGCTGGCGCCGGCGGGCGGCCATCGGCGGGCTGTTCGCCGCGGGGGGCGCGCTGTTGTTCGTGACCGCCCACCCGTTCCTCGAGTCGATGCTCGCCGTGGCGGCGATCCTCGGGATCGGCGAGTTCTTCCTGGTGCAGTGGGTGGCGCCGTTTCTCTCCGAATTCCCGGAAATGGTTTCGACGGTCGCGTGGGCGCGGCGCGTGAAGCCAGCGCCGCTCGCCCTGATGAACCTCGTGTCGAGCAACATCAACCAGTGGACGGTGCTCGCGGCGATGATCCCGCTCGTCTTCGGGTACTCGCACTGGCATCACCACGGTACCTGGACGGCGTTCCACTTCGATCGCGCGCAGCAGCTCGAGCTCGTGCTCACGCTGCTGCAGACGGGGCTCGGGGTGCTGCTGCTCGCGACACTCGAGTTCGGGGCGCCGGCGGCAGGGTTGCTGTTCCTGCTGTGGCTCGTCCAGTTCCTGCTCCCCGACTGGCGCGGCGCGGTGGCGTGGGCCTATGGCGCGTGGATGGCCGTGCTCGTGATCCTGTTCCTCACCCGGCGGCTGCCGCTGCGCGCGCCGGCGGCCTTCCGCGAGACGATGCGGCAGAAACACGATCGGCCGGCCCCGCGTATGGCAGGCCGGCCGACCGGTAAAGGGAACGAAGAGGATTATTGAAGCCCGAAGAGAATGACTGGTCCCTCACCGTAGCGTCTGTCTTCCCCACGCGGGGGCCTGACATTGGTTACAGTATCCGGGTCCACTATCGAGCCTGTTGGCTCAATAATTGAGCTCTCCGTCCCCGACCCGTGGTAGAATACACGGGGGGACGGCGCCGTCAAGACGACTCCGCACGAACGGAACGTTCCATGAACCTCACGTTGCTCGCTGCCATCGGCTGCCTCGCGGCCTGGCTCGCGCTGGTGTTCGTCGCACACCTGGGGGGCGGCACAGTGCAGCTGCTCTGGGCGGCCGCGGTGATCCTGTTCGCCCGGCGCGTGCTCGCCGGCGCACCCAAGTTTCTCTCCTGATGGAGGCTACTCCCATGATCGCCTGCCGCCGGTTCCTGCTCGCCAGCGCGCTCGTGGCCGTCGCCACAGCTGCGCCTGTCGCCGCCCAGCGCGGCGTGAATCGGGCCTACCTCGACACGAGCTGCGCGCCTTGCAGCGATTTCTTCGGGTTCGCGAACGGCGCTTGGGTCAAGACCGCGACCATCCCGGCCGCGTACGCGAGCACCGGGGCCGCCCGCGAGCTGTACGACCGCAACCAGGAGACGCTGCGCAAGGTGCTCGAGCGTGCCGCGGCGGCCGCTGACACGACGCACGACGCCACGCTCAAGAAGCTCGGCGCCTTCTACGGGAGTTGCATGGACTCCGTAGCCGCCGAGCGGGCGGGGGCGGCGCCGATCGCCGACGAGCTGCGCCGTATCGACGCGATCCGCACCGTGCGCGACCTGCAAGACGCAATCGTCCGCTTCAACCGGCTTCAGATCTTCGCGCCATTCTCTTTCTCGGCAGAGGCCGATCCCAAGGAGAGCTCGCACAACATCGGACAGCTGTACCAGGCCGGGCTCGGGCTCCCCGACCGGGACTACTACCTGAAGACCGACGCCGCCTCGGACTCGCTACGCCAGAAGTACGTGGCCCACGTGGCGCGCACGCTCGCCCTGCTCGGCACGCCGTCCTCCCAGGCTGAGCAGGACGCCCAGCGCGCGATGCGCTTCGAGACTGCGCTCGCCGAGTCATCGATGACGCTCGTCGCCCAGCGCGATCCCAACGCCATCTACCACAAGATGACGGTGCGGGAGCTACAAGCCCTCGCTCCCGCCCTCGACTGGCCGGCTTTGTTTGGCGGGCTGGGGGTGCCGCTGGCCGATCCCGCGGCCGCGCTCGACGTCTCGCAGCCCGCATTCCTCCGGCTGGTGAGCGCCATGGTCCAGAGCACGCTCCTCGCCGACTGGCGGGTCTATCTGCGCTGGCAGCTTGCGGGCGCCACGGCGCCGACGCTCAGCAGCGGGTTCTTCAATGAGGACTTCCAGTTCCAGACGGTGCTGCGGGGCGTCAAGGAGCCGCTACCCCGCTGGAAGCGGTGCGCGGCGGCGGCGGACGACGCGTTGGGGGAGGCGCTGGGCAAGGCCTACGTGGCGAGCGAGTTCTCGCCCGCGGCGAAGGCTCACGTCGTCGAGATCGTCGACAATCTCAAGGAGGCCCTGGCCGCGCGCATCCGGCAGCTCGACTGGATGAGCGACTCAACCAAGGCTCACGCCTTCGCCAAGCTCGACGCGATCGTCAAGAAGATCGGGTACCCGGACCACTGGCGGGACTACTCGGCGCTCGAGGCCCGAGGGGTGTGGCCCTACGCCGCGAACGTGCTGCAGGCGCGCGAGTTCGAGCAGCGGCGCCAGCTCGCGAAGGTCGGCCGTGCGGTGGACAAGACCGAGTGGGGGATGACGCCGCCTACCGTGAATGCCTACTACAACCCGTCGTTCAACGAGATCGTGTTCCCTGCCGGGATCCTCCAGCCGCCGTATTTCGACCCAGCGGCCGACGATGCGGTCAACTACGGGGCGATCGGGGCGGTGATCGGCCACGAGCTCACGCATGGCTTCGACGACCAGGGGCGCCAATTCGACGCCCAGGGCAACCTGCGCGACTGGTGGACCGCGGAAGACGCCCGGCGGTTCACGGAGCGGGCGCAGCGGGTCGTGGCGCAGTTCAACGGCTACGTCGCGGTCGACACGTTCCACGTGAACGGGCAGCTCACGCTGGGCGAAAACATCGCCGACCTGGGCGGGCTCACCATCGCCTACTACGCCTTCGAGCAGTCGCTCGCAGGCAAGCCGCGCCCTCGCGACATCGACGGCTTCACACCGGAGCAGCGCCTTTTCCTTGCCTTCGCGCAGGGTTGGCGCAACCGCACGCGGCCGGAGACCCTGCGGCTCCGCACCCTCACCGACCCGCACTCGCCGCCGCACGGGCGCGTGAACGGGCCCACGTCGAACATGCCGGAGTTCGCCCGCGCCTTCGGGTGCAAGGCCGGAGACGCCATGCTCCGGCCCGACAGCGTCCGCGCGGAGGTGTGGTAGGGGGGACGAGGGAGGTGGGACGGGGGACGGGTAAGACAACGGGGCGCCTGCTGATTAGCGGGCGCCCCGTGCCACAGTAACTCGCAGCGGCTTGCGTTACATCCCGAACGTGAACCCGAGCGTGACGGGGAAGAAGTTCGTCGCGCTGTTGCTGGTGCGGACTGAGATGAACCGCGCCTCGCCGAAGATGTGCATCGGCCCGAGACCGAGGGCGACCCCCGTGCCGCCGTCGAACGCAGGCTTGGACTGGGAAGTGCCCGATATGTCCACGCTATAGTAGCCCAGCCCCGCCAGCAGGTAGACCTTCACCGGCACCATCGGCGCGCCGATGTGATAGACCGCATTAGCCGTCCCGCCGGTCAGCTTGGTGCCGCCGGAGAGCAAGCCGCCCTGGTGACTGGTGTGGCCGTACACGAGATCGGCACGGACCGAGAGCGGCGAGTGGGGCAGGCCCAGGTCGAGCGCGCCCATCAGGTGCCAACCGGCGTTGTCCAGAGTGGAGTAATCCCCCGACGGAACTACGCCGCCGAGGCCCAAGCTGAGGCGAGGCTTCTGCGCAGCCGCTGGCGAGGCGACGAGCGCCCCCATCCAGCCGAGGACCACCAAGCTCAACAGTACCCGTTTCATTGGACTGCCTCCGCATCGCAAGAACTGCAGGTGGGCCAGCGGGCGCGGGGCAGATGATAGAGATGGGGGGGCGGCCAGGACGTGATGCAGATCACCAATTTCGCTCAACTGATTGTGGCAATGCGGGTTAGCGCGAGGCCCGACGGCTCCGGTCAGCGTGTCAGCACCAGCGCGACCACGCCCCACGCGAGCGTGAGCGCGGTGACGGGCATGCCCACGCGGGCGTACTCCCAGAAGCCGATCGGCGCGCCGCGCTTCTCGGCGCGCTCGGCTACGATGAGGTTCGCCATCGACCCGATGAGCAGCAGGTTCCCGGCGAACGTCGAGCTCATCGCGACCACGCGCCACACGAGGTCCGAGTCGGGGAGGTTGGGCACCGTGTTGCGCCACAGGATGACCGCCGGCACGTTAGAGATCAAGTTCGAGAGCCCCGTGAGCGCGGCGCTCACGACGACGGCGGCGCGCCACACCGTGCCGTGGCTCAGGAGCGACACCGCGTGGCGATCGATCCAGGCTACGGCGCCCGTCTGCTCGAAGCCGCGCATCACCACGAACAGAGAAGCGAAGAACAGCAGCAGCGACCACTCGACGCGGTCGATCGCGTAGGCCGGGTCGCGCTGCCCGAGCGCCACCATCGCGGCGCCCGCCGCGATCGCTACGAGGGGGAGCGGCCCGCCGGCGAGCCACGCCACGACGGCGCACCCGAACATCGCGAGCCCCTTCGCGACCAGCGGACGGTCGAGGGCGACGGGCACGGACTCGAGCCGCTCGCGGAACGGCTCGCGTAGCTCCGCGCCATAGACCCAGCGCAGGTAACCGTAGGTGATCGCAAGCCCGCCGGCCGCCACCGGAAGCATGTGCGCGAGGAACCCGCCGAACGTCGCTCCGCTCCAGATCCCCACCAGCATGTTCTGCGGGTTTCCCGTGATCGACAGCACCGAGCCGACGTTGGAGCCCATCGCGAGGCCGATGAGATACGGGTTCGGTCGCACGCGCAGCGGGCCGAGCGCGGCGAGCAGCACCGGCGTGACGACGAGGCAGATCGTGTCGTTCACGAACAGCGCCGACAACAGGCCGCCCCCGATGACGACGCCGAGCAACAGCCGCTCGGGCGTGACCGCGCGCTTCAAGACCCATTCCGCCGCCCACTCGAAGAACTTCCCCACCTCGAGGTAGCCGACGATGAGCATGAGGCCCAGCAGGAAGACGAGAACGTCGAAATCGATGGCGGCGTAGGCGTCGGGGAGCGGCAGCACGCGGAACGCGACCATCGCAACCGCGCCGAGCAGGCTTGCGGCGGGCCGATTGAGGTGCACGAAAGGCAGGCGCTGGACCGCGATGAGAAAGTAGGTCGCGGCGAAGATGATGAGGCCGGTCAGATCTCCCAGTTGGAGAACAGCACGCCCGTGCCCGCGTGGGGCTCGGGGTACCCCTCGCAGGTCATGCGCAGGTCGGTCCAGCGCACGCGGTAACCGCGCTCGATCAGGTGCCGGAACGCCCCCTCGTAGCGCGTCTGACAGCGGATCGCGACGCGGCGGATGCCGGCACGCGCCGCGGCTGCCTCCGTGGCGACGAGCGCGGCCGCGAAGGCGCGCTCGTCCCGCGCGGCGAGCTTCAGGATGCGGAGCTCTTCCTTGGGCCGGCCCTCGGCGAGCGGCGCCGAGTGCCACAGCACGAAGGCGTCGAGCCCGTCGCTGCCGTCCACCAGCGTCGTGTCGCCGAGACCGAGCTGCGCCGTGAGCAGAATCTCCCGCGTGAAGTCCGGGCCAGGGGCGAGCGCCCCGACGAGCCGGGCGGCCGCCGCGGTCGCGGCCTGCTGCGCGGCCGCGGGGCGCTGCGACAGGAGCGCCGGGGCGGCGTGACCACGCGTCGCGAGATCGCGCGTCATCGTCACCGTGAGGTAGCCAGGAGCGAACCCGAGGCGCCCGTAGAAGCCGATGTTCTCGACCGTGCGCGGCATCGTCTCGAGGCCCACGGTGGCGACGTGCTGGTCCACCAGCCAGTCCACCGCGGCCCGCACGGTCGCCTTGCCGATCCCCACGCCCTGCCGGTCGGGGCGGACCGCGAGCGGGCCCATCCACCCCTCGGCGCCCGAGCGGTGCGCCACGTTGAAGGCGACGACCTGTCCCGCCTCGTCGCGCCACACCATCGCGCCGTCGCCCGCGTCGAGCAGCGCGTAGCGCCACACCTGGGGATTGAGATGCGGCACCCGCACGCCGACCAGGCCGTCGCGGCGGTAGCGGTCGGTGAACGCGTCGGCGAACACCCGGTTCAGGCTCTCGATGTCGCGCTCGACCGCGCGCTCGGGGCCCGAGACCTGGCGCTCAGGCAGCCACGCCCGCATCGGCAGCTCCCGGCGTCGCGGTGTCGTCCCGGACCACACTCGTGCCCCCGTCCCGGGTAGCGTCATAGTCCACGCGGATCACTCGATCCACCCCTTCCCGCACCTGCTCGATGTGCGTGATGAGAATAACCTGTGGGAAGCGATCAGCCAGCCGGCGCAGCAGGGCGACGACGTGCTGGCGGCGCGCGTCGTCGAGCGAGCCGAAGATCTCGTCGAGCACCAGGAGCGAGAGCGGCTGGCCGGCGCGCTCCGCGATCATCTGCGAGATCGCGAGCCGCAGCACCAAGTTCGCCACGTCTTCCTCGCCCCCCGAGATCACGGGCTTGGGGACGCCGCCATCGAGAATGACGACCTCGTAGTCCTCGGTGAGATCGATCTGCTGATAGCGCCCGTCGGTGAGGTCCGCCAAGAAGTCCGACGCGAGATCGGCGATCTCGGGGCGCATCGCGGCATTCAGGTCGGCCCGCAGATCGGAGAATGCGCGATCCAGCTCGTTGTGGAGGCGGTGGCGCGTCTTGCGCTCGCTGATGTCCCGGTCCCGCGCCGCGCGCTCCTCCTCCCGGCGCGCGGCCTCTTGCACGTCCCCCTCGGCGCGCGACAGGTCGCCGCGGGCCTCGACCAGCGCCAGCTCCGCCTCACGCAGGGTCCCGAGCGCCCGGTCGTAGCGATCCTTGGCGAGGCGGAACTGCTCCTCGGAGAAGCCCTCCGCCCGGACGGCGTCCGCCAGCTCGCGCACCCGGCGCTCGGCCTGGGAGAGCAACTGCTCCGCCTGCTCCGCCTCGGGCACCAGGCCCTCCGCCCGCTGCGCCCGCTCCTCGAGCGCCGCGGCTTCCAGCGCCACCGGCTCGAGCTTCACCAGCTCGGCCCGGACGGCGTCGTGGCGCGCCGCGTCGTATCCCGTGCGGCGCGTCGCGAGCCGGCGCTCCAGGCCCGTGGCGCGCTCCCGGGCGGCATCCAGCTCCGCCTTGGCCCGCGCGCGCTCCTCGGCCTGCGCCCGCAGCTCGCCTGCCCGCTCGCTCGCCCGCCGGCTCTCCTCTCGCAGCTCGTCGCGCTGCGCCTCGAGCAGCCCCACACCGGCGGGCGGCTCCGCGAGCTGCTCCAGCCGTTGGCGGAAGAACTTGCCGTCCTCCACGATCGCCTGGAGCTGACGGTCGAGGATTCCGAGCACCGCGGCGTGCTCGCCCCCGAGCGGCCGCCGGCACGTCGGGCACTCTCCCTCGGGGCCGAGCTGGGCGATCTTGTCGCGCTGCTCCTTCACCTCGTCGTACTGCTTGAGGAGCTCCGCCCGCCGCGTCGCGGCGTATTCCTTCTCCCGCACCCAGGCTGCCTGCTGCTCCTCGACTGCCGCCTCGGCCGCCTGCACGCGCTCGGCGAGGCGCCGTGCCTCCGCCTCCGCTCGCTCGAGCGCCGCCCCCACGTCCGCGAGCTCCGCGATCCGCTGCTCCAGCCCGCGCGTGGTGCGCGCCAACTCGTCGAGCTGCGCCTGCTCCGCGCGCCGGGCCGCCTCCTCCCGCTGGAGCAGCTCGAGGTCGGCGAGCTCGCCCTTGAGCCGGGCCACGGGCGCGAGCTCCGCCTCCAGCTGCTTCAGCTGCTCGCGCGCTTTGAGCGCGTCGGCCAGCTCCTTGTCGAGCCGCTGGAACTCCTGGCGCCGCCCCTCGACGGCCTGGTGCGCCATGCGGCGCTCCCCGTCGAGCGACAACGTGCGCTCGCGCCGCGCGGTCCACTCGTTCCAGCGCGGCTCCTCGCGCGCGAGCCGCTGCTGGGCCTGCGCCCGGGCCGTGTCCGCCGCCTGCGCCGCGCGCTGCGCCGCCGTCAGGCGGGCTTCCGCAGCGCGGCGCTGCTCGGCGAGCGCCTGGGGATCGGGGAGCGCGGCCTCGAGCCCCTTCACTTCGGCGGCGAGCGTATTCCGCACCTCGCGCACGCGCTCCTGCGCGAGGCGCAGCCGCTCGTACCCGAGCACCTGCGAGAGGAACGCGGCCCGGTCGGTCTTCCCGAGCGCTGCCATCACCTTGAGCTCTTTCTGGCCCGTGAAGTAGGTGTTGAAGAACTCCTGGTGCGTCATCCCCAGGGCCCGCTCGAGCTTGTCCGTCACCGCCTTGAGGGAGTTGGCGACGAGCTGGCCGTCCTGATGCAGCGCCGCCGTGGACAGCGTACGGGCGACCCGGTACTCGTGCGCGCCGAGCCGGAACTCGAGCTCCACCTCGACGTTGGCGCGCCCCTTCACCCCGATGCGCCGGATGGAGTCCTTGTCCCCGCGCACGGCCTGGACGCCGTACAGCGCCCAGGCGATCGCCTCCAGGATCGTCGTCTTCCCGGAGCCGTTGGGGCCGATGATCCCCGTGATGCCGGGACCGAACTCGAGCTCGGTGTGCGCGTGCTGCCGGAAGCTCCGTGCGGTCCAGATCGGCGTCGAGGGGGCGCCGCTCCAGGAACTCACGCACCGTCTCGGGGATGGTCTGTCGCCGTCCGGCCACGCCCACGGTCTGGAGGCGAGGCAGCTCGGGGCGGCGGACATCGAGCTGGAAGTGGAGCGCGCGCGCCTTGTACGCTCGGATGGCGGCGTGATCGAGGTCGCGCGCCGTGGCGCGGGAGACGTCGAACACGAGGAGGCGCACCACCTGGTCGTCGATCGGCGGCTTGGCGACGGCCACTGCGGCGGCGATCCGCTCGTCCAGCTCCTTCGGGGTGAGGCCTTTCCCTTCGATCACGGGCAGCTCGACGTGGCGCCGCGCCAGCGCCAGCGGTCGAAACGTCACCCGGGCGCCCGGCAGCTCCACCAGGAGGTAGCCCTTCCCGCGCCGCCCGTGCTCCGCTTCGTCTTGGAGCTGGCCCCACGGATTGGGGGCGACGTACTCGAGGCTCCCCGCGTACCACGCGTTGGGCGCCAGCTGCTGCGCCACGTGGTAGTGGCCGAGCGCGACGTAGTCCCACTGGGCGGGGGCGAGGTCGGTGCGATCGACCGGCGCGCCGCCGTACTCCATGGTGCCGCGCGCTTCGCCCACTCCCGGCCATTGCCCGTGGAGCAGCAGCACGTTGAAGGTGCGCCCACCCTGCGGCCGCAGGGCCGGCCGCTCAGGTTGGGCCAGCGCCTGATGCGGCACCGCGAGGACCGAGCAATCGAGCGCCGGGAAGACGAGCCGCCGTGCCTGGTCCACCACCACCTCCACGCCGAGCGCTTCGTACAGCCGCAGGATCGTCCCGGTCTCGGCGCTGCGGGGCGTGTCGTGCTCTCCCGCGATCATCACTACGGCGGAGTCGGGTAGCTCTGCCCGCAGGCGCTGCAGCTGGCGAAACAGGAACAGGATCGCGGGGTTGGCCGGCCGGATGGAGTGGAAGATGTCTCCCGCGAGGAGAATCAAGTCGGGGCGCTGGTCGATGAGGTCGTCCACCGCGCGCCGGAACGCTTCGGCGACGTCGGCCTCGCGCTGGTTCCCGCCCCGAGGCGTCTGCCGCTCGCACTGGCGGAACCCGAGGTGCAGGTCGGCGAGGTGCGCGAGCTTCACCCGCTCACTTCGCCTCGTTCAGCTGGAGCGACGTGAGATGTTGCAGCGACATCTGCACCGCTCCCTGCGGACCGCCGCTCACGTTGACCCGCATGTTCCCTCCCATCGACGAGCGGACCGCCGCCCCCCGCGTGACCGAGAACAGCTGCTCCCCGGCGAGCCCCCCCGTCAGCTTCAGCGTTTGCCGCGCCCCGCCGTCCCCGGTGACGGTGATCGGGTCCCCCGGAAAAGTGGTCTCCACGCCGACCAGGATGGTGGTGTCGGGGCCGCCCGCATTCAGCTCCTTGAGCGTCAACTTCGTATGCGCCCTGGCCGTGCCGCTCCCGATCTCGCCGACGGGCAGCGCGGTTTCCGTGGTCCAGGAGTCGCCCACCCCCACGGGCTGCTCGGGGAGGGGGAAGACCATCCCCTCGATGTGACCCCCCAACTGCTCCATGATCTGCGGCGGTAGCCCGCGGACCGGGGCGAGCTCGGCGTGCAGCACGTTCATGCGGTCGTCGTAGACGACCTGGCCCTTGAGTCCGCGCATCCCAACGAGCACGGGATCGAGCGAGCCGGGCGCCAGCATGGTGGACTCGATGGCGGTCGAGTCGAGCCTGATCGTCACGGCGACGCCACCCCGCGCGGGCCCGCCCACGGACTGGGTGAAGTACATCCGCGTGGTGAACTTCTGCTCCCCCAAGTGCCCCATGGGACCGCCCTCGAGCTTCATGGAGTTGTGCTGCTCCAGGGCGTAGTGGTACGAGGCGCCGACCGGTGGATGGTAGCGCAGCGTCAGCTTCGTGGCGCTCCGTTCTTTGCCGCACCCGAGGGCCGCGAGCCCCAGAGCGAGCCCTGCGAAGCGACGGGCGTGGTGTGACATCCAGCGGCCTCCAGTCAGTATGGTTCGTCCGACAGCGGGTTGAGGGGCGGCACCGCCTCGCGCGCGCGTCCGGCGGGCTCGGCCGCCGCGACCCGCGCCCCTAGCGCCCGCCGGAAGAACGCGAGCGGGTCTTCGGGCCGGGCGCGCCGTGTCGCGGCGAGCGCGCGGCGCACGTCATCCGGCGCGCGGTCGACGATGAGGTCGTGCACCGCGTTCGGCCGGATCCTGCGGTCGAGCCTGAGGAGCTGGCGCACGACCGCGTCGGCGAACGGCAGATCGGCAGCGGGTGGGAACCGCTCGACGCCGTCCCGCCCGCGCAGCACCGCGGGCCGCGGGAACCGCACGAAGATCGGTTGCGTGAAATGCGGGTGGCGCACCATCAGCTCGCCGATGGGCAGGGTGGCGAGCTTGATCTTGGTGGCGGGCGAGAGCACCTGGTAGCCGGGCGTGGCCAGCTCGTCGTAGTCCATACGCCCGTAGACGATCGTGCCGGCGTTCCCCACCACTCGCCGATGTACCTGCGAGCGGAACTGCTCGGCGCCGAAGAGCACGAGCCCAAGGTAACGCCCGCGCTCCGAGATATCGAGCAGCATCTTGCGGACGTACGTGTCCGGCCCGTCGGCCGGCGCGTACTTGTTGAGCTCGTCCACGAACACCACGACGGCCTCGACGCCGAGATCGCGCCGCTCGAGGTGCTCGCGCAGCTGCGACACGACGCGCGCAAACACGAGGTCCTGGCCAAGCGGATCCACGTTCGCCAGATCGACCACGTACACGGCCCGGTCCTCGAACGCGCCCCACGGCAGGTCGTTCGAGGGGCCGTCGTCGGTGACGAGCCCCTTGCAACGGGTCGAGATGTTGGAGAGCCGGTTCCGGACCTTGCGCATCGTCGCGATGTGATGAGTGCGCCACATGTCGCTGCGGCCTGCCAGCTCGAGCCCGTCGAAGATGGCGCGGAACAGCGCATCCAGGTCTGCGAACGTCTGGACCCGATGGGTGCCGCCGAAGCCATCGTCGAACTCCCGGTTGAGCACCCGGTCGGCGAGGAAGTCGATGAATGCGTCGGCCTTGGCGTCGATGTCGTCGCGGTTCAGGAGCACTTCGGCGAAGTCGAGCACCTCCTGGAGGCCCCACACGAGGGGCTCGACGGCGCCCACGAGGTCGGGATGGGTGCGCAGCGTATTGAGGTTCACGCCGTCCGCCTTGAAGGGCGCGTAGTAGCGCACCCGGCGGAACGGCTGCGGCGCGACCCCGAGCCGCTCGTAGCGGCGGCGGTCCGCGTCGTCGAGGCTCCCCGGCTGGTCGAGGAAGCAGAGGTCGGGACCCTTCACGTTGAAGCACACGGCGGCAATCCGTCCCTTGTGCGCCGGGAAGTGCTGGAAGATGGACGACAACAGGAACTCGACGGCGCTCGTCTTGGTCGCGAGTCCAGAGACGCCCGAGATGTTGAGGTGAGCCGCTTCAGGACCGTGCAGGAAGTCCGCGTCCAGGTAGACCGGCGCCTCGAGCCCTCCCGAGGTGTACAGCCCCACCGGGATGGCGGTGGGGGTGGCGCCCTGGAGGTAGGTCTCCATGCGGAGGGCGCGGGCCACGTCAGGGTCGGTCGCCACGAACACGCGGCCGAGCGGGACCGGCTGCAGCGGCTCCTCGGGCTCCTGGCGCAGCACGGCCGCGGTCCACAGCCGAATCTCCTGGCGCACCGTGGGGCTGTCAGCTGCGCGAGCGGGATCTCCGTCGGCGCCGACCACGTCGTGCAGTGGGGTGGCAAGGTCGGAGTAGGCGAACCCATCCGTCACAACCCCGAAGACCACCCTTCCCTCTTCCCCCGTCCCACTTCCCTCGACCCTGACAATCGCCCCGATCCCGATCGCCGTCTCGGTAGCGGTCCAGAAGTGGAATTGGTGCGGCGTCGCCGGCTTGAGCTCGGTGGCGACCACCCGGCCGACCGGCTCCGGCGCCCGTTTCTGGATCACGAAGCCGCTTTGGGGAGGCGGGAGGCGGGGGACGGGAGCAGGTCCCGCGGGGCGCGCGCTCTCAGATACGTCTCCACGTCATGAATGGGATAAAGTAATCGATCCCACCGCGCATCGGGGGTCGAGACCGGCGCGCGCTCGCGCGCGAGCCAGCCGCTCACGCCCGACGCCGCCGTGACCGTTGCGGGATGGGCGCGCGCCTCGACCCGCAGCAGGCCGAACAACAGGTCGTTCCCCTCCCACGGCCACAGCCGCAGGTACCACGAGTAAACCTCGTGGTGCGCCCGACCCCGCGGGCGGAACACCGAGGTGCGATGCAGCGCCGGAAGCGTGAGGGCGCGCGTGAGGGCGTCGCCCTCGAAGTACTGCGCGCCGTGGCTCTTGATCACGCCGAGCGCGCGCGGATGCCCGGCGAGGCGGGCGGACTCGGAGAGCACACCGTCCACGACGAACCACTCTTCGGCGCCGAGCGACGCGAGGTGCCGCTCCGCCAGGTCCTTCTCGAGCGCGACGCGGGCGTTCTCGACGGCGCGCCGTGCTGCCTCGAGCGCCGGCCCAGGCTGGCCCAGGGCCTCCTGAGGCACGTCCACCAGGTCCACGCCGCTCGCCTCGAGCGCCGCGCGCACGCCGGGACGCAGCGCGGCCACGGCTGCCGCGTGAAACTCCCGCGTCGTCTCCCCGACGACGCGCAGCCGGCGGTCTCCAGTCCGGCGTCGCACGGCGGACGCCACGTACGCCCGCACGATGGGCACGGCGCCGTCGTAGTAGGTGACCTTCCAGCGCTGGATACCGTCGAGGAAAGAGGCTGTCGCGGGGGGGGCAATGACGCCGCCGGGATCGAGTGGGTGGATCCGGACCTCCGTGTCCTCGACCAGCTCGGCCCCGGCGACCTCGCTGAGCTCGGTACGCCCCAGGCTCTCCTCCGGGACGTGCGACGCCCGCACGGCCCCTGCCGCCACGATCGCGTCCGCCCAGCTGCGCATGGCTAGCGGGTCCGCAGTGCCCAGCCGATGTAGGTGATGCTCGTGTCGTCCACCAGGGAGCGGGTCCCGTCGGGCGCCCGGCCCACGCCCTTCACCTCCTGCACCACCATGCCGTGGCGCGCCAGCCCGTCGCCAAGCTCGGCGGGCGTGATGAAGCGGGCGAAGTCGTGGAAGCCTTCGGGCATCGTATGGCGCACGTATTCCTCTTCCCAGATCAGCTCGAGGAACGCGGCCAGAGTGCGGTTGTGCGTAAGGAAGCCGAGCCCGCCACCGGGGGCGAGCACCGTGGCGATCGCGTCGACGGTGGCGTCGAGGTCCTCCACGTGCTCGAGCACGTCCACGGCGAAGACGAGGTCGAAGCCCACCCCGAGCCCGCCCGACGCGAGCGCCTCGGCCGTGCCAAGCCGGTAGTCGATCGAGAGGCCGGAGCGCGCCGCGTGCTCACGCGCGGCCGTGAGGGACTTTTCCGACGGATCGACCCCGGTGACGATCGCCCCCTCGCGGACGAGCGTTTCCGCCAGGATCCCCCCGCCGCACCCCACGTCCAGGGCGCGCTTCCTGCCGAAGCCGCCGAACACCGTGCGGAAGTACTCGACCCGCAGCACGTTGAGCTGATGCAACCCGACGAAGGGACCCGCGTCGCTCCACCACACGCCCGGGACGCGCTCGACGAGGCGTTCGTACTTGTCCGGCTCGGAAAGCCCGCCGACGCGGGGGAGGGAGTCGGTCAGGCCGTGGCCTCGACGTCGACGTTGGGGAAGGGTGGCACCTCGAGGAACCACAGGCCCGCGATCCGCGCGTGCTTGTCTATCTCCACCAGCAGCAGATCCGCCACGCGCACGACTGTGACCGAGCGCGAGCGGCCCACACGCAGGTGGAACACCGACTCCGTCTGGTTCTTCTCGACCGTGAGCGCGGTATCCACTTCGACGCCGGCGACTCCGGGCTGCGACAGCCGGCTGGGGAACACCACGCGCCCCTCCTTCGCGGCCGCCGGCGTCGCGAGCTGCTCGATGGTGCGGACGTCATCGGGCCACGACACGACGTCAACGCCCCGCAGGCACCCGTCCGCGACCTCGATGACGACGAACGAGCCGTCGGTGCCTTCCAGGTCCACGGTGCCGTTCAACCCGTTCGATTTGGCGACGCCCTTGCACGCCACCGACAGGATGTCCGTCTCCGGATCCCAGTGGTAGCTCACCTTGGGAAGTTTGCCGCCGAGTGGCTCGATGCGCGCTTCGAAGTTCATGGGGAACGACGCCTTCCACCTGCTCGCGAGGGCGGATAATATAGCGCCTGACTCGGAGGGAGCCAGCGATGCAACGGCGGGAGTTCGTCTCGGTGGCTGGGGCCCTGGTCCTGGCGGCGACGGAAGGACGGAAGGACGGAAGGGGGTGGCGGGGACGTTCCGTCCTTCCGTCGTTCCGTCCTTCCGTCGCCTCTCAGGAACCAGCCCTCTCGCCCGAAGTCTTCTCCCGCCGCCTCGCGCGCGCGCAGGCGGAGCTCAAGACCCGCAAGTGGGACTTCCTCATCGCCACGCCAGGCACGACCTACCTCTATTTCACCGGCTACAACCCGGGCCGGAGCGAGCGGCTCATCGCGCTCGTCATCCCCGCGAGCGGCGAGCCCGCGATCGTGTGCCCGTCGTTCGAGGTGGACCGCATCAAGCGCCATGCGACGGCGCTCGACATCACGGGGTGGGAGGAGCCGGCGAATCCCTATAAGCTGGTCGAGCGCGTGGTCCGCGCGCGCAAGCCCCGGGCTCCCGGGACGATCGCGCTCGAGTCCTCGACCGCGTTCGGATCGTATCTGGGCATCAAGGACGCGCTTGGGGGCTGGAAGTTTGAAGATGCCGCCGCCATCACCGACCGGCTGCGGATCATCAAGTTTCCCGAGGAGATCGCGCTGATCCGCCGCGCGATCGCGATCACCGAGGACGCGATGGCGGCCACCTTCGCGCAGCTCGCCGTGGGCGTAAGCGAGCACGACGTGGCGGGGGTGCTCGAGCGGGAGATGGAGCGGCGCGGCGGAGAGGGGGGCGGCGGGCTGGTGCAGTTCGGGCCGTCGAGCGCCCTGCCGCACGGCGGCCCCGCGAGCGTCACGCTCGAGCGCGAGATGGTGGTGCTGATCGATTGCGGCTGTCGCGTCTCGGGCTATACGTCCGACATCACGCGCACGATCTGGTTCGGCGACCATTGGGCCGGCCCCTCGTCACCCCATGTGAGGAAATGGATCGCGCCGCGCGCAAGGTGATCAGCGACGCCGGCTTCGGCCGTAACTTCACCCACCGCCTCGGCCACGGAATCGGCCTCGACGGCCACGAGCCGCCGTATCTCGTCGAAGGAAACGAGGTCCACCTCGAGCCAGGGATGGTGTTCACGCTCGAGCCAGGGGTGTACCAAACTGGGAAATTCGGAGTGCGGATCGAGGATGACTGTCTGATGACGGAGAACGGAGTTGAGGTCCTGAGTCACCGACCGTCCAAACTCTGACGGGGACGAGGGACGCGGGACGGGGGACGCGTGGTGCCGAGGCGGCGGCGTAGGCTATAGATGAGGCCGATCAACAGCCCCACGACCTGATTGCTGAGTACCAGCGCCTCGTCCACCGATTTCGCGGGCGCAAGTTCTAGGTCTCGCACCAATTCGAGATGCGTGCAAAGCTCCGTACCGGAACCGAGGGCAATCCCGAGCGCGTAGCCTTCAGCGATGTTCGCAGGAATCGCCGCCGCCGCTCGCCGGATCTGATCCGCGAGTCCATAATGGCGACTGAGAGGTGGCTCGAGCGTGAGGCGATAGGCGACGCGCGCGACGGCGCGACCGCGCGTCCACGCCTGCAAAGAATCGAGCTTTCGCACGAATAGAAGTTGGAATGCCGCCTGCCATGGTAGGAGTCATTCCGCCGCATCCATGGTCCTTTCGCCGCAACACTCGTCCCCCGTCCCTCGTCCCCCGCCCCTAGTCTCCTAGCTTCTTCGCAAACCCCACGATCTTCTCCAGCGCCCGCTCGATGTCCCCCGTCGCCGCCGCGTAAGACAATCGCACGTAGCGATCGTCGCCGAACGCCGAGCCGGGGACCAGCGCCACCCCCGACTCGGTAATGAGACGGGTGCAGAACTCCGTGCCGCTCGAGCCCCCGAGCGAGTCTACGCGGAAGAAAAAGTAGAACGCGCCCAGCGGATCCACGAACTCCACGCCTGGCAAATCGCGGCGGAAGCGGCCGACCACGAGGTCGCGCCGCTTGCGGAACTCCGCTACCATCCGCATCACGTCCTGCTCCACCCGCTCATCGCCCAGGGCGGCGGCCGCGGCGAACTGCGCCGGGTGATTCGCCCCGGTGGTGGTATGTGACTGCAGCGCAGCCATGGCCTTGGCGATCTTGCCCGGCGCGAGCGCGATGCCGATGCGCCACCCCGTCATCGCATACGCCTTACTGACCCCGTAGATCACGACGACGCGCTCGAGCAGCTCGTCCGGAAGATCGAGGAACGACGGGGCCGGTCCCGGACCGTAATGGATGCGCCGGTAAATCTCGTCGGTGATCACCCACACCTTGCGCTCCACCGCCCACTGCGCGATCGCCTTGATCTCGGCGTGCGTGTAGACGCCGCCGGTCGGATTGCAGGGCGAGCACAGGATCAACCCCTGGGCCCCGGGCACCACGCGCTCGAGATCGCGCACCCCCACCTTGAGACTCCACTCCGGATCGCCGGGCACGAGCACGGGCCGCGCGCGCGTGAGGTGCACGATCTGGGGATACGACACCCAGGCAGGAGCAGGGATCGCCACCACGTCCCCCGGGCCGAACAGACTGAAGCAGACGTTGAACAGCGACTGCTTCGAGCCGTTGGAGATGACGACGTGATCGGCGTTCACGGGCCGCCCGCCTGAGAGCAGCGAGAGATGCTTCGCCGCCGCGGCACGGAGCTCGAGGATCCCCTCGTTCGCCGGGTAGTGGGTCTTCCCCTCCCGAATCGCCCGCACGCCGGCGTCGGCGGGAATCGACGGGGTGGGGAAATCCGGCTCGCCCGCCCCGAGGTCGATCACATCCTCTCCCGCGGCGCGACGCCGCTTCGCCTCCTGGGAGATGGCGATCGTGGCGGATGTCTCGAGATGCTGAAGGTTGGGCGACAGCCCCTGCGACATGAGCGACGTGCTCCGTGGCGGACGATGGCAATATCCGCTCGCGCGGTCGCGACGCGCAACTAGTCGCGAGGTTGCCTTTCGCGCGCCCGCGCGGTAGCATCCCGCCACGAGCGGTACGTCGCCCTTTGACAACTCGAGGATCGTGTGGTGGCGCTGGACGAGGGCCGGGCCGCGCTGGAGCGCGGCCGGCCAGTGGTGCTGGTGACTCCCCCTGCTCCGGAGCAGGCGGGGGCAGTGTGGGAGTTGGTGGGGACCACCCCCGGGGTGGGGGTGGGGCCCGCCGTGCTCATAGCATGCTGCGACGCAGTGAGCGCAGCTGAATGGGCGGCTGTCGCGCCCGCCGGGCTCCGGGTCCATGCGGTCAGCGGCCTCGCCCGCAGCGCCCGCATCCTCAAGGAGCACCCGCCCGAAGTGCTGGTCGGCGCCGTCGCCGACCTCGCCGCGCTGGTCGCGCGGTCCGCGCTGAACTGCGACGCCGTCGCCACGCTCGCCGTCGCCTGGCCCGAGCTGCTCGTCGCAGGCGAGCAGGCCGCGACGCTCGACACGCTACTCGGCGCGGCGCGCGACGCCCGCCGCATCGTGCTCAGCTGGAATCCCTCCACACTCACGGACTTCCTCGAGCGACACGCGCGCCGTGCCGAGGTGATCGGCACCCCGGCACCTGCGGCCGGGCCGGCGGGCGCCGCACGCTACGCGGTCGTCGCACCGTCACGCCGCGCCGCCGCCTTGCGCGAGGCGCTCGACCTCCTCGACCCGAAGCATCCTCTGGTCTGGGACGGAGACCCGGCCGAGCCCGCCGCGACGCCGGACGCGGTGTTCTGCATGCGGCTCCCCACGCGGGAGCAATTCGCCACGCTGTCACGGCTCAGCCCGCCCGTCGTCTTCGTGACGGGAGCGCAGCTCCCTTACCTCCGTTCAATCGCGGCGCCGCTGACTCCCCTGCACCTCCCCTCGGGCGCCGATCTCGCGCACGACCGCGCGGAGGCGCTGCGCGCCCGCATCGCGGAGCGGCTCGAAGCGCGCGACCACGACGCCGAGCTGGCGCTACTCGACCCGTTGTTCGAGCGGTACGATCCGGCGGAGGTGGCGGGCGCGATTCTGGGACTGCTGCGGGAAACGGCAAGCGGGAAACGTGAAACGGCCTCTCCTCCCCCAACCCCCGCTGGGTGGGTCAAGGTGTTCGTAAACGTCGGGAAGAAAGATCGGGCGAGCGCGAAGGATTTGGTCGGGGCGCTGATCCGCGAGTTGAGCCTCGCCAAGGCCGACATCGGGCGCATTGATGTGCGCGACACGTTCAGCGTCGTCGAGGTGACACCCGCCGTTTCGGAGCGAGTGGTCCGCGAGCTTACGGGAGTTACCATCCGGGGTCGCCGCGCGCTCGCGCGGCTCGACCGCTACGCCTGAGCCACACCCCGAAACGCCGACGGGCCACCCAGCGGGGCGGCCCGTAACCAGCATCCTTCAGGTGTGACGTCTGACAGGTGTGACGTCTGACGTCTACTTGCCTCTGTTATTCACCGCCATTTTCAGCTGCTTGCCGGCGCGGAACGCAGGTGCGATCGACGCTTTGATCTGGATCACGCCGCCCGTCTTGGGGTTGCGGCCGGCGCGCGCGGCGCGCTTGCGCGCCTCGAAGTTCCCGAAGCCCGTGATCTGCACCTTCGCTCCCTTCTTCAATTCCGCGGCGATGATGCCCTTGTCGTCGAACAGAGCCTCGATCGTCCGGCCCGCATCGGCCTTCGACATCTTCGTCCGCATCGCCAGCGCCGTGGTCAGCTCGGCTTTGTTCACGGAGGTCTCCTTGTGAGGACGGGGTCCAAAATGCCTTGATCTCTCGGCACTTTCTCGGGGGTCCCCCCGAAAACCCGCATAACTTGGGCACTATATTGGGATATCTCCTGAAAAACCGCAAGATATGGGCACTTTCGAGAGCCCGTTACCCGTCGCCAGGTCGCTACGTTGTACGACGCCTCATGTAGTTTCGTAGCGACGTACCGACGTAGCGAGGTAGAACGCCTCAACTAGGGACGCGAATGCTCAACGGCGCCCGCCCCGGCTGGATCGAGGTCATTACCGGCGTGATGTTCAGCGGCAAGAGCGAAGAGCTGATCCGCCGGGTGCGCCGCGCCGTGATCGCCCGCAAGCAGATCCAGGTCTTCAAGTCCCACCTCGACGCCCGGTATGCCGGGCTCTACAACGTGGCGACGCATGACGGCCTCACGGTCGAAGCCGCGCCGGTGGACTCTGCCGAGGAAATCATGCGACAGGTCCGGCCCGCGACCGAGGTGGTCGCGGTGGACGAGGCGCAGTTCCTGGATCACGGGATCGTCGGCGTGGCGAACGCCCTCGCGGACCGCGGCGTTCGGGTGATCCTCGCCGGCACCGACACGGACTTCCGGGGCGAGCCGTTCGGCGCGATGCCGACCCTGATGGCGATCGCCGAGATCGTCGACAAGTTTCAGGCGATCTGCGTCGTGTGCGGCGGGCCCGCCACGCGCAACCAGCGGCTGGTGGACGGCCAGCCCGCACAGTGGAACAGCCCGGTCATTCTGGTGGGCGGGCGCGAATCGTACGAGGCCCGCTGCCGCCACTGTCATCGCGTGCCGAGGATGGATGAGGATCAAACTGCGCTACTCTGAACGCGGAACGCGGAACGCGGAACGGGGAATCGACGCTGGCTGGTTTGTTCCGCGTTCAACCTTCCGCGTTCCGCGTTCATGTTAAACGTCGCCCTCACCGGCAACATCGCCGCGGGGAAGTCGACCGTCGTAGGGTTTTTCCGGCGGTGGGGCGCCACGATCGTGGACGCCGATGAGCTGGCGCGGGAGGCCGAGGCGCCGGGGAGCGAGGTCCTCGCCGCGATCGCGCGGCGCTTCGGCGCCGACGTGCTGGCCGCCGACGGCTCGCTCGACCGCGCGGCGCTGCGCTCCAAGGTGATGGCCGACGATGCGGCGCTCGCCGACTTGAATACGCTGGTTCACCCCACCGTGCAGCGCCGCCGCGCCGACCTGGTGCGGGAAGCGGAGCAGCGCGGCGACGTGCTGGTGGTGAACGACATTCCGCTGCTGTTCGAGGTGCTCGACCCCGCCCGGTTCGACGTCGTGGTGCTCGTGGACGCGCCGCCCCCGCTGCGGCTCACGCGCCTGCGGGCGATGCGCGGCCTCTCGAACGAGGACGCCGACCGGATGATCGCGGCGCAGATGCCGGCGGAGCGCAAGCGCGCGCGCAGCCAGTACGTGATCGAGAACGCCGGATCGCTGCCCGAGCTCGAAGCCCAGGCGCGCACCGTGTTCCGGGAGCTGCGCCGCCGCGCCGCCACGCACGCCCTCGGCCGGCCCGCCGAAATCCTGGTGCTGGCTGCGGCCGACGCCAAGGACGACTCTCCCGCGCTTACCGCCACCGCCGCCCGCTACACCGAGGCCGGCGTGCGCGTGCAGCGCGCGGCCGGGAAGGCGGCCCTCGCGGCGGCCGCGAAACTCAAGCCCCAGGCGACGCTGGCGACGGCGCGGGCGGCCGCCCCGGCGCGCGAGGCGTGGGAAGGCGCGGGCCGCCCGGGGGCGCTCCTCTATTTCAGCGACGACCCCGACCCCGTCGCCGTGCGCCTCGACCTGCGTCCCTGGGGCGGCGACCGGCTGGCGCTCGTCGAGGAGGGAGCGGCCGGGTTGCCGCCCCGCGCCGATCTGTTCCCGTCGGGCAAACCGTTGGCTTGACACGCGTTTCCAGCGCCGGTAACCTTCGCCCCGCACCGCCAACCGAGCGCCCGCGATTCCCCATGTCGAAGATTCCCGACGACCTGCGCTACACCAAGGAGCACGAATACGTGAAGCAGACGAACGACTCCGCTGTCGTGCAGGTCGGCATCACCGACTACGCGCAGGGTGAGCTGGGCGACGTGGTGTTCGTGGAGCTTCCCAAGGCCGGCAGCTCGTTCGGCCGGGGGGACGTGTTCGGAACAATCGAGGCCGTGAAGGCCGTTTCGGAGCTCTATAGCCCCGTCACCGGCACCGTGACCGAGGTGAACACCGGGCTCGAAGGTGATCCCGCACTCGTGAACCGCGACCCGTACGGCGGCGGCTGGATGATCAAGCTGCGCGTCAAGAATCCGGCGGACTTCGACGGCCTGCTGGGGAGCGCGGCGTACAAGAAGCACGTCGGGGAGTGAAGCCTCCAGCCAAGACTACCCGCATGCCGAAAGCACCTGTGCCCCTGCCCCCCGTTGACCGGTTCGCCGCGCGGCACATCGGCCCGCGCCCGGACGACATCAACGAGATGGCGGAGGCGCTGGGCTACGACTCGCTCGACGAGCTGATCGACGCGGTCGTGCCGGAGGACATCCGGCTGCGGCGCCCTCTGGCCCTCCCCCCCGGCCGTAGCGAGCGCGAGGTGCTGGAAGAGCTGCGCGCGATCGCCGGAGCCAACCAGGTGTTCCGATCCTTCATCGGCATGGGTTACTCGCGCTGCTTCACACCGCCCGTGATCCAGCGCAACGTGCTCGAGGACCCTGGCTGGTATACGGCGTACACGCCCTACCAGGCCGAGATCGCGCAGGGGCGGCTGGAAGCGCTGCTCAACTTCCAGACCGTGATCTCCAATCTGACAGGCCTCGAGATCGCCAACGCGTCGCTGCTCGACGAAGCCACTGCCGCGGCCGAAGCGATGCACCTCACCGAAGCGGTGAGCAAGCAAACGGGGGCGCGCACGTACCTCGTGTCCGAAGGGTGCCACCCCCAGACGATCGCCGTCGTGCGCACTCGGGCCGCAGCGCGCGGCATCACGGTTGTGTTGGGCGACCCCGCGACATTCCAGTTTGGGCCGGGCGTCATCGGCGCGCTGGTGCAGTATCCTGCGACCGACGGCAAGATCGAGGACTACCGCGGCCTGTGCGAGGCGGCGCACTCCGCGGACGCACTCGTGACAGTCGCGACCGACCTGCTGGCGCTCACGCTGCTCGCGCCACCCGGGGAATGGGGCGCCGACGTTGCCGTGGGCTCGAGCCAGCGGCTCGGGGTGCCGATGGGGTACGGTGGGCCGCACGCGGCATTCTTCGCCACGCGCGACGCCTACAAGCGCCACCTCCCCGGCCGGATCATCGGCGTCTCGCGCGACCCCGCCGGGCGCCTAGCGCTCCGTATGGCGCTGCAGACGCGCGAGCAGCACATCCGGCGCGAGAAGGCGACGAGCAACGTCTGCACGGCGCAGGTGCTGCTCGCCGTGATCGCAAGCATGTACGCGGTCTATCATGGCCCCGAGGGCCTGCGGCGCATCGCGGAGCGGGTGCATACACTCACCGGGCTGCTCGCCGCGGCACTGCGCCGGTTGGGCTACCGCATCGTCCACGGTGCTTTCTTCGATACGCTGTGCGTCGAGGTAGAGCCGTGGGCGCTGCAGCGGCTGCTCGACGCGGCGCGGGCGCGCGGCATCAACCTGCGGACGATCTCGCCCACCCGCATCGGGATCGCGCTCGACGAGCCCACCACGCTCGGCGACATCGCCGACCTCGTGACCGTCTTCGCTGTGAACGAGGTGCTCCCCTTCATGGTGGAGGACCTAGGCGCGAAGGCCGACAGCGCGATCCCCGCGCCGCTGCGCCGCACGTCGCCCTACCTCACGCACCCGGTGTTCCACAAATACCGCTCCGAGACGGAGATGCTGCGGTACATCAAGCAGCTCGAGTCCCGCGACCTGTCGCTCACCGCGGCGATGATCCCACTCGGCTCATGCACGCTGAAGCTCAACGCCAGCTTCGAGATGCTGCCGCTGTCCTGGCTCGAGTTGAGCCGCCTGCACCCGTTCGCGCCGCTCGAGCAGTCGCGCGGCTATCAGACGCTATTCCGGCAGCTCGAGGAACAGCTTGCCGAGATCACAGGGCTGCCCCACGTCTCGCTGCAACCCAACTCCGGCGCCCAGGGGGAGTTCGCCGGGCTGCTCGTGATCCGCGCGTACCACGAGGCGCGGGCCGAGGGACATCGCACCACCTGTCTGATCCCCACCTCGGCGCACGGGACCAACCCCGCGAGCGCCGTCATGGCGGGGCTGCAGGTTGTCCCGGTGCAGACCGACGCGCGCGGCAACATCGACGTCGCCGACCTGCGCACCAAGGCCGCCGCGCACCGCGACTCCCTCGCCGCCGTGATGGTCACGTATCCGTCCACCCACGGCGTGTTCGAGTCCTCGATCCGCGACATCTGCGCGATCGTGCACGAGCACGGCGGGCAGGTGTACCTGGACGGCGCCAACATGAACGCCCAGGTGGGGCTGTGCCGCCCCGGCGACTTCGGCGCTGACGTCTGCCACCTCAACCTGCACAAGACGTTTTGCATCCCGCACGGCGGCGGCGGCCCCGGTATGGGCCCGATCTGCGTCGCCCCGCATCTCGCGCCGTTTCTGCCCGACCACCCCGTCGTGCCGCTGGGCCGGGCGCAGTCGTGCGGCACGGTGTCGGCGGCGCCGTGGGGCAGCCCCTGGATCCTGCCGATCTCCTGGGCCTACTGCGCTGCGATGGGCCGCGACGGGCTGACGGAGGCGACCAAGGTCGCCATCCTCAACGCCAACTACGTCGCGAAACGCCTCGCGGGGCATTACGAGCTGCTCTACTCCGGCCGCAACGGCCTCGTCGCCCACGAGTGCATTATCGACACGCGGCCGTTCAAGCAGTCGGCGGGCGTGGACGTCGAGGACATCGCTAAGCGCATCATCGATTACGGCTTCCACCCGCCCACCGTCTCGTTCCCGGTGGCGGGCACGCTGATGATCGAGCCGAGCGAGAGCGAATCGAAGGAGGAGCTAGACCGGTTTTGCGACGCGCTGATCGCGATCCGCGAGGAGATCCGTGAGATCGAAGAGGGACGGAGCTCGCGCGACAACAATCTCCTCAGCAACGCACCCCACACGCTGGAGGACGTGATCAGCGACCGCTGGGACCGGCCCTACTCGCGGGAGCGCGCGGCGTTCCCGTCACCGTCGACGCGGCGCCACAAGGTATGGCCGTCCGTCGGCCGGGTAGATGGAGCGTACGGGGACCGTAACCTGGTGTGCGTGTGTCCGCCGGTCGAGGCGTACGCGGAGGCTGTGAAATGAAGCACCTCCTGGTGGACCCCGTGGGCCGCCGCGGGTGGGTCAACATGTCCTTCGACCAGGCCCTGCTCGACGACGCCGACCGGTTGGGAACCGCCACACTCCGGCTCTACCGCTGGGATCCCCCCTGCCTCTCCCTCGGCCGCAACGAATCCACGCGCCACTACGATCGCGCCCGGATCGCACAACTCGGAATAGACGTCGTGCGGCGGCCCACCGGCGGGCGCGCGGTGTGGCACGAGCACGAAGTCACCTACGCCGTCGCCGCGCCCGTGGATAGGTTCGGCTCCCTGCGTGCCGCCTACTGCACCATCCATCAGAGGCTCGCGGCGGCGCTGCGATCCCTCGGCGCCGATGCCACCCTCGCACCCACCCGCCCAACCGCCAAACCGCCTAACCGGCTCTCCGCCTGCTTCTCACACCCAGTCGGCGGCGAGGTGCTGATCGCCGGGTGCAAAGTCGTCGGCTCCGCCCAGCTGCGGCAGGGCGATGCCTTTCTGCAACACGGCTCGATTCTGCTGGGAGGGGCGCAGGAGACGATTGAAGCTGTCATCCGTCAGCCGTCAGCTATCAGACATCAGACTTCAGACGTCAGAACCGCGACGACGCTCTCGGCTGCGCTCGGTCGATCGGTAACGTTTGAGGAGGTTGCCAACGCCATCATGAGCACGTGGGGCGACGGCTTCAGCTCTACCGCCCCCTACCGCCCCTTACCGTCCCTTACCGCCCTTTTCTCAGACCCTTCCTGGACCTGGCGTCGCTAGACCTGGCGCCGCTAGCAGGGGCGCACAATGTTAGGCGCCATGCCGATCGCCCCCTTTAGCCCCCGTACGACCGCGCTCACCAGCCTGCTCTGCCTCGCGCTCCTCGGCTGTGAGCGCCGCGGCGGCTGCACCGGCGAGTACTGCGGCACGCTCGTGTTCGCCTCCGTGGGCGAGCCGGACGGCTTGCTGCCCCCCGTGCTTCAGTCCACCGTGGGCCGCGACGTGAGCGACCAGATCTTCCTGAAGCTCGCCGACATCGGGCTCTCCACCAACACGATGGGGGACGAGGACTTCACGCCGCTCCTGGCAGAGCGCTGGGAGTGGGACGGCCCGCTGACGCTCGTGTTCCACCTGGATCCGAGGGCGCGCTGGCAGGACGGGCGGCGCGTCACCGCTGCCGACGTGGTGTTCACCTACGACGCGTACAACGACGAGCGGGTCAACTCTCCCTACCGCACGGGTCTGCACTGGATCAGCGCGGTGACGTCGCGCGACTCGCTCACCGCCGTCGTGCGGTTCCGACGGCGCTATCCCGAGATGTTCTACGACGCCGTGTTTCACATGCGGATCCTGCCGGGGCACCTGCTGCGCAACATCCCGCGCGACCAATGGCGCAGCACGGCGTTCGCGCGGGCGCCGGTAGGCGACGGCCCCTATCGCTTCGTGGCTTGGAAGGCGGGCGAGAATCTGGAGCTCGCGGCGGACTCGACGTTCTTTCTGGGTCGGCCGCACATTCGGCGGCTGATCTGGCGCTTCACCCCCGACCTCCAGGTGGCGGTGACGCAGCTCGTCGCCGGCGAGGCCGATGCCCTCGAGGTGCTGCTCTCACCTGACAACATCGAGCGCGTGCAGGCGACGCCGCACCTCGCGACTTACCCCTACCGCGGCAACGCCTACGGCTATCTCGGGTTCAATCTCGTGGCCCCGGGCGATTCCACCCACCCGCATCCGCTGTTCGGGGACCGGGAGCTGCGCCGCGCCCTGGCGATGGCGATCGACCGCGAGCGGCTCGCCAAGAGCGTCTTCGGCGGGCACGCCAAGGTGCCCCCGGGGCCGATGTCGCAGCTGTGGTGGATCTGGGATCCGGAGACGCGGGAGCTGCCCTACGACACGACACACGCGGCACGGCTGCTCACCCAGCGTGGGTGGATCGACTCGGACGGCGACGGCGTGCGCGACCGCAACGGCGTGAAGCTCTCGTTTCGCCTCGTCGTGCCCACGACCAGTGCCGTGCGCCGCCAGTACGCGCGCCTGCTCCAGGAGCAGCTGCGCCGCGTCGGCGTCGAGGTGCTGATCGACGAAGTGGATTTCAGCGTCCTGCTGCAGCGCGTGCAGACGGGGCAGTTCGACGCGATGATCCAGACCTGGAACACCGACCCGACGCCGTCGTCCGGGATCGGGCAGACGTGGACCCAGGGCGGAGTCGGCCGGTCCAACTACCTGCGCTACATCAATCCCGCGTTCGACCAGCTGGTGGAGCAGGCCACCGCGAGCTTCGACCGCGCCCAGGCGCGCCGGACGTGGCGCCGGGCGATGGAGCTCCTCAACCAAGACGCGCCCGCCGTGTTCCTGTTCGCCCCCGAGAACGTCGCCGCGATTCACCGCCGCATCGCCGACGTCGCGATCCGCCCCGACTCGTGGTGGGCGCTGGTGCGCACCTGGCGCATCCCGCCGGACCGGATGATCGATCGAGACCGCGTGGAGCGCTAGATGGCCACGTGGCTGGTGCGGCGCGTCGCCGCCTCGCTCGCCATCGTCTTCGCCGTCGTCACCTTCACGTTCCTGCTGCTGCACCTCGCGCCGGGCGAGCCGTTCCTCCCGAGCGGCGACACGCCGATCGACCCCGCGGTCGTGGCCCGCCTGCGACACCAGTTCGGGCTCGACCAGTCGCTGCCGCTGCAGTACGCGAAATACCTCGGCGCGCTCGCCCACGGCCAGCTGGGCGAGTCCTTCGCCCTGCACCGCCCCGTGGCCGACGCGCTCGGGGACGCGATCCCCAACACCCTCGTGCTCGTCGGCACCGCGCTGGTCCTCGAGTTGCTGCTGGGCCTCGCGTTCGGCGTATACCAGGCAGCGCGCGCGCGCCGCCTCCCGGACGTCGCCCTCGGGTACGCGACGCTGTTTCTCAACTCGGTGCCGACTTTCTGGCTGGGATTGCTGCTGCTGCTCGTGTTCGGAGAGGCGCTGCGCTGGTTCCCCGTGGGGGGCGTGGTCGATCCGGTGGTCCACGCCTCGCTCCCCTGGGCCGGCCGAACAGCCGACCGGCTGTGGCACCTCGCCCTGCCGGCGCTGACCCTCGGCTGCGTGGGCGCCGCGGGCACGGCGCGCTACGAGCGCGCCGCCATGCTCGAGGTCATCAACCAGGATTACGTGCGCACCGCCCGTGCCAAGGGCCTCCCCGAGCGCCGCGTGGTGCTGGTCCACGCACTGCGCAACGCGTTGCTCCCGCTCGTCACGCTGTTCGGGCTCTCATTCCCGTTTCTCCTGACGGGTGCAGTGCTGGTCGAGTGGGTGTTCGCCTGGCCGGGGATGGGCAAGCTCACGGCCGAGGCCATCTTCCGGCGCGACTATCCAGTGGTGCTCGCCGCCGCAACCAGCGCGAGCACGATGGTCGTGCTCGGCAGTCTGCTGGCCGACGTGCTGTACGCCATCGCCGATCCGCGCATCCGGGTGCACGGCGAGTGAACCTGCGCGCGACGCTCGCGCTGCTGGGCGCGCTGGCGCTCGCCCTCTTCGTGGTAGGCGAAGCGCGCCGCCACGCCGCCGCAACGCCCGCGCGGCGGCGCTTCTTCCGGCACCGGCCCGCCGCGTGGGGCCTCTTCGTGCTCAGCTTCTTCGTCACCCTGGCCATCGCCGCGCCCTGGGTCGCGCCGTACGGCCCGTCGGTCACGCTCGAGATCGTGACGCTCAAGAACCAGCCCCCCTCGCTGCTCCATCCCCTCGGCACCGACCTCTATAGCCGCGACGTGTGGAGCCGTCTGGTGTACGGCTCGCGCGTGTCGCTCTCGATCGGTGCCCTCGCGATGCTGGTCGCCGTCACCGTCGGCGCGGTCGTCGGCGCAGTGGCGGGGTACGTGCGCCGCTGGGTGGACACGGCGCTGATGCGTCTCGTGGACGTAGGACTCGCCGTCCCCCGCATCTTTCTCATGCTCATGGCGATCGCCCTGTGGCAGCGCCTACCGCTCGCGCTGTTCGTGCTCTTGATCGGGCTCACCGGCTGGTTCGGGACGAGCCGCCTGGTGCGCGCCGAAGTCCTCACGCTGCGCGAGCGCGACTTCGTGGCCGCCGCCCGCGGGCTGGGCGCCGGACCCGCCCGCATCATCCTGCGCCACGTGCTGCCCAACGTCGCCGCCCCGATCATCGTCTCCGCGGCGCTCGGCATCGGCAACGTGATGCTGCTCGAGGCCGGGTTGTCGTTCCTCGGCATCGGCGTGCCGCCGCCCTTGCCCTCCTGGGGCAACATGATCGCCGACGGCGCCGCGCAGCTCGCGACCGCGCCGTGGACCACGCTCTTCCCCGGCCTCGCCATCGCGCTGGTCGTGATGGCGCTCAACGCCGTGGGCGACGCGCTGCGTGACGCCCTCGACCCGCGGCGGGAAGCGGAGTGGGATACCGACGGGGCGACGCTGTGACGGAGCTGCTGCTGCGGGTGCGCGACCTCCGGACCTACTTCGTCACCGAGCAGGGGCGCGGGACGGCGCGCGCCGTGGACGGGGTGTCGTTCGATCTGCATGCGGGCGAGACGCTGGGCATCGTGGGGGAGTCGGGGTGCGGCAAGACGGTCACGTCGCTGTCCCTGCTCCGCCTCATCCCCGAGCCGCCGGGTCACATCCTGCCCGGGAGCTTCATCGAGCTCGAGGGCCGCAACCTGCTCACGCTCGCGCCCAAGGCGCTGCGCGCGATCCGCGGCAACGAGATGGCGATGATCTTCCAGGAGCCGATGACATCGCTCAACCCGGTGTTCACGGTCGGCGACCAGATTGCCGAGGCGGCGATTGTGCACCAGGGACTGTCGCGCCGCGCGGCGCGCGCCCGCGCGATTGAGATGCTCAAGCTCGTCGGCCTCCCCGACCCCGAGACCCGCGTGGACCACTACCCGCACCAGCTCTCAGGCGGGATGCGCCAGCGGGTGATGATCGCCATGGCCCTCGTGTGCGGGCCCAAGGTGCTCATCGCGGACGAGCCCACGACGGCGCTCGACGTGACGATCCAGGCGCAGATCCTCGAGCTCCTGAACCGGCTCCAGGACGAGCTCGGCATGGCAGTCATCCTCATCACGCACGACCTGGGGATCGTGGCGGGGACGGTGGACCGGGTGCTCGTGATGTACGCGGGTCAGGTGGTGGAATCGGCGCCGACTCCGGAGCTGTTCGCGCGGCCGCTGCATCCCTACACCGAGGGGCTGCTCGCCTCGGTGCCGCGGCTCGACACCCCGCACCCGCGACGGCGACTGCACAGCATCCCCGGTCAGGTCCCCGCGGCGACGGCGTGGCCTGCGGGGTGCCGGTTCCATCCGCGCTGTCCCTACGCGTGGGACCGCTGCACCGTGGAGGAGCCGCCGCTGCTGGACGCGGGCAAAGGGGAGCCCGCGAGCCACGTAGTGCGCTGCTGGCTGCTCGCCGAGCCCGCGCGCAGGACGCGCCAGCCGTGATAGCGCTCGCTCCGCTCGTCTCGGTCCAAGATCTCGTTAAGCACTTCCCCGCGGGCCGCGCATTGTGGGGGCTGGGCCGGCCGCGCCCCGCGGTGCGGGCCGTGAGCCACGTTTCGTTCGACATCGCGCCCGGGCAGACGCTCGGCCTCGTGGGTGAATCGGGGTGCGGCAAGACCACGCTCGGCCGTACGATCCTGCGGCTGATCGAGCCCGACGCCGGCCGGGTTATCGTGGACGGCGCGGACGTGTTCGCGCTCAAGCCGCCCGAGCTGCGCGCGTTGCGCCGGCGCATGCAGGTCGTGTTCCAGGATCCCTATGGCTCGCTCAACCCGCGCATGAGCGTGCGCCAGACGCTCGCCGAGCCGCTCGTGATCCACCGGTTGGCGAACGGGACCGAGCGCGAGCAGCGCATCTTCGCGCTGCTTGACGAGGTCGGGCTCGACCGGCGGCTCGCGGGGAGCTATCCGCACGAGCTCTCCGGCGGGCAGCGCCAGCGGGTCGGCATCGCGCGCGCGCTGTCGGTGGAGCCCAAGTTCCTCGTGCTCGACGAGGCCGTGAGCGCGCTCGACGTGTCGGTCCAGGCGCAGGTGTTGAACCTGCTCGCGGACCTGCAGCAACGGCGCCGGCTCACCTATCTCTTCATCGCCCACGACCTCGCCGTGGTGCGCCAGATCGCCGACCACGTCACCGTGATGTACCTCGGGAAGATCGTCGAGCTCGCGCCCGCGGCCGAGCTGTACCGCGGCCCGCGCCATCCCTACACGACTTCCCTCCTGTCAGCCGTGCCCGTCCCCGACCCGAATGCCCAGCGCCAGCGCCTCGTGCTCGCGGGCGACGTGCCGTCGCCCGCGCATCCGCCGAGCGGGTGCGCGTTCCATCCCCGCTGCCCGCATCCCAAGAAGAACGAGCGGTGCCGCACCGAGGAGCCGGCGTTGCGCGAGATCGCCCCCGGGCAGCTCGCGGCCTGCCACTTCGCCGAGGAGCCGATGCAATGAACAGGCTCAGTGCCCTGCTCCGCGATCTCCAGTTCTGGGTCCCCGTCGCCGTGCTCGTGGGCGGCCTCTTGGTGCTGCGATGGATCCGGTAGACCAATCCCGGCTGCGCCGGCTGCAGCTAGTGGGCGTGGCGAGCGGCTTCACAGCGGGCGCCTGGCTCGGCGCGGCCGAGGCGCCGACCAAGATGGTCACGCTCGGCATTCCCCCGGTCGTCATCTCGCTCGCGATGGTGCTGGGCGTGTTTCTGGCGCGGTGGAGCTTGCCGGCGCTGCTCCGCGGGTCGGCGGCGATCGGGGCGGATGTGCGCCAGGCGCCGCACCTCGTGGTGTGGGCGGTGCTCGCGGGGTGTCTCTGGGCAGTCGCCAACACGCTCACGATCTTCGCGATCCGGGACATCGGACTCTCGATCGCGTTTCCCCTGTGGAACTCGAACAGCCTGCTCGGCATCGTGTGGGGGTTCGTGTTTTTCAACGAGCTGCGGCAGGCGGGATGGGCGCGGTGGGCGGGGGTGCTGGGCGGCGCGGTGCTGATGTTCGGCGGTGCGATGCTCCTCGCGGTGGCGTCGTCCGGCACGCCGGGGACGAGTGGTCACGCGGCGCGTGGGGTCGCCGCAGCGCTCGCGGCGGGGGTGCTGTGGGGGACGATGTACATCCCCTATCGCAAGGCGTATCTGACGGGGATGAATCCGCTGTCGTTCATCACGTTTTTCACGATCGGCGAGCTCGTAATGATGACGGCGCTCGCGGTGAGCGACCGGGGCGGGGTCGCCGCGCTCATGGCGGAGCTGTCGCGCGCCCGCGATGTGCTGTTCTGGCTGTTATGCGGCGGGTTCGTGTGGGTGGTGGGCGATCTGTTCCAGCAGTATGCCGCGAAGTACGTGGGGATCAGCCGCGGGATCCCGCTCTCGAACACGAACCAGCTGTGGGGACTCGCCTGGGGGATTCTGGTGTTTGGCGAGCTCAAGGGCGCGGCGGGGGCAAGCTATGCCCAGGTGATCGGCGGCTCGCTATTGATGGCGGCCGGTGCGGCCGCGATCGCGCTAGCTACGGCTAGGCCCGAGGAGCATTTGCGCTGGCAGGAAGCGGCGGGCCGAGAGGGCGCGCGGTACGGCGTGGATCCGGCGTATGTGCGCTCGGGGCTCGCGGGGGAGGGGACGACGGTGAGAACCCGCACGTGGCTCGACTGGGGCATCGTGATCGCGGCTACTGCAGTGTTCGTGGGATTTGGGCTGGTGGCTCGCGTCCCGGAGCTGGCGGTGGGCGGGGGTGCGATGGTGGCGCTGGTGGTCGCGTCGCTCGGCCTGCTCGGGGGGACCGGGTGGTTGTTGTGGCGGACGACGGGGTTTAATTGAGGGGAGGATCCATGTTCTCCCGCCTCGGCTCCATCGCGATTGTCGCCCTAGCATGCAGCACATCTCCCGGCGTTCAACCGCCTCTGAATCAGCCCTTCTCACTGCGCATCGGCGAAAGCGCTCGATTCCCCGATGCCAATCTCACCGTCACCTTCCGCGCCGTTTCCGAGGACTCCCGGTGCCCCCGAGATGTAGTCTGCGTCTGGGCAGGGAACGGCCAAGTTGTGCTCGAGGTGCGGCTCAGCACTTCTGTCCGCACCGTCGTGCTCAATACCACTACCCAGCCGCATGAGGTCTCTGTCGGCTCCTACCGACTCGCGCTCGAAGAGCTAACGCCCGTCCCGGAGTCTCAGAGCCGCATCCCACCGAGCGAGTACACGGCCACGCTCAAGCTACAGGCTGGCTAGCGTCGTCTGGCTAGCCGCTCTCGGAGCACCGTGACCTCCTGATCGTTGTCGAGGGCACGGTTGCGCCGGGCTGCCACCGGTAGCAGCTTGACGGGAAACGTGCCGCAGGAGCAGGAGAATGACGGCGGTGCAGAGCACCCAGGACCCGGTATACGCACGCTGGCGCAACGCGCCGGAGCGGTTCTGGGAGGACGCCGCCGAAGCGGTCCACTGGTACCGGCGCTGGGACCGTGTGCTCGACGCGTCCCGGCCGCCCTTTTACCGGTGGTTCGCGGGCGGCGTGGTCAATACGTGCTACAACGCCCTCGACCGGCACGTGTCGGCCGGGCACGCCGACCAGCCGGCGCTCATCTACGACAGCCCGGTCACCCAGACGATCAGCTCTTTCACCTATCGCGAGCTGCTGGATCAGGTGTCCCGTTTCGCCGGCGTCTTGATCGGGCAAGGCGTCGGCCGGGGCGACCGGGTCATCATCTATATGCCGATGGTCCCCGAGGCCGCCGTCGCGATGCTGGCGTGCGCGCGGATCGGGGCCATCCACTCGGTGGTCTTCGGAGGCTTCGCGTCACACGAGCTGGCAGCCCGCATCAGCCACGCGGGGCCGAAGCTGATCGTCTCCGCCTCGTGCGGCATTGAGGCGAATCGTGTCGTACCCTACAAGCCGCTCCTCGACAAGGCCATCGAGCTCGCCACGGCCAAGCCGAGCCGCTGCGTCGTGCTCCAGCGACGGCAGGAGCGGGCGCCGATGATCTCAGGCCGCGACCTCGACTGGTCGGAGCTCATGGCGGGAGCGCGGCCGGCGGAGTGCGTGCCGGTGGAGGCGACCGATCCCCTGTACATCCTCTACACGTCGGGGACGACGGGCACGCCGAAGGGTGTGGTGCGCGACAACGGCGGGCATCTGGTCGCGCTCACGTGGAGCATGAAGCACATCTACGGGGTGGAGCCTGGCGAGGTCTACTGGGCCGCGTCCGACCTCGGTTGGGTGGTGGGCCACTCCTATATCCTCTACGGCCCCTTGTTCAACGGGAACACGACGATCCTGTACGAAGGGAAACCCGTCGGCACGCCCGATCCCGGCGCCTTCTGGCGCGTGATCTCGCAGCACGGGGTACGCGTCCAGTTCACTGCTCCCACGGCGATCCGCGCGATCAAGCGCGACGACCCCGGCGGCGAGTGCGTCCGGCGCTACGACCTCAGCCGCTTTCGGACGCTGTTCCTGGCGGGCGAGCGCTGCGATCCCGATACCCTGCACTGGGCGGAGCAGCGGCTCGGCGTCCCCGTGGTCGACCACTGGTGGCAGACCGAGACCGGGTGGCCGATCGGCGCGAACTGCGTCGGCCTGGGGATGATTCCGGTGAAGCCGGGCTCGTGTGCCCGCGCGGTCCCGGGGTACGACGTGCGCGTGCTGGGAGGGGACGGTCGCGAAGTCCCCGACGGCCGAACGGGGAGTCTCGTCATCAAGCTGCCCCTGCCGCCCGGTTGCCTGCCCACCCTGTGGAACAACGATTCCGGCTTCGTCCAGTCGTATCTGAGCACGTATCCCGGCTACTACCTCACCGCCGACGCTGGCTACAAGGATGCCGACGGCTATCTGTGGGTCATGAGCCGCACCGACGACATCATCAACGTGGCCGGCCACCGGCTCTCCACAGGTGCGATGGAGGAGGTGCTAGCGTCCCACCCCGACGTGGCCGAGTGCGCCGTGGTGGGGGTGGCGGATGAGCTCAAGGGTGAGGTCCCGCTGGGATTCATCGTGCTGAAGGCGGGGGTGCGGCGCGCTCCAGAGACCGTCGTCCAAGAGTTGGTCGAGATGGTCCGCGAGCGGATCGGGCCGGTCGCCTGCTTCAAGACGGCCACCGTCGTTCAGCGGCTGCCCAAGACGCGTTCCGGCAAGATCCTGCGCGGCACTGTGAAGAAGATCGCGGACGGGATCGAGTATCGCGTGCCACCCACGATCGACGACCCGGCGATTCTCGACGAGATCACGTCGGCGCTGGCGGCCCTCGGCTATCCCCACCGTTGATTGCGCCCTGGCGCGCCCCTCTCCGTGGACGGAACGGCATTCATTTGCACCTACGAATGCACCTTCTGCGACAAGTGCAGTACCACGATGGCTCATAAGTGTCCGAACTGCGGTGGCGAGCTAGTCCGGCGCCCGCGGCGGCGCGACTTATGACGTTGGGGATGGCGGTGCTCCTGGCAATTGGTGAGATCGTGGTGCAGGTGCGACGTCGGGCAACGTCCGCCTAGCCAGGCTCATGTCCACCACACGTCTCGTTCTGCTCCTCGCGGTAGGTCTTGCAGTCGGCTTTCTCGTCCTACTACTGCTAACGCCCGGGCCCAGCCCTGAACCGGCCCCGCCACCACCGGCCGCGGAGCCGCCCAAACCGCCGCTTCAGGCAGACGCCGAAGGGCACTACGTCCCAGGCTACAGCTTCTCGGTAGGTCGTTTCCGATTCACCGGTTTCAGCCTGCGTCCGGAGGCCTTTGTCACATTCGCCACCTCTTCTGGTACGGAGCAGGGGGTGTCCTGCCTCGAGGCTACAATCACTGCTGCTAGTTTCCACCTTCGCTGTGAGGACCGTCAGGTGGGCAGCGTCACGATCGACGGCAAGTTTCTCACGCGAGTGGCGACGAACAGACTCGATACTCCGGTCGTTGCAGCAGTCGTGACGATTCGCTCTGGGAGCGGAGACATCCTGTATAGCGCGCGCGACTCGTTCGCCTGGGACTCGGCCCGTTAGGGCCGGATACAAAATGCACACGTCGAAGCAGGTTCTTGATGCCATTGGCAATACGCCCCTGGTCGAGCTCCGCCGCCTGGTGCCGTCGGGCTCCGCCCGCGTCGTCGCGAAGCTCGAGTCTGCCAACCCCACCGGGAGTATGAAGGATCGCGTGGCCCAGGCCATGGTCGAGCGTGCCGCGGCGGACGGGAGACTGCGACCGGGCGGGACGGTGGTCGAGTACACCGCGGGAACCACCGGGGTCTCCCTCGCCCTGATCTGCGCCGCGCAGGGCTACAAAGCACACTTCGTGTTCTCGGATGCTTTCAGCGACGAGAAGCGGCACACGATGCGCGCTTACGGCGCCCAACTCACGGACGTCGCGAGCGACCACAAGCGAATCACCGAGCAGCTCATCAAACAGATGATCGCGACCGCCGCGGAGATCAGTCGCCGGCCGGCCCACTGGTACTGCGATCAACTGAACAATCGAGACGGGGAGGCGGGCTATCATCCCCTGGGCGACGAGCTGTGGGAGCAGGCTGAGGGGCGCGTCGACGCCTTTGTCCAAGCCGTCGGCACCGCGCATTCCATCCACGGCACGGCGCACACGCTGCAGCGTCACAACCCTCAGGTGCAAATCGTAGCAGTGGAGCCTGCGGAGTCCGCCGTGCTCTCCGGGAAGCCTTCGGGCTCGCACCAGATCGAGGGGATCGGCATCGGCTTTATCCCACCGCTGTGGCGGCGCAGTGAGGTGAACGAGATCATCCCGGTGGCGACCGCCGACGCCAAGGCGATGGCTCGGCGGCTCGCGCGCGAAGAAGCTATCTTCGCCGGGACTTCGACCGGGGCCAACATCGTCGCGGCGCTGCAGGTGGCCAAGCGGCTGGGTGGGGGCGCCACCGTGGCCACGATCATCGTCGATTCGGGGCTGCGCTATGTCAGCACCGATGTGTACCGAACCTAGGCGCGGTCCATTGACCGCAATGAATGAGGACCCATGAGCTCGCAACTTGGAATCATCGTCGCGCTCGTCGTCGTCCTGGTGGTGCTGCTTCTCTTCCGCGGCAGATCCAAACCCGGCACGGGGGGCGGCACCTGACGCTTCGTCCCAGGCAGAGCCTCTGACCAGGGTGGGGTTGCCGCATAATTAGCGCTTGAAGCTGGCGCGCGAAGCGTCCGCAGCTTATGCGCTATTCGCTAGGCTACCCCGACGGTGCTCCCCATGACCGCTTGGCCCAAGCCAGATCACCACACGCGGAGATCTCCCATGCCGCTCACCCGCCGACAAATGCTGCTCTCCCTGGCCGCCGGCGCGGCCGCGGGACCGGTACGCTCCCTCTATCGCGAAGCTGTCGCGGCCGAACCGAGACGCTGGCAAGATCGGCCCCTCCGCGGCCCCGGCGGCCACGTGGATTGGGCAGCCGTACGCGCGCTGTTTCCGCTGGCGCCCGACTGGGTCCACCTGGCGAGCTTCCTGTTCGTGTCCCATCCGAAGCCCGTGGCGCAGGCGATCGAGCGGTTCCGGCGGAAGCTCGACGCCGACCCCGTCTGGATCGAGCTCGCGCTGCTGACCGACTCCGAGGGCCGGCCGTTCGTCGCGGTCAAGCGCGCGCTCGCCGAGTACATCGGGGGGCAGCCGCTCGAGATCTGCCTGTCGTCCAATACGACCGGCGCGCTGGCGCTCGCGTACCAGGGGCTCCGCATCCGCGGCGATCAGGAGATCCTCACCACCGAGCACGATCACTATTCGCACCACGAATCGATCCGCTACGCCGCCGCCCGGTCGGGGTGCGGGGTGCGATACGTGTCACTGTACGACGCGCCAGCGGCCGCGAACGCGGATCAGATGGTCGAGCGCCTCGCTCGCGCCATCCGGCCGAGCACGCGAGCGGTGGGCGTCACCTGGGTGCATTCCTCGACCGGCGTAAAGATCCCGATCGAGGGCATCGCGGCGGCGGTGGCGCGCGCCAACACAGGGCGCGCCGCGGCCGACCGGTGCCTGCTCATCGTCGACGGCGTGCACGGCTTCGCCAACCAGGACGTCGACGTGGCGCGACTCGGCTGCGACTTCTTCGCCGCGGGGACGCACAAATGGCTGTTCGCGCCGCGCGGCACGGGATTCCTGTGGGGGCGAAGCGATGCTTGGACCGAGCTGCGCCCCACGATCCCCACCTTCGACCCGGACGGCCTCGCGGCCTGGGGGGCCTGGATGGATCGCGCAGAGCTGCCCCCCACCACGGCAGCGTTCGTCTCTCCCGGTGGGTTTATCGCCTACGAGCACCTGCTCGCGGTACCGGCGGCCGTAGAGCTGCATCGCACCATCGGGCGCGACCGCATCGCAGCCCGGATCGCCGAGCTGAACGCTGCGTTCCGAGAGGGCGCGGCGAAGCTCCGGGGTGTGACGGTTCACACGCCGCGCGATCCCAGCATCTCCGGCGGCATCACCTGCTTCGAGGTAGCTGGGCTCGCGGCCGAAGAGGTCACCCAGCGCCTGGCCACGCGGAAGATCCGTACGACCAACTCGCCCTACAAGACCTCCTATCCACGCGTGTCCGCGGGAATCATGAACTTTCCGGAAGAGATCGAGACGGTGCTGCGCGCTATCCGCAGCTTGAGCGCGGTGCGTTAGGCGGCAACACGCGGTCCCCTCAACTCCTCTGCCTCCTTGCGCCGGTGGAGGTTGCGCCCGCAGCTTGAGCAAGATCCGTTAAGCGGACGCCACCCTAGTTTCTTGCGTCCAGCAACAAGGAGAGGACATATGCGATCCTACCTCCGCGTCTCCGGTGCTCTCTTCGGCGTGATTGCGCTCTTGCACATTCTCAGGCTCCTGGGCCACTGGCCTGCCCAGATAGCTAATTGGACCGTACCGATCTCAGTTTCGTGGATCGCCATTCCCGCAGCCGCCGCGCTTTCCATCTGGGCCTTCCGGCTGCTCCGTCAGACGGCCGTGTCATCCTGACGGAGTGTTCGGGCTGCTCAAGCTGACGGCGAGATCGCGGACGAATGCTGTTCCTCGCTCGCTTGGCATCCCACGTCGCTACCTAAGCACGCCGGCCACAGCGACCCTTCCGCGCACCAGCCTTCCGCCGGACGCCTGGCGACCAGCGCCACCCTGCACTGTCTCGCAGGATGTGGCCTCGGCGAAGTCTCAGGCGACGCCCTCGGCACCGGTCTCAACCTGTCCAACGGCGCGACGATCGGCCTGGGCCTGTCGTTCGGCCTCATCGGCGGGTTCGCGCTGGGAATTGTTCCCTACCGGCGGCGCGGTGTGCCGTTCGGCGCAGCGGCTCGTGCAGTCTTGATCACCGAAGGGATCAGCATCGCCGTCATGGAAGCGGCTGAAGCGGCCGTGGAAGTGTTCGTTCCCGGTTTGATGGCCGCTACGCTCACCCAGACGTTCTATTGGATTGGCATGGCCGGCGCCCTGATCGCCGGGTTCGTCGCTGCGTGGCCCGTGAACCTTGTGCTCGCTCGACGCGGCGTCAGACACGTCCACGGAAGCTAGGCCGACATAGGGGAAGACTACCCGTCGGGTGTCTTAGCATCGGTGCGGAAGGGCGAAAACTGCACACGGACGCGTGCGTCGTTATTCCGTGCCCTGAAGGGCCGGCTCGGCGCGATACGCGTCTTTAAAGACGCACGCCGTTGGCCGAGCCAGCGTTTCAACGCACGGATACACGCCGCGAGACAACACCTACGGAGCTCCACGATGTCACCGAACGACCCCAAGAAGTTGAGCAGACGCGAAGCCCTGGAGACCCTGGGAGGCGCACTTTCCGAATGGTCAAAATCCCACCACGAACGCGAGCGACAACGTCTTCTCGGACGGGACGCAGTACGAGATGGCGACGCTGACCGGAGACACGACCAACGGATACACCGCGACCCTGACGATCAGGATCGCGGTCTGACGACTAGCGGCGTGTTTACGGCGCGACGATCGTCCCGCGCTTGACGTAGTCCAGCTTGGGGAAGTCGCGCGCCAGGTACGTGTTCCCCTCGGCCTGGATGCGACCCTGGCTCGGGCCGCCCCCGCGCGGCGCCCCTTCTCCGTAGCCCGCAAACAACCGGTCTACGACGTTCATTCCCTCCACAACCTTCCCAAAGGGCGCGAATCCCTGACCGTCGAGCCCGCTGTTGTCGCGATAGTTGATGAAGATCTGCGTCGTGCGAGTGCCGGGGCCGGCGGTCGCGTACGTCACCATCCCGCGCGCGTTACTCTGCCGCACCGGATCGTCGGGAATGGTCCGCTCACGCCACACCGTGGACACCTTGGGGTCGCCGTGAATGCCGAACTGGGCCATGAACCCCGAGATCACCCGGAAGAACCGCACGCCGTCGTAGTAGCCGCTCTTCACGAGCGTGTAGAAGCGGTCGGCGCCGCGCGGCGCCCAGTCGCGCCGCACCTCGATCACGAAGGTGCCCGCCGTGGTCTCGAAGCGCGCCCGAAATGTCGCCGGAGCCGTCGCGTCCTGAATGGCACCCGAGGAGCTGGCGGCCGCCTGCGCGTCGGAACGCTGCCCCGCACAAGCGACGCTGAGAAGGGCAAGGACGATCATGACTACAGGACTCCGGACAGGCACGCTCATCGCTCGTTCCTGAAATAGGGGACAGAGAACATAATCAAGGCCCGCATGGCGGTCAGTTAGTAGTTCCCACGCGCGCGAGGCCAGCGCGCGCGCTGTCCACGAGGGACCGGAACTCCGGATCGCAGTCCTGGAACAGCTGTACGAACCGCGCGTAGTGCACCGCTGCCGCGGGGCGGTCCCCAAGACGCTCGTACAGCGCGCCGCGGCGCAGGTGGGCGGGTCCCGCGTAGATCAAGTCGTAGGCAGAGAATCCCTCGAAGCCGCTGAAGAGCGCGATCGCCCGCCGGGCGTCCCCCTCCGCGGCCTCCAGCTCGGCCCGCACGTAGCGCGCCCGGGATTGCGAAAACATCGGGGAGTTGAAGTGGTACTCATACCACGTCTCCCCGGTCGTCTGACGGAGCAGCGCGAGCGCTCGCGCGCGAGCGCCCTCCCGCCGCGCAACCTCGGCCCGGATCTCGAGGCCCAGATCGCGCGGCAGGGCGGCCGCCGTGGGAGGACCGGTCTCCTGTGCGAGCGTGGCAGCGTACCGCCCCGCCGTGGCCGCGTCGCCGAGGCGCGCACTGATGAGACCCAGCAAGTACGCGCGGAGCAGACCGTGAAAGCCGTCATGCGCACTGAAGAACACCGTCAGCTGAGTGGTGGCCGGGATGGCAGAGACGTGGAGCCGCTCGAGCGCGCGCTGGGCTGCTTCGAGCGTGGCGCGCGGCGCCGCAACGATCGGTGCCAGCTCGAGCAGGGTGCCATACTCGAGGGCGCGCACCGAATCCACTTCCGCCGCGTGCGCCAGCTCGACCCGCGCCTCCGCCAATCTCCCCCGAGCCAGCGCCAGATACGCCAGGTCCAGATACCCCAGCGCCTGCGCCTCCGTGGACCGCGTCCGCTCGGTGAGCAAGCGCGCCAGCGCGTCCGCGCCGGCCAGGTCGCCGACGAAGACGGCGACGTCCCACAGGGGCAGCGTGAGGGCCGCATCGCCCGCACGCCCGAGGTCGGCCAGGACGCGCTGCTGCGCCGCCACGTCTCCGGTCGCGTAGGCACGCAGGGCGCGCATCTCCAGGTCTCGGTCACTGGCCGGGCTGAGTGCGTGGATCGCGCCCACGAGGGAGTCCACGTCCTGCCGGCGGCCTTCCATCGCCGCGACCCGGGCGAGGTGCACCATGGGCGTGACGACGCCTGGGTCGAAGTACAGGACGCGCTCCCAGGCGGGACGGGATTCCGCGATCGCGCGACCCAGCAGCGGGCCGTAATGAAACTGGACCTCGCCGAGCTGGATCCACGCCTCGATGTCGTCGGGATACGTCCCGAGGATGCCGCGGTACAGTCCTTCGGCTTCGAGGCTCGCGCCGCGACGCGTCGCCAACAAGGCCCGCAGCAGCAGGCGGTCGTGATCGGCAAGCCGCCCGCTATGCCGGACCGCCTGTTCCGCCGCCTCGGACGCGAGCGGCGCCCGCGTGGCCCACTCCGCCGCGACGCTGAGGCGGTAGTACGCGAGCGCGAACGCGGTGTCGAGCGCGATCGCCCGCTGAAACGCGGTCACGGCGGAATCCGCCCGACCGGCACGGAACGCGGCCTCCCCATCGAGGTAGGCCTTGTACGCGGCAAGCGATGACGTGGTCACGGACGCCACGCGTGTCACCCGCGCCGACGGACCCCTCGGCACCTCGGCGAGGAGCTGCGTCGCCAGGCCGTCCACGAGCGAGAACAGCTCTCCCCCGCCGCCCTCGACCGTGCCGCTCGCGAGCGCAGCGCCGCCGCGCTCGCGGTCGTACACCGACGCCCCGATCCGCACGCGGCCGCCTGCTTCGACGACGTCGCCCAAGACGTACAGCCCGGCCCCGAGCCGCGCCGCCACAGTCGCGGCACCGACCGGGTCGAGCGCCCCGCCCCCCGCCCCCGTCCCGCCGCCGCGGCGCTGGGCAGCGCTCAACACCGCGTGCGGGTCCACCGCCCGCAGGTCTCCCGCCCCGTCGAGGCTCGTGCTCAGCAGGTTGACCATGCCGTCGCCCAGGTAAGCGAAGTCGGGACCACCGCGCACCGAGAACGGCAACACGGCGACGAGAGTCGGCGAGCCCGGCCCGGCAGACCGCAGCCGCAATGCAGCCCAGCCGCCGATCAGCACAACCGCTACGGCAGCGATGATCATGGCGGCGGTCCTGCCGCCGAGCCATCGCGCCGGCTGGCCACGCCATGTCGACCCCGCCTGGCCCGTGGTGCGCATGCCCTCGAGCGCGCGACGCAGCTCGTCGGCGGATTGCCAGCGGTCCGCGGGGTCTTTCTCGAGGCAGCGCATCACCGCCGCGGCAAGCGCGGGAGGAACCTCGGGACGCAGCCGCGCGAGCGAATCGGGGCGGCTCGTCACATGCGCGGCGAGCACGCGCTGCGGCGACTCGCCGGCGAACGGGGGCCGCCCGGCGAGCATCTCGTAACCCAGCACGCCCGCGGCGTAGATGTCGGAGCGATGGTCGATCTGCGGATCCGCAGCCACCTGCTCCGGGGCCATGTATGCCGGCGTGCCGAGCGCGATTCCGGCTGAAGTCAGGCTGGCCCCGCCCGTCGCCTGCGTCAGCGCCTTGGCGACCCCGAAGTCGGTCACGAGGGCGTGCTCGCCCGTGAGCAGCACGTTCTCGGGCTTGATGTCACGGTGCACGATCTGGTGACGATGGGCATATGCCAGCGCGTCGAGCACGTCGCCCAGGATGCGGACGGCGTCGGGGATGGGCAGCGGACCCCCCCGGGCGAGCCGCGCGCGCAGGGTCTCGCCCTCGATCAGCGGCATGGTGTAGTACAGCAGCCCACCGCCTTCGCCAGCCGTGAGGACCGGCACCACGTGAGGGTGTTGCAGCGACGCCGCAAGCCGGATCTCCTGCCGGAACCGGTCGACGCTCACCGCCGCGCCCAGCTCCGGGGGGAGCACCTTCACAACGACCTGGCGACCGAGCCCGCGCTCGTCGGCGACGAACACGCGGCTCATCCCGCCGCCGCCGAACTCACGTTCCACTCGGTAGCGGTCACCGAGAGCACCCTGAAGGCGGGCCAGAAGGTCGGTCATGAAGTGCTTAAGATAGGTAGCGCGGCAAGGGGCTGCGCCGCACCTTAGGGCGACCGATGAATTTCGACCTCGACCTCTCCATCGACGTACTGCGACGCTCGCCCGCCACGCTGCAGACGCTGCTCGACGGCGTGGACGAGTCCTGGGCCCGGGGCACTGAAGGTCCCGACACGTTCAGTCCGTTCGACGTGGTGGGGCATCTGATCGACGGCGAGGAGACCGATTGGATCCCGCGCGCACGCATCATCCTCGCACAGGGACCGGACGTCCGCTTCGAGCCGTACGATCGCTTCCGCCACCGGGCGCGTAACAAAGGCCGCTCCCTGGAGTCTCTGCTCGCCGAGTTCGCCCGGTTGCGCGCCGCGAACCTGGAGCTGCTCCGCTCCTGGAAGCTCACCGCGCGGGAGCTCGACCTCCCGGGGGACCACCCGAGCCAGGGGCGCGTGACACTGCGGCAATTGCTCGCGGCCTGGGTGGTACACGACCTGGAGCACCTGGCTCAGGTCGCGCGCGTGATGGCGAAGCAATACCGGGACGAGGTCGGTTCCTGGGTACCGTTCCTGCCCGTGCTCACCGACCACGCCGTGCCTCGCTCGTAAGCCTCTGGGGACAATCGGCTCAGCGCCCGTGGCCCTCGCTGGCGCGATCCTCGGCTACCACGTCGCGAGCCGCCTGGCATACGTGATCGGCGTCGGCGTGGCGTTGCGCCGGCAGGAGCGCCATCATGTGTTCACGCGAAACGCCGGCGTCGAGGCTGGGTTCCGCCGCTTCCGCCGCATCGCCGCAACCCTCATGAACAACGATGCCGTGAGCTTCATCCTGCTGTGCGTCGTGACGCGGCGCACCGGACTCACCGCGCCGCCGCCGGCCCTGCTCGCCGTCGGCGTGGCGCTCATCCTCGTTGGCGTGGCGATCAAGCTCTGGGCGGCGTGGCGGCTCGGGTCCGCGGCCTACTATTGGCACAACTTCTTCGCGCCCGACGACCCAGTCGCACCCGATCCCCCGGGCCCCTATCGCTTCCTCAGGAACCCGATGTACACGCTCGGCTACCTGCAGACGTATGGCCTGGCCCTCGTGTGCGGCTCCCTGCCCGGGCTCGTCGTCGCGACGTTCGACCAGGCCGCCATCCTGACGTTCTATCACTCGGTGGAGAAACCGCACTTCGAATCGCTCATCAAGGGGAGACGCGCGTCATGACCCGGGCAACGGTTGCGCTCCTCGCTCTGGCAACGTTCTCAGGGAAGTCCGTGACCGGACAGGTGGCGACGGCGCCCGCGCCCGCCGCGCTGCGCGAAGCGCTGTTGAACCGCGACCGCGCCACTTCCGAGGCCGTGCGGCGCGATGGCCTCGCGCGCGGGCTGGCGTCGGCCTTCGACTCGGCGGCGCTGTTGCTGCTCGAGGGCGCGCCGCTCGTCGCCGAGCGGGCCGGAGCCATCCGGCTGCTCGAGCAGCGCGCCGAGCTTGCGGCGCTGCGGGTGCAGTGGCTGCCGCTCGCCGTGCTCGTCTCGCTCGACGGGACGCTGGGTGTGACGTACGGGATGACGACGATCGCCGACGCACCCGCCAGCGACACCACCAGGCTGCGGTTCGGCAAGTACATCAGCGTGTGGCGCAGGCGGGACGGAGCCTGGTACCTCGCCGCGCACCTGCAGACCGGGCTGCTCCCGCGCGACGCCCCTGTGACCGGCGCCGCGCCCTCATCTGCACCGGCCACGGCACAGCTGACGATCGGTCCCGGGGCTCGGTTCGCGGCAGCGGACCGCGCCTTCGCGCGCATGGCCGTCGACAGCGGCGCGCCGCCTGCCTTCGCGGCGTTCGCCGCGCCGACCGCCGTCACCTTTGCGGCCACGGGCGACCTGTTGATCGGGCCCGGCGCGATTCGCGCCCGCATGACGGAGAACCACGCTCACACCAGCTGGTCGTGGGCGCCACTGTTCGCGGGCTCCTCGGCAAACGGCGAGCTCGGCTACACTGTAGGAGAGGCGACGATCGCCAACACGGAGGGCGAACCCTGGACGTTTTTCGGGAAGTATCTCACCGTCTGGCGCCGCATGGCGGACGGCTCGGTGCGCTTCGTTGTGGACGGCGGGAACGCGCGCCCGCCAACGTCACATTGAGCACTCCTAGGGGTACACCCGTCGCCAGCGCGGCAGCACGCGGCCGATGGTCCACCCGACGGCGCCGCCGATGGCCCCGCCGACCGCCACTCCCAGCACCATGTTGCCGCGGCACGTGACCGCATACGACGAACCCGGGCAGAGCTCGCTCTTAGCCGCGGCGAGCAATCCACCGGCGAGCGCGCCCAGCGCGCCCCCGAGGACCGCCCCTTCAGTTCCGGCCCTCTCTTGGACCCACAGCCGCTTCACCGCCGCGGCAGGAACTACGTAGTCGACCGGGTAGAGGTACGGGCCCACCATTATCTCCAGACTGTCACAGCGCGTGACTGGCCCGACCTGATCGCCGCGATGGCCGGTGTTGACTCGCACCAGGATCCCCGGCTTGACCGACTGGCAGATCGGGACCTCCGAGCGCACCACGGCTGAATCCAAGACCTGCGCCGTTCCCGCCGTCGCGCCGAGCACGAGGGCGAGCAGGGACAGCGGCGCGTGACGCGTCACTCGAGCCATTTCCCAACCTGTGGCAGAGTGAGCCCGAGCGTGAGCGCGAGTCGCGCCCCGGGGAGTGGGGACACGCCCACGGCAAGTCGCGTCAGCGGCGCCGCCTCCCACGTGTCACGATGGCTCAACGATCCGATGACGAACCCAGCGCCCGCTCCGATGCCGCCGAACATGACCATGTTGTGCCCGACCGACACTTCCGCGACCTGAAAGCAGTAACCGCTGGGCTTGCAAGAATGCGTCGAGCCTGCGAGGCCGATGAAGGCTCCGCCGATGGCTCCTGCCAGGAGGCCGATCCCCGTGCCGCGGAGCGTGTCGCGGTGGCGCCCACGGCTGACCTCGAGCGCGCTGACGGCGGCCCGAGGAAGCGTCTGCGTATAGTGGGACCGATCGAGCTCCAACATGAGCTGGCTGCTGTCGAGGGCGAGGACCGTGCCCACGTAGCGCCGCTCGGCCTGCACGCGCACCCGCGTGCCGATGGCGACCGCCGTCTGAGCGCCGAGCGCGACACCGTTGCAGAGCACAAGGAGAGCTACAGCGAGCGGGATGCGCCTCTCGGCCATACTGCGGGCCCCGAGTCCCGGTTTCTGAACATGTGAAGTGTGTAGATCCGGCCGCGCGGGCGCCAGGGAGAATTCAAGCGAGATGTTGCGTCGACGCAACATGGCGAGTAGCTTCGCACGGCGTCTCATCCCGCGGCCATGCACCGCCAACTGGCCACCCTCGCCCAGGAACTCGCCGACGCCACGGACCGCGCGCGGCGGCTGGTCCACGGAGTGAACGAGGAAGACTTCCACGCGCGACTGGACCCGTCCCGCTGGTCCATCGCCGAATGCCTGGACCACCTGAGCATCACGACGACGGCGTTCTTACCGCTGATCGACGCCGCGCTCGTCGCGGCGAGCTCAGCGGGCGTTGACCCCGATCGTCGCTACCGTCGTGACATTCTCGGGTGGCTCCTCTCCTGGTCGCTCGAGCCGCCGGCTCGCGTGCGACTCAAGACGACCCCGCGCTTCGTCCCGACCGGCGCCGGGTCGCGGGACGCGGTCATGGCCGACTTCGCGCGGCTCCAGGGCGAGCTCGCCCAACGACTCGAACGCTCCTCCGGCCTCGACCTCAACCGCGCACGTGTCATCTCACCCTTCAACGCCCGGCTCTCCTACAACCTCTACTCCTGCTTCCGGGTGCTGCTCGCCCACGAGCGACGGCATCTGTGTCAGGCCGAGGAGGGGTTGGGCTGAAATGGCCGTTCCTGAATGCGACGCTGGCGACGCCGGACGCGAAGCGTAGGATTCCACAGCTGATCAAGGCAGTTGGGTCACATCGTTTACTCGGGAGGCTGACATGTCGCTCGAGGGCAAACACGCCGTCATCACGGGAGGCTCCCGTGGCATTGGTCGAGGGATTGCGTTGAAACTGGCAGAGAACCGCGTCAAGGTGGGCATCCACTACTACCAGAACGAGCGTGCTGCCAACGATACGCTTGCCGAGGTCCGCAAGCGCGGCTCCCAGGGTTTCGTCGTGCAAGCGGATATCACACGTCCCGACCAGATCAAGGCGATGTTCAAGAACGTTCGGGCCGAATTCGGCAAGCTCGACATTTTCGTGAGCAACGCGCGGCCTGAGGTGCCGACCTTTTTCCAGCCACCTCTGGACATCACGCTCGAGCAGTGGGATACGGCTTTCGATTCCCAGGCGAAAGCGTTCCTCGTTGGTGTGCGCGAGGCGATTCCACTCATGAGCAACGGCGCTAGGATCTTCGCCGTCACGTACGCCGAGGGGAGCCGAACCGGTGGGCTGCAACCCTGGGTCGGGATGGGTTCAGCCAAGGCGGCGCTGGAGTCACTCGTCCGCTACTTCGCCGTGACACTGGCCAAGCGCGGCATCACCGTCAACGCGATCAGCCCCGGTTGGACGGAGGACAGCGTGCTGAACACGCTGCCGCAACAGGCACAGGATCTCATCAGAAATTGGCACGTCCGCGGGTGGACGCCGGCTGGACGCCTGGGAACGCCGGCGGACATCGGGAACGTTGTGTCGCTCTTTTGCTCGGAACAGTCAGCCTGGATCACCGGGCAGGTGATCTACGCCGATGGCGGCGCCTCACTCATGAATCCCGGGGTCCCTCCCGAGATACAGCTCGGGTAGCTCGCACGAGCGACGGCATCTGCGTCAGGCCGAGTCAAAGGTCACCGTACGACGACCGGTACCTCCACCCACGCATCGGGAACGAGCAGGTGCCGCACCCGCAGCGTGTAGTTTCCCGGCGCCGAAGTCACCACCCGCACGTCGTTGCCGGTCACGGATTCCCCCGGGGCGAGCTCGGCGTACATGCTGTAGCCGGCACACATGAAGGCAGAACCGGCGAGGACGAGATCCCCCCCGGTGTCGAGGCCGCAGATCCGGCTCACGACATCGGTCGACGCGGCATTCTTGTTCACCACGACCGAAACGATGCGCAGCTGCTCACCCTGAGAAGGCTCTGCGGGAAACAGCTGGACGGTTTGCTCCAACCCCTGAATCGTAGCTTGCGGCGCGCCGGCCGCGGCGGCCGGGGCAGCCGGATCGCCGGTGCTGCAACCGAGGACCGCGGCGAGCGCTGAGGTAACGGTGATCAGGTGCGTGAGTCTCACAGGCACCCCCTGTTTGAGGTCAGCGAACGGGCGTTATACCAAAGAGAGTCGCGGCGCATCGGGCAGGTAACTGCGATTCAGGTTGCCGGGCGCCGCTAGTGCACGCCCCCCATCAGCCGCTTCACCGGCTGGATCATCAGGAACAGGATCGCCGCCGCGCCGAGGCACACGGCCGCCAGCGCGCCGAACAGCTGCGACAGCGGCATCGAGGTGAAGAACCCCGCGGTCCACCCGGCGAGCTTGTTGCCCAAGGCGTCGGCCAGGAACCACACCCCGAGCATCATCCCGACGATCTTTACGGGAGCGAGCTTCGTGAACACCGAGAGACCCACGGGCGAGAGGCTCAGCTCCCCCAGCTCCTGCACGAAGTAGCACCCAACCAGCCACAACGGGCTCACCCGAACGCCGGAGCCGCTCTGGGCAACCGCCGCGGCGGGGATCAGCAGGACGAACGACAGGCCGAGGAAGAACAGCCCGAAGGCAAACTTCGCGGGGCTCGACGGCTCCCGCCGGCCCAAGCGCACCCACAGCCACGCGAACACCGGAGCCAGGAGAATGACGAAGATCGCCTGTACGGCCACGTACCAGCTGGACGGGAAGCTGAAGCCGAGTACCGAGAGCCGCGTGTACCGATCCCCGAAGAGATTGAGGGTCGAGCCTGCCTGCTCGTACCCGGTCCAGAACACCGCCGCGAACACGAAGAACACGAACATCGCGGCGATGCGCTTCCACTCGACCCGCGTAAAGCCGAGCCACGCCGGCGTGGCGGACGCGCGCGGATCCGCGCTCGCGGCCGTCGCGGCCAGGCGCGGCGGGGGACGCACCGCGAGCCGCTCGAACGCCGGCTGGAGGCGTCGCTTGCCGAGGACATACTGCACCAGCCCGAACGACATGCCGATGCCCGCGCACGCGAACCCGACGTGCCAACTCACCTGCTGGGCGAACCACCCGGCGATGATGGGCCCGAGCGCCGCACCCAGGTTGATCCCCATGTAGAAGATCGAGAACCCGGCGTCGCGCCGCGCGTCGCTCTGGTCGTACAGGCCGCCCACCAGCGTGCTGACGTTGGGCTTGAGGAGGCCAGTGCCGATGACGATGAACGAGAGGCCGGCGTAGAAGAACGGCAGCGACTTGAAGGCGAGCGTGAAGTGGCCCAGGGCGATGATGCTGCCGCCGAACAGCACGCTGCGGTACTGCCCCAGGAACCGGTCCGCGACGATGCCCCCGAAGATCGCCGCCGCCCACGCGCTGCTGGTGTAGGTGCCGTATACCGAGCCTGCGTGCTTCACGTCGAACTCGAGCCCACCCGCCGCCGCGGGCGCCGTCATGTAGAGGATGAGGAACGCGCGCATCCCGTAATAGCTGAAGCGCTCCCACATCTCGGTGAAAAACAGCGTGGACAGACCACCCGGATGGCCGAACCAGCCGGCGGGGTCGCGACGCGTCGGCGCTGCGATGGGTGCGGTCATCAGTCGAACAGCTCGTTCTGTTCCACGGTCTCCGGGACGTGCGGGGCGCGGAGGATCTCGCCCAGTCGCTGCTCCCACTTCTCCACGTCGAAATGATGCTCGTTCAGCAGGGCCCGCCGCAGCACGGGAGAGAACTCGTGGAACGCGGTGAGCAGCTCGGTCACGGCCTCGCGCAGCGCCTCCGCCTGGAAGCCGCCTTCGGTGGCGCCCATGTCCTCCAGGATGCTCTGCTCGGTGCGCGACGCGACGATCGGCTCGCCGCGTCCCTGCACGAACACGTTGGTGCGGCGCCGGGGCCCGCGCTCCTCCTCGATCGGCATCAGCCCGACAATGCCGTCTGAGCGCCAGTACTTGCCGTAGCCGAGAAAGACCATCCGGTCGCGCTTGATCTCCATGGTGCCTCCGGAACGTCGGGGCTCATGCGTCGCTCGCGGCCCGTCGTAGGCGTCGCGGAACCAGGCGAGCAGCCGCCGCAGGGCGTTCAGGGCTTCCGCCGTTTCAGCACGTCGTCCACGACGACCCGGTCGATCTTGCCGTCCATCCGCACGCGCACGTCGTAATTCTCCCAGTACATGAAGTTGGCGAGCGCGTTCAGGAACTTCTGGTTCGCGACGCCCTGGGGTGCGTCGAGCCACTTCTGCGCCTGGCCCGGCGGCTCGCGCAACAGGATCGGCTCCAGCTGCCGCACGATGGTCGGCGTGATCGGCACGAGGTCCTCGGGCCGGCTGGTGAAGAAGTAAAGCTGGTGCAGCCGGTACAGCCGCGCGAGCTCGCGCAGGGGATTGGTGTCGTCGTAGACGCGGATGTCGATGTAGCGGTCGTTCAGGCCGAGGTAGCCGCCGTTCTTGCGCGCCACGAGCAGCGCCGCCGACTCCATCCCCCGCCGGTCTCCGCCCCCCGCCTGCCCGGCGACGAGCGCCGCCATCAGGCGGTCCGCGAGCGAGCCCGTGGCGCGCTGGAAGCCCTCGGCCATGTTCTTCACCGTCTGGTCGGAGACCATGATGTTGGCTTGTGCCGCGAAATCGCGGCCGACAACGAGCGCGCCCTTCCCCCCCATCCGCCCGTCCGCCGGTCCGCCCGTCCGGCCTCCGGCCCAGTCGAAGCACGAGTCCCCCGTCCAGCTCGCCGCGTTGCCATGCGCGTCCACCATCCCCACCTGGCGCTGTGCCGGGCGGGGATCGCCGCGCATCACAATGCGCAGCGCCTCCGGCGCGCTCGTCCCCAAGGCCATCAGGGCGAGCCCGTTCTCGCCGTAGTCGGTGTTGCCCAGGGATTGGGTGGCGACGGCGCCGACGGCCGACTTGGCCCACGGGACGATCCCGCCCACGTTGGGAAACTTCGATTGCACGGCGACGCCCAAGTCCCCCGTCGCGGAGTCGTAGGCGACGATGCTGTAGGTGTGCGCGCGCTTGAGCAGGTCGGCGGGGGCGAGGGGCGTGGGAGACTGTTGCAACGCGAGTGCGGCGAGCAAGAGGAGCATCGCTACTCCTTCTTCATCCGCTTCTTGATCTCCCTGAGCTGTCGCTCTGCGGCTGCCTCCCGCGTCGCGCGATCGAGGTCGTCCTTGAGCCCAGCGTCCGAGGGATCCACCCCGGGCCGGACCCCGCCCGCCTGCTGCAGGTCGCGCCAGGCGCGCTCGGCGCTGCGCTCGGCCTCGGTCACCGGCCGGTCGCGCTCGGCACGGCCGAGCTGCGCCTGCATCTCAGCGAGCTCCCGCTCCGCCAGCGCGACCTCGTCGCGCTGCGCCGCGAGCTTGCGCTCGAGCACCCGCACCCGCTCGCCGTGTTTGGTCGCGAAGCGCTGCGCCACGTCCGCCGTCTCCTGATCCTGAATCTCTGCCGCGAGCCGACCGCGCCGCTCGGCGTCGACCAGCCGCTGCCGCTCCGCCTGAAGCTCGCGCTCGGTGCGGCCGAGGGCATCGCGCAGCTCCTGCACCGCCACCTTCGCTTCGATCACCGCCTCACGCATCTGGCGGGCGAGGTCGCGCAGATCTCCCGCCGGTGTCGCCGCGTCGAGAGCGGCCCGCAGGGCGTCGCGCAGGCGCTCGAACACACGCGCTAACTCTTGCGGACCGTCTTCGCGAAGAACGCCGAGTACACCTGCTCGACCGCTCGCGACTTGCACTTCGGGCACGCCGGCCGGCGCCGCCCGTGCGCGGCGATCGGCTCCGCGTGGCTGAAACGCGTGCGACACTTGGTGCAGCGGTACTCGTAGATGGGCATGGCGAGTCAACGTTATTTGCGGCCGAATCAGCGGTCAAGTTGACGGCGCGCCCGCTCCGTCCAGATTGCTGGCATGCGACGGCGCGCCTTCGCCGCACTCCTCGCTCTCGTCCTTAACGTCGCCTGCAACGGCGGCTTAGAGCCGATCCCCGTCTGCGCCAAGGGATTCGTCGGGATCTGCGGCACTGTGACGTTCCAGGGCACGGAGCCCGACAGCACCCAGGCCGTCTACATCGTCGCGTACCACACGTTCCCTCACTCGCGCGACAGCCTGTTCACATTCCAGCCGTCGCTGCTCCTGCTGCAGAAGCTGCCGCTTGACAGCAGCGCCGCGTTCTACGCTGTCTCCCTCCCGGCCGGACGCTACGAATGGGTTGTGGCGGTTTGGGTGAAGCAAGGATTCACCCTCGAGAACGCGGACTCGACCCTGCGCGAAACGGGCTACTATCGTGATCCCGCCGACGCGAGCCAGCCGGGGGTCGTGAACGTCTCCGCGCAAACCGAAGGGATCGACTTCGTGATCGATTTCGGGCGGATGCACCGTCCGTGCAGCTATTACACGCCGCCGTGCCCTTGAAGCGACTCCTCATGCTCACCTCGCTCGCGGTCGCGCCCATCGGCGCGGAAGCGCAGCAGACCGCGGTCGTGCGCGGTACCGTGCGTGACGCCGCCACCGGCCAAGCCCTCGAGGACGCCCGCGTCGGCGCCCAAGGCAGCGCACACACCGTCGCCACCGACGCGGCTGGTCGCTACACGCTCACCGGCATCGCCGCGGGCCAGGTCGTGGTGCGCGTGCAGCGGTTCGGGTATCGCGCGGCGGCTGACACACTCACGCTCGCGCCCGGGGATTCCGTCGCCGCCGACTTTGCGTTGCGGCCGAGCGCGCTCCATATGGAGCCCGTCGTCGTGACGGCCGGGAAGCGCTCGCAGCTTCTCGACCAGGTCGTCACCAGCGTGGCGCTCGTGCAGGACAGCGAGCTCGCGCGCCGCGCCGTGAACACCGTGGACGAAGCGGTGGACAAGGCGCCCGGCGTGCAGTTCCTGAACGGCCAGGTCAACATCCGCGGCTCGACCGGCTACGTGCAGGGTCTGGGTGCGCGCGTGCTCCTGCTGGTGGACGGCGTGCCCGCGAACCAGGGCGATCGCGGCGGCATCAACTGGGACATGCTCCCGGTAGATCAGGTCGAGCGCGTGGAGATCGTGAAGGGGGCCGGCTCGGCCCTGTACGGCTCCGCCGCGCTCGGCGGTGTGGTCAACTTGATCACGCGCGACATCCCTACGGGGCTGCACGCCCGTGTCCGCACCACGGGGGGCTACTACGCCAATCCCCCGGACACGATCTGGCGGTTCCGCGACTACATCGGCGCCCAGGAGGGACTGGACGTGACCGGCTCGTACGGCGGCGACGCCGTGCGGGCCAGCCTCACCGCCGGCGGCCGGCACTCCGACGGCTACCGCGAGCAGGACCGGAGCGACTACTGGGAGGTGGTGGGCAAGGGTGAATGGCTGCCGTCTGCCACCAGCCATCTGCATCTCATCGGCTCGTGGGCGAGCAATCAGTACCAAGCCCCGTTGCTCTGGTGCGAGCACGGCCAGTGCGACGACCGGGGGCAGTCCTACCAACCATTCATGATCGACAGGTCGCAGGCAGGAGCGCATACGCGCTCCGACAAGGGGCTGTTCGCCGCGACGCTCGAGCACACCGTATCGCCGCGAGAGTCGTGGCTGGCGCGCGGCTCCTGGCTGCGAACCGACTTCACCGACTTCCGCAGCCCGACGACGGATTTCGGCGTGGCCAACCGCTACGGCGCCGAGATGCGCGGCCTGGTGCGCCCGACGGCGGGCCGCGTCGTCACCGTGGGCGCGGAGGGCGCGCTGTCCGACGTAACGAGCAACATCTTTCACGATCACGGGCAGGACGAGTTCGCAGCCTACGCGGAAAGCGAGCAGCGGCTCGGGTCAGCGCGGATGACCGCGGGTGCCCGCGTCGACTACATCGCGGTGGACGGCGGCGGCCTGAGTGCCGTCGTGAGCCCGCGCGTGGGGCTGGTGCTGCCGGGGGCCGGGGGAACGCTGTTCTGGCGCGTCTCCGCCGGACGCGGCTTCCGCGCGCCGTCGCTGGCAGAGCAGTTCGTGGAGACAGCGCTCGGCCCGTTCACCGTCGCCCCCAATCCCAGTCTCGGACCCGAGACAGCCTGGTCGTTGGAGGTCGGCAACGCCGCCCAGTTCGGGACCATGGTACGCACCGACGCGGCGCTGTTCTGGACCGAAGCGAGCGACCTGATCGAGCCGACCATCCAGCTGACCGTGGATCCCGCCACGGGTGCCACCACTCAGCAGATCCAGTTTCAGAACCTCCAGCGCGCGCGCCTCGCAGGACTCGACGTCGCCCTCTACGCCTTCCCCTTCACGCCTCACCTTTCGACGTCATTGGCCTACACGTTGCTCTACACGCGTGAATTCGCTCACGACACCGTGCCCGCCCAGCCCCTCGCCTTCCGGCCCAGGCATCTCCTCACCCTGGCCGCCGACTACGCCTGGGGCGGATTCAACCTCGGCGCGGACTTTCGCTACACGAGCCGCTTCGAGCGGGTCGAGCTCTATCCCCCGACCGACCCTCAGGTGGCGCCCAAGGTCCTCGACCTGCGCGCGGGATACCAGCGCGATGCCCTCAGCGTGCGGCTCCTCGTCGCGAACGCCCTAAACTACCTGTACAACCTCGCGCCGCAGACGCTCGCCCCGGTGCGCACCGTCACCATGACGCTCACCTGGACGTATTAAATTGGTCGCATGCCGCCGCCCCGGGTGAGCGCGAGCGCCGTGGCAGTGCTGTGGGTGGTCGCCCTGGCGCGCTGCGCCGGCGACCGCTCGCGACCCACCTGCGGGATCGCGCAGCTGGTCGGGCCTGCCATGGTGCAGCAGCGGATGACCAATGTCGTCTACCTGCTCGCCGACGCGCCGCGCGGGCTGCCGGGTTCGCTCCCGGCGCGCGTCGTGGGACAGGCACAGCAGGGTGAGGTGCTGGTCGCGTACGACAAGACGCAGCTGCTGATGGGCTACCAGGGTCCCGCGTTCCCGGCCAGCCCCGGCGGCTACGGGGTGCTGGTGGTGGACGACTCGACGCAGCGCGCCGAGGGCGTGATCCTGTACGAGCCCGAGGCGCCGAAGTCGCTCCCCCAGCTCGGAGCCGTCACGGGAACCGACCGCAGCGTTCCCCTCTTCGGGGTGCGGGTGGATTGGGGTGGCGTGAGCAACCCGCGCTGCCCGCTACTCGGGCCCGCCCCGGTGACGCGATGAGCAAGGTGGTAGCGGTGACTGCGGGCCGGCGGACCCACGAGGGTCGCGAGCGCGTCGTCCTGAACACCGCGTACGCCACCGCACTGGTCCGCGCCGGGCTCGTGCCGCTCGTCGTGCCGCCGCTGCTCGATCCCGCGAGCGGCACCGCAGTGCTCGACCACGTCGCCGGCCTCGTCCTCACGGGAGGGCATGACGTGGACCCCGCCCGCTACCATGCAGCGCCCCATCCCAAGCTCGAGCCGACCGACGCCGCGCGGGACGCCGTGGAGGTGGCCCTGATCGCCGCGGCGCGGGAGCGGCAGCTCCCGATCCTCGCCATCTGTCGCGGGATCCAGATTCTCAACGTGGCGCTCGGCGGCACGTTGTATCAGGACCTCCCGAGCGAGCGACCCGGTCCGATCGACCACGCCGACGAGAGCGGACGCCACAGCCTCCGGGTCGAGCCCGATTCGCTGCTGCACCGCACGCTGCGCACGCGCCAGGCGTCGGTGAACAGCCGGCATCATCAGGCGATCCGCGAGCTCGCTCCCCCGCTGCGCGCCACTGCGTGGGCCGAGGACGGCGTGATCGAAGGAGTCGAGTGGGCGAACGGCCGCGGGTCGTGGATGCTGGCGGTGCAGTGGCACCCGGAGGACGAGGTGGAAGGCGCCCTGTTCGCGGGCCTGGCCGCCGCGCTGCGATGACGCTCTCGTTCCCCTCGCCGGAGTGGGCCACCGCGTGCGAGCAGGCGGTCAACGCGAGCGACGCGTACCGCCAGGCGGCCGCGACGTGGACTCACGGTGCCGTGGCCTTGGTGGTGAATGCGCGCCCCGAGATCGGGCTCCCCAACCCCGTGGGGATCTGGCTCGATCTCGAGCGTGGTGTATGCCGCGGGGCGAAGATCGTATCGCAGCCGGAGGCGCAGCGCGCGCCATTCGTGCTCACAGCCGACTACGCCCGCTGGAAGCAGGTGATTCGCAAGGAGCTCGGGCCGATTGCGGGGATCATGCAGCGCAAGATCCTGCTCCAGGGCTCGCTGCCGATCATGGTGCGGTTCCTCAAGGCTGCCGAGCTGCTGGTGGAGGCGACGACGCAGGTGCCGACGAGGTTTCTCGATGAGTGAAGCCGTCAACAGCTGAGAGCGACGGCTTACAGTGCTCTCAATATCCGGTCTGGCGTCATGACGTTTGGAAAAAACACCCGGTCGCTCAGGCGGTTGAACGCGGCCCGCAGCGCCGGGAAGAGATCCGCAGCCGCGCGAAAGATCGCGGCCATCCCGCAATCCCGCGCCAGCCGGTGCCGCGAAGCGAGGTCGTAGCCGTGGCGGCCGAGCGCATCGTAGTACGGCAGATCGGGGCCCCCCACGCGGGTGCGGCGAGCGGCCACGTAGTCCGGAAACAGTCCCGCGAGCCACAGGCTGTAGTTGCCGAGGTGCGTTTGCAGCAGGAAGCCCCGCTCCCCCGCCCCGTCCTGCTCGGCGAGGTCCGCGACGATGTCCACGAGATAGTCGTAGGACTCGTCGTCAGTGCGGCGGACCCGGCGGTGGCGGCCGTGATCCCCGAACTCGAGCAGCAGCGCGGCGAGGTAGTCCGCGAGCGCGCGGTCGTCCACGCCGCCGGCGAGCAGCGTGTGCCGCACAGCAGCATAGGTGAAGAGCGGTGCTGAGGGCACGACGAGGGAGCGCACGGCGAGGAGCGCCGGGAGCAGCTGGGGATCGTCGAGCAGGGCGTCCGGCCCCTCCTCGACGAGCAAGCGCTCGTAGCGCGCGCGTCGCGCCGGATCACCGCGACCCAGCGCCAGCGCCGCGAGGCGGAAATCGGCGGCCCGCAGCCGGCTGCGCACGTTGGCGAGAATCATGAGCCATCCTCCCGGCGGGGCGCGTCCCCCGCACCTGAGTCACGAGCTGCTGGGGCGTCTCACCACGCTGTCCCAGGAGCTCGCCGGCACCTTCCGGCCCGCGACGGCCGTGGATCTGGTCGCGCGGACCCTCACCGAGCTGTTGGCGCCCGACCGGCTCTCCATCGTCCTGCTCGACGCGGTGTCGAACCGCCTCGCCGCCGCCTACGACTCCGGCCCCGAGCCCGCGAACACCGACGATCCCCTGCTGCAGCTCGCGCTGCGGCGCGGACCGCTGCTGTTCGCGCGCGATGTCGCGACCGCGGCACGCGCCCAGGGCGTCGAGCTCGGCTTGAGCGCTCCCGGGGCCTGGATCGGCGCGCCGCTCGTGGCCGGCGCACGGCCAGTCGGTGCCGTCTCGCTCACCGCAGAGCGGCCCGATGCGTTCCGCCCCGACGACCTGATGATCGTGCGCGCCGTCGTCGCGCAGGTCTCGATCGCGCTCGAGAACGCCCGTCTCGTCGAGCTGCTCTCCTCCGCCAAGCGCGAGTGGGAGCAGACAGTCGACGCGATCACGCAGGCCATGTGCATCATCGACCCGGAGGGCGTGGTACGCCGCGCCAATCGGGTCTTCGCCGACCTGGTGCAGACGCCGGTCACCGCGATTCCGGGCCGTCCCTGGATCGGCCTGCTCCCTCCAGCCTGGGCTGAAGCGGTCGGCCGCGCCGTGACGGAGCGCACCCCCACCACGGCGGAGCTGCGCTCCGCGGACCGCTCTGTGCTCCTCACCGCCATCCCGCTGGCCGAGCCAGGAGCGGCGGTTTTGGTGTTCGAGGACCAGACCGCCAAGCGCCGGCTCCAGGAGCAGCTCATACAGTCTGAGAAAATGTCCGCGATCGGTCAACTAATCGCCGGCGTGGCGCACGATCTCAACAACCCGCTCGCTTCCGTCGTGGGCTTGTCGGACTTCCTCGCGGAGACGGGCGAGATCCCGGCGCCCCTCACCGAGCCGCTGCAGGTGATCCGCCAGGAAGCGGAGCGCGCCGCGACGATCGTCAAGAACCTCCTCTCGTTCGCGCGCAGCCAGGAGGGCGAGCGCCAGGTGCAGCCGATCGGGCCGATTCTCGCGTCCACGCTGGCGCTGCTCCGCAACCAGCTGATGGCTCACAAGGTGGAGGCGACGCTGCGGGTGGAGGAGGACCTCCCCGACCTCGAGGTCAACGCGAACCAGATCAAACAGGTGTTCGTAAACCTCATCAACAACGCCGCGCAAGCGATCGCGAGCGTCCAGCGGAGCGGCCGCATCTGGGTCACGGCCCGGCGCTGGCTCGACGGGGTAGCCGTGAGCGTGGCCGACAACGGCCCCGGCATCCCCGATGAGATCGCCCAGCGCGTGTTCGAGCCGTTCTTCACGACCAAGCGGGAGGGTGAAGGCACAGGCCTGGGGCTCTCGATCTCGCAGGGGATCGTGAAGGAACACGGCGGGCGCATCACCCTCGACGCGCGGCCGGGCTCCGGGGTGACGTTCACCGTCGAGCTGCCGGGCGGCGCCCAGCCGCGGCCCCCCGCGGCTCCGGCGGACCCCGTCACCCAGACGCGGTCGCTGCGCGTGCTCGTCGTGGATGACGAGCCCCACATCCTCTACTACATGCGATCGACGCTGGAGAGCTGGGGACACACCGTGGAGGTGGCGAGCGACGGCGCCTACGCCCTCGAGCGGGCGATCGCCGACCCCTTCGACGTCATCATCTGCGACCTGCGGATGCCCCACCTCGGCGGCCGGGAGATGTACCACCGCCTCGCCCAGCAGCACCCCCAGGCTGCCCAACGGATCATCTTCGCGACGGGGGACACGGTGCGCGGTGACACCCTGCACTTCCTCGAGAGCCTCGGCCGGCCGTACCTCCACAAGCCGTTCACGCTCGCCGAGCTGCGCGGCGTGCTCGACCGCCTGGCCGCCCAAGCCCCACCGGCCCCCCCGCCCCTCCCACCCCCCGTGCCCCCCTTGCTCTCACACCCCGGCTGACCCGCTGCGCATCCTTCAGGTCGACGCGGGCCGGGAATGGCGCGGCGGGCAGAACCAAGCCCGGCTGCTCGCCCGCGAGCTCGCCCGCGAGGGGGAGGGGGGAGGTCTAGAGCAGCTCCTCGTCACCAAGCGCGGCGGCGAGCTCGCGCGCCGGGCGCGGGCGGACGGCGTCCGCCTGCGCGAGGTTCCCTGGGGACCGGGGCTCGATCCGCGCGCCCTGTGGCATTTGTATCACGCGATACGCGAGTACCGTCCGAACATCGTCCACGCGCACGACAGTCACGCCCTGCAATTGAGCGCCTGGGCGCGGCGGCTCGCCCGCAGCGGACGCGCGCGCCCGGCGCTCGTGGCCACGCGGCGCGTGGATTTCCACGTGCGGCGGGGCAGCGTGTGGTTCCAGGTCGATCGCATCATCGCGATTTCCGATGCCGTGCGGAACATCCTCGTGACCGACGGCATCGCGCCCGATGCGATAGCGGTCGTGCCGTCGGGAATCGATGCCGCAGAAGTGCGCCGCGCAGCCGTGCTGCCGGTGGACATCCGCGGCTCGATGGGGCTCGCTCCCGGCACGCCGCTGGCGTTGAACGTCGCCGCCCTGGTAGGCCACAAGGACCAGCGCACGCTGATCCGCGCCGCCTATGCCGCGCGGGCGCTCCGCCCCGACCTCCGCTGGATCATCGCCGGCGAAGGAAGCTTGCGTCCCGCGCTGGAAGCCGAGATCGCGAAGCTCGGTCTCAAAGATCGCGTGTATCTCTCCGGCCACATCCCCGCAGTGGACCCCGTCATCCGGGAGGCCGACGTGCTCGTGATGTCCTCGAAGGAGGAAGGCCTGGGGAGCGTGGTGCTGCACGCGTTGGTGCTCGGGAAGCCGGTCGTCGCGACCCGGGGCGGCGGGCTACCGGAGATCGTCCCGGAGGAGTGGCTCGTGCCGGTGGGCGACGCCGACGCCCTCGCGCGCAAGGTGCTCGCCGCGCTCGACCACCCTGCTCCTTTCCCGCTCCCCCCGCGGTTCACCGCGTCCTCCATGGCGCGCGGCGTCTTGGCCCTCTATCGGGCGCTCGTCTAGATTGCAGGGCCATGATCTACGTGTGTGTTCCGGTGCACAACGAGGCCCCCACAGTGGGCCTCGTGCTCTGGAAGGTGCGGCAGGTCTTCACCACGTTCCCGCGCGAGTATCAGCTGCTGGTCTGCGACGACGGCTCGCGCGACGGCACGGCGGAGCTGCTGGCGTCATACGCCAAGGTGCTGCCGATGAGCGTCGTCACGCACCGGGAGCGCCGCGGCTACGCCAGGAGCCTCGAGGAGCTGCTCACCCTCGCGCTGCAGCGCACCGACCGCCCCCGGCGCGACTGCGCCATCGTGCTGCACGCCGACTTCAGCCAGTCGCCGGATGTCATGGTGGAGATGGTGCGGCGCCTTGAGTCGGGGAGCGACGTCGTCGTGGCGGAGCTGCTCCAGGCGCGGGGCCGCGCGCCCCGCGCAGTGCTCTGGGCCCGCCGCTGGGCCCCGCGGCTGCTGCGCGTGCCGGGCCTGCGCGATGCCCTCTCCGGCTTCGTCGCGCTGCGGCTGATCGTATGGCGCCACGCGCAGCGGCGCGACGCAGCGCCGCTGCTCACCACCGACGGGTGGTGCGCGAACGCGGAGCTGCTGGCGCGGATGCTGCCGCACGCCCGCCGCATCGAAGCGGTGCCGGCCGAGACGCGCTACGACCTCGTGCAGCGCCCGTCGCGCACCAAGCCGCTGAGGCAGCTGGTGGACGCCTGGCGGGCCCGCGCGGCGATTCGCGCCGCGCTGGTGACGCTGGCGATCGCAATGCTCTGCGCAGCGCCGCGGGACGCCAGTCCCCAGGACTCGAGTCACCACGCCAGCCCCGCGGGGACGCCGGCCACTGATTCGTCCCCGGCCCGTGTCGTCCCTGCCGCTCCTACCGCCGTCCCCTTCCCAGTAGGCGAACGGCTGGTGTACGCGGCGCGCTTCGGCGTCTTCAGCGTGGGCGAGGCCACGATGGAGGTCGCGGGCCTCGACACGGTGCGTGGGGCACCCGCGGTGCACTTCCGGTTCCACATCGAGGGCGGCGCGCTCTGGTACCACCTCAACCAGACGCTCGAGTCGTGGGTGGGGCGCTCCGACTTCCGCTCGCGGCGCTTCTGGAACGCCACCGAAGAGAAGGGCAAGTCCTGGGAGCACAAGTTCGAGATCCTCCCTGACTCGGGAGTGTATCGCGAGGCGGGGCGCGACAGTGCATTCCCCACCGTGCCCGATCCCCTGGACGACGCCGCCTTCCTGTACTGGATCCGGACCGTGCCGCTCGTGATCGGCCAGCGCTACGAGTACCGACGTTACTTTCGTCCCGAGCGCAACCCCGTCATCGTCACCGTGCTGGGGCGCGACCGCGTCAACGTCGCGGGCCGCAAGTGGAACGCGATCGTGCTCTCTCCCAAGATCCCGAACGGCGGCGGGATCTTCGCCGAGAAATCGGACGCCCGGATGTGGCTCTCCGACGACCGCGAACGCGTCATGCTCGGGCTGCAATCGAGGTTCTCGTTCGGCGTGGTGACGTTGAAGCTCAAGGAGTACTCCGTCCCGGGGCACCCATGACCGAGTATCACGAGGCGGATTTCTCGCGCCTCAAGACCGTCTCCATCACGCGCCGCACCAACAAGGTCGCTCCCACTGTCTTTGCGCACCCTCCCGGCACGGACTCGAGCTTCGGCGCCTTCTGGGAATCGCTCCCCGACGTGCTAGCGGCGCAGGACCTGCGCTATCTGGTGGGCCAGCTGGCGCGAGCCGCGGGGCGGCACGCAGTGGTCGCCATGCTCGGGGGGCACGTCATCAAGGTCGGGCTCGGTCCGCTCCTGATCGAGCTGATGCGACGCCACGTGATTACCCACGTGGCGCTGAACGGCAGCGCGGCGATCCATGACTTCGAGCTCGCCGCCTACGGCGGCACGAGTGAGGACGTCGCCGCCGGCCTCAAGGACGGGTCGTTCGGGATGGCGGAGGAGACGGGGCGCGACATGAACGCCGGGATCGCCGAGGGTGCCCACGACGGGCGCGGCATGGGCGAGGCCCTGGCTGAGTACCTGCGCCGGCGGCGGACGCTCGCCGCACCCGATGTCTCAGTGCTGGTCGCGTGCGCGACGCTGGGCGTGCCTGTCACGGTACACGCGGCCGTGGGCGCCGACATCATCCATCAGCATCCCACGGCCGATGGAGCGGCGTTGGGCGCCACCAGCCACCGCGACTTCAAGCGGCTCGCGGAAGCGCTGCCTGCCCTGGAAGGCGGCGGCGTCGTGCTGAATCTGGGAAGCGCGGTGGTCATGCCCGAGGTGTTCCTCAAGGCGCTCTCCATCGCCCGTAACCTGCACGATGGAAAGCCGACGGGTTTCACCGCGTGCGATTGCGACATGGAGCGACACTATCGCCCGCGTGTCAACGTGGTCGAGCGCCCGACCCAGGGCGGCGGCCGGGGGATCCAGCTCACCGGCCACCACGAGCTCCTCATTCCCCTGTTGTGCTGGGCCGTGCTCGAACAGCTGGATGGGCGTTAGCCGGGGCCATCGGCTCCTCTCGTGCGCGCTCGCCGCGGCGGCGTGCGTCACCCAGACGACGCGTCCGCGTCGAGCCCCCGCTCCCGCCGTCGCCGCGACGCCCGACCGCATCGATGCGCTCGTGCGCCAGGCGTTAACGCTCGACGGGGCGGGCGACCGCGGGGCGGACTCGCTGTACGCACAGGAGGCGCTGGTGGTGGCGAACGCGCGCGTCCGCTTCGCGGCGCCGCGCTTCGCCGGCGTGGGCTACGGCGGCAGAGTCACTGTGGCAGCGGCGACGGTGACTCTGGCCGGACGTTTCGCATGGGCGATGGTGGACTACCGCTGGGTCAACCCGGCCCAGAATCAGGCGGAGGCCGGGCGAGCGACGTTCATCTGCGAGGAGAAGCCGGGCGGGTGGAGGATCATCCACGCCCATTCGAGCCAGGTGCTGCCCTGGGAGCGCTAGGGCGACGTGTCCGTGGGGCGCCCCTTGATGAGCTCGCGCAGCTTTTCGGCGGTGCCCGGGCTGATCACGCGCAAACCGAGGTACAGCAGGAAGCCGAAGGCAGCCCACACGAGCAGCGTGGTCACCAGACCAAGGACGATGCCGAACACGCCGAACAGCAGCTTGATGGCTACGAGCGCCAGAACGGCGAAAACGGCGAATCCGAGTATGCTTCGAAACATGGTTCCCTCCGTGAACCCTGAGCCCTGCGTCTTACGTTGCAATCTAGCAGGGGGTTTCAGCTTCGTGCCAGCACATGAAAACGTATGACGTCGTGGTGATCGGCGGCGGGGTCGTGGGCGCAGCGTGCGCCCGCGCCGCCGCGCTGCGCGGGCTCACCGTGGCTGTCTTCGAGCCGGGCCCGGAGCCGGGGGCCGCGTCCCCCGCGTCGGCCGGGATGCTCGCGGCGCAGATCGAGCCCGGCCCCGACGATTCCCTGAGCCTGGCGGTGCGGGCGCGCGACCTGTACCACCCCCTCGCACCGGCGCTGCGCGAGACAACCGCGATCGACATCCATCTGTGGCAGTCGGGGATCGCCTCGCTCGCGTTCGACGAAGCCGCCGAGCACGGGCTCAAGGACGCGGTGGCGGCGCAGCGCCAGGCGGGCCTGCGCTGCGATTGGCTGGGGCCCGACGAGGTGCGCGAGCGCTGGCCCGGCGCGGCGGACGACTGTCGTGGCGCGTTGTTCGCTCCCGAGGACGGAGCGCTCGATCCCCAAGCGCTGGCGCGCGCCTGTCTCGCCGACGCGCGGCGCCTCGGCGCCACGCTCCTCGCGGAGCCGGTCCAGAGCGTCGCCGTCGCAGACGGCCGGGCGACGGGAGTGGTCTCGCCCCAGGGCTCCACGGCGGCCGGGCACGTCGTCGTCGCCGCGGGGGCCTGGTCCAAGGCGATCGGAGCACTCCCCCGTCCCCCTGCCGTCGAGCCGGTGCGCGGCCAAATGGCCGCGACCGCGTGGCCCGCGGAGATGCCCGCGGCCATTCTCTACAACGAGCACTGCTACGTCCTGGCGCGCGGCGGCGAAGCTCTGCTCGGTAGCACCATGGAGCACGCGGGCTTCGACTGTCGCGTTACCAACGAGGGACTCGCGCAGATCTTCCGGGGAGCAATCCGCCTCTTTCCAGGCCTGCTGCGCGAGCCGGTGCTGCGGATGTGGGCGGGCCTGCGCCCGCTCACCGCCGACGGCCGCCCCATCGTGGGAGCCCACCCTGGGGTCGAGCGCCTGTGGTACGCGACCGGGCACGGGCGCAACGGCGTGCTGCTCGCAGCCCTGACGGGGGAGATCGTGGGCGATTTATTGAGCGCGGGGGAGACGGCCGTCGATGTCGCGGCGTGGCGGCCCGACCGTCCGGGCGCGCTCGCGGCCTGACCGATGTACCAGACCTGCGCCTTCTGCAACGCGCATCTCGACGGCGACGGCGGCCCGTCGGGCCTCGGCGTCGGCCGGAGGATCGCGTTCGACGAGTGGCGCGGCCGGCTGTGGGTGATCTGCCGGGCGTGCGGGCGGTGGAACCTCAGTCCGCTCGACGACCGGCTCGAGCGCATCCAGGCGGTCGCCCGGGCCGCCCAGGAGGGACGCGTCCTCGCCGCCACGGGCCAGGTCGCCCTGGTGCGCTGGCGGGACTACGATTTCGTGCGCATCGGGCGGCCGCCACGGGTGGAGCTCGCCGGGTGGCGCTACGGGGAGCGGTTGCGGGCGCGCGAGCGCGAGCGGGCGAGCGTGGTGGTGCCGCTAACTATCGCCGCCGTCGGCCTCGGAGTCGCCGTGAACGTCGCTGCGGGTGGGTCCTTCGGCTTCTTCGTGTGGAACTTCGCCCGGATGGCTGACGGCGTATACGTGGCTCTGGTCGGCAATCGCCGCGTCACGTTGTCGGAGCCCCCCGTGTGCGCCGCGTGCGGCAGCGTCATGCAGCTCCGAGCCCGGCACCTGAAGGACGGCCGCCTCGTCACAGAGACGCACGCCGACCTGGCCCTCGTCGTTCGCTGCCCCTCCTGCGGTGCGGAGGGTGCGCTGCTCACCGGATCCGACGCCGCGCAGGCGCTGCGCCGCGGACTCACGTACTTGAACGCGAAACGCAGCGCCCGCCGCCACGCCGAGCTGGCGGCGCGGGAAGTCGACCAGATGGGCGGCCCCGAGCGCCTGGTTCGGGAGGTGTCACGCCGCGAAGTGACGCTGCGGTCGCTGCGCCCGGAGCGGCGCGTGGCGCTGGAAATGGCGGTGGATGAGCTGGCCGAGATCACGGAGCTCGAGCGCCAGTGGCAAGAGGCCGAGGAGATCGCCGCCATCGCCGACGGGACGCTCTCGACTACCCCTGAGCTGGAAGAGCATCTACGTCGTCTCAAAGCTCAAGCGAAGGGAGATCAACCAAACGGTTGATTTCGCTGCTACCCGCCCCTGCCTGAAGCCGCTATCTTCCCATTGCGCCACCACCTAAAGCCCTGATGCCCGCCTTCTTAGTCCAGCTGGCGCCCAGCGCCCCCTCGGTTCCCCCGCGAAAGCCCTCGTGGCTCAAAGTGCCGGCACCTGGCGGGCCCAACTACGTCGCCCTGAAGCAGCTGATGCGGGAGCTGAAGCTGCACACGGTGTGCGAGGAGGCGCACTGCCCCAACGTGGGGGAGTGCTGGGAGCACCGGGCGGCCACGTTCATGATCCTGGGTGACGTGTGCACGCGGAACTGCGCCTACTGCGCCGTGGCGCACGGCACGCCCCGGCCGCTCGATCCCGAGGAGCCAGCCCGTCTCGCCGCCGCCGTGGAGCGGATGGGGCTGCAGCACGTGGTGATCACGAGCGTGGACCGCGACGATCTGCCGCATGGCGGCGCCGAGAGCTTCGCCGCGTGCGTCAGCGAGATCCGCGCCCGGGTCCCGGGGACCTCCGTGGAGCTGCTCATCCCCGACTTTCGCGGCAACGAGGCCGCGCTGCGGATCGTCGTCGCCGCGCAGCCGGACATCCTGAACCACAACCTGGAGACGGTCGAGCGGCTGTACCGCCTCGCGCGGCCCGGCGGCCGCTACGCGCGGGCGCTCGAGCTGCTGCGCCGCGCCAAGGAGATGGACTCGCGGCTCCTTACCAAATCGGGGATCATCTGCGGGCTCGGCGAGGAGTGGGACGAGCTGCTGGTGGCGATGCGCGACCTGCGCGCGCAGGGAGTGGACCTCCTCACCCTGGGCCAGTACCTGCGTCCATCCGATCGCCATCTTCCGATCGCCCGCTACTACACGCCCGACGAGTTCGCCGAGCTCAAGCGGCTCGGGCTCGAGATGGGATATCGTCACGTAGAGTCGGGTCCCCTGGTGCGCTCGAGCTACCACGCCTGGGAGCAGGTCGCGCGCGCGACGGCGACCGCCTGAGGCCACCTTCCCGCCATGGCCACCGCGACGACACAGGCGACGAAAGGCGGGACCCAGGCCGAGCTGGAGCGGCGCCTGCTGCGCGAGATGCTCCTGATCCGGCGCTTCGAGGAGCGGGCAGCGGAAGCGTACGCGCTCGGCAAGATCGGCGGGTTCTGTCACCTCTACATCGGTCAGGAAGCAGTGGCGGTGGGCGCGCTCGCGACGCTGCGGCCGGACGATTACGTCATTTCCTCCTATCGCGAGCATGGACAGGCGCTGGTCCGCGGCATCCCCCCCGGCGTCGTCATGGCCGAGCTGTTCGGGAAGGCGACGGGCTGCTCCAAGGGCAAGGGCGGTTCGATGCACCTGTTCGACGCATCGCGCCGGTTCATGGGCGGCCACGCGATCGTGGGCGGTCACATCCCGCTCGCCACCGGGATCGGCTTCGCCATCAAGTACCAAGGTGGCGAGCAGGTCTGCCTCTGCTTCTTCGGTGAGGCGGCAGTGAATATCGGGGCGTTCCACGAGGCCCTGAACATGGCCTCCGTGTGGAAGCTCCCCGTGGTATTCCTGTGCGAGAACAACCGCTACGGGATGGGGACGGCATTCGAGCGCGTTGCCGCGGTGACCGACGTCGTCGAGCACGCCTGCTCCTACGACATGGCGGCGGAGCTGGTGAACGGGATGGACGTGCTCGAGGTGTACCGTGCGACGGAGCGGGCCGTGCGCCGCGCCCGGAGCGGCGGGCATCCGACGCTGCTCGAGGTGCGCACCTACCGGTTCATGGGGCACTCGATGTCCGATCCGCTGCACGGGGTGTACCGGACCAAGGACGAAGTCGAGGAGCAGAAGAAGCGCGATCCCATCTCGCAGCTCGCGCTCAAGCTCAAGG
>QHTZ01000026.1 GCA_003221005.1 Gemmatimonadota bacterium
TCGCAGGTGTCCTTGGTCACGATGAAGGCGGTGATGCCGTGCGCGCGTTTCGCGGCAGCGTCAGTGCGCGCGGTCGCCACGAAGACCTCTCCCACACCGCCGTGCGTGATGAAGATCTTCGAGCCATTGAGGACGTAGTGGTCGCCCTTCGGGACCGCGGTGGTCTTCGTGCCCCCGGCGTCCGAGCCCGCACCGGCCTCGGTCAATCCAAACCCGCCCAGGACGCGCGCCGTGGCGAGGCGAGGGACGAACGCCCGCCGTTGGGCGTCCGTGCCGAAGTCCATGATCGGCGAGGTGGCGAGCGTGGTGTGGGCGCTGACCGTGATCGCGTGGCTCGCGTCCACCTTGGCGAGCTCGTGGATGACCAGGATGTATGAGAGGTAGTCCATCCCCGAGCCGCCGAGCGGCTTCGGCCAGGGAATGCCGAAGAGCCCGCGCTCGGCCATGCGCTTGACGTTGTCCCACGGGAACTGACTCTCGGCGTCGTAGCGGCGTGCGCTGGGCCGGATGACCTGCTGCGCGAAGTCGCGCACCATGTCACGGACCTGGAAGTGCTGGTCGGTGAAGTAGGGGGAGTCGGGCATGGGTCGAAACCTAGTCGCATGACGCCACGACGCCACGCTTCACGAATGTGATCGACGTGGCTCTCGTGGCACGTGGCCTCGTGAAGCGTGCTACTATCCGGTTGTCCCGAATCCCGCCGCCACGCAGTTGATCGACAGCAGCAGCGGCGCCAGATGGTCCTCCTGCTCCTTGCCGCTCGTGGCGCGGTAGCGGCGCAGCAGCTCGATTTGCTGGCGGTTCACCTGCGCCAGGGTCGGCAGGCGCCGGCCCAGGCGGCGCTGGTACTGCGGGAAGCGCTCGGCAATGGCGCGGCCCCCGCTCAACCGCAGCAGGGCGTCCGCTGTGCGGCGGTACTCCGCCTCGATCAGCGGGAAGATGGCGTCGCGCACGCGAGGGTCGGCTACCAGGCCCGCGTACTCGCGTGCGATATCGAGGTCCACATACGCCAGCGTCTTTTCGACTTCGTCCACGATCAGCCGGAACAGCCGGGAGTCCTCGAACATGCGCTTGAGGAGCGCCTCGCCCCGCGCGCCGCGCACCTCGAGGAAGGTGGCGAGCCCGCTGCCGACGCCAAACCAGCCGGGCACGAAGTGACGGTTCTGGGTCCAGGCGAAGACCCAGGGAATGGCGCGCAGGTCCGCCAGGGTCTTGACTCCGAAGCGACGGGCGGGTCGGGAGCCGATGTTCAGGAGGGCGATTTCCTCGAGCGGGCTCGCCGCCTGGAAGTACGTCACCAGGTCGGGATGCTCGACCAGGCCGCGGTAGGCGGCGTGGGCGGCGCCGGCGAGTGCCTCGAGTGCCTCATCGAACTCGGACGCCTGTGCGGGGACCGCCTCCCGCTCCGAGCGGAGCGAGTGCTCCAGCACGCTCGCGGCGAGCAGCTCGATCTGGTAGGCGGCGGTGCCGCGGTTCGCGTACTTGACCGACACCACCTCGCCCTGCTCGGTGAGCCGCAGGCGGCCCTGGATCGACCCGGCAGGCTGCGCCGCAATGGCGCGCCCGGTCGGGGCGCCGCCGCGGCTCACGGACCCACCGCGCCCGTGGAAGAACGTGATCGGCACGCCGCATTCCCGGCCGAGCCGCGTGAGCTTCAGCTGCGTCTTCGCGAGCTCCCAGTTCGACGTGAGGTAGCCGCCGTCCTTGTTGGAGTCCGAGTATCCGATCATCACCTCGTGCGCGCCACCCTGCGCGCGGACGCTGCGTCGGATCAGGGGAACCTGAAGCAGCTCCCGCATGATGTCGGGGGCGCGCCGCAGGTCCTCGATCGACTCGAACAGGGGCACGATCGGCAGGGTGCAGCTCTCGATCCCCCCGGCATCGGCGAAGAGGCCGGCCTCCTTCGCGAGGACGTAGCTGCCCAGCACGTCATCCGCCGAGTGCGTCATGCTCAGGATGAAGGTCCCGATCGCCTCCCGGTCCACCTCGCTGCGGACCTCCCGGACCAGGCGGAACATGCCCAACGTGTCCCCCGCCTCGCCGGGGAGGTCGGGCGGAACGTGACCCGGCCGCAGCGGGCGCGTGAGTTCGGTTTGAAGCCAGGCGTGCCAGGGCGCGGATCCGGGGGCCGGCGGCTCCGCACCGTCCGAGCGCGTGCGCCACAGCGTCGCAAGCGCCTCGTTGATGCGCATCGTGTTCTCGCGCACGTCCAGCCGGAACGTGCTGAACCGGAACACCTCGACTTCCCTGCGCACCGGCCGCACCCGCATCGTCGCGAGCGCATCGCAGTTTGCCTCGCTCAAGCCGCTCTCCATCACTCGCAGGTCGGCGACCAGGGCGTCGGCTGTGGCATAGCCGCATCCCTCCGGGGCGGGCTGCCCGCGGCCGGCGTACTCGATGGTCGCGTCGAGGCGGCGCAGCATGCACGCCAGGTATTGCCGGAACACCTCTCCGGGGTTGCGGGCGGCGATGCGCTCGACCTCACCGCTCAGCGCGAGCTGCCGGTCGAGCGCCTCGCGGAAGGCTGGGGGGATGGCGAGGGTCCGCTCGGTGATACTCAGCGTGCGGACCAGGTCTCCCAGCCGCTGCCGGTAGCGTCGCAGGCTCGCGAGCCGGTTTTCGTTCAGTGTCTCCCGCGTCACCGCGTTCGTGACGAACGGGTTGCCGTCGCGGTCGCCGCCGATCCACGAGCCGAATTGGAAGAACGGCGGCACCTCGAATTGCTCGTCCGGGTATGTCTGTCGCAACGCGCGGTCGAGCTTGTCGAGCAGCTCGGGGGCGACGGCGAACAGGTTCTCGTTGACGAAGTAATGCCCCCAGGCGAGCTCCTGAGCCACGGTCGGCTTCTCGAGCCGGAGCTCGCCCGTCAGCCACAGGATCTCGATGTCGTTGCGCAGCTCGTCGATCAGATAGCTGCGCTCGCGCGGCGTCCAGCGTGGCTCTTCCAGGTCCATGAGGCGGAGATAGAGGGTACGGTGCCGCTCGAGCACCGTAACACGCTTGGCCTCGGTGGGGTGCGCGGTGATCACGGGCTCGACGTGGAGGGTCGCGAGAATGGCCCGGACCTCGTCGGGGGAGATCCCGGACGCCGCGGCGCTGCTCACCACCTGTGCGAACGTGCCCCGGAGCTGCTCGTAGCCCCGCTCGACCTCGGCACGGCGGCGGTCACGCATCACCACGTTCTGCTCCGCGATGCTGAGGAGCTGGAACCAGATGCCCTGCGCCTGGATCGTCCGCGCCAGGAGCTCCGGGCTCCGGCCCACATCGACTTGCCGCCCGCGCAGCACCGCCTCGATCTCCGGCTGATGCGCGTGGATCACGTCGAGCAGCAGGCTGAACAGGAGATCGGTGAGGTACTGGGCGTAGTCGGCGCCGAGCGCCGCCACGGGGTCCGCGGTCACGCGACCCGGTCGCGCGGCGGCGCGCCGGAGAAGAAGGCCTTGAGATTCTCGATGGCCCGCATCCCCATCGCCACCCGCGTCTCCTGCGTGGCGCTGCCCAGGTGCGGCAGCAGCACCACGTTTTCCATCGTGCGCAGCTCCGGGCTCATGGCCGGCTCGCGCTCGTACACGTCGAGGCCCGCGCCCGCGATGGTGCGCGCCTTGAGCGCTGCGACGAGCGCCTGCTCGTCCACGACGTCGCCGCGGGCCGTGTTGATGAGAAACGCGCCGGGCTTCATCAGTTTGAGACGCCGCGCGTCGATCAGATGTCGGGTCTCGGGGGTCGCGGGACAGTGCAGCGATACGAAGTCGGCCTCCCGCACCACGTCGTCGACGCTGGGGCGGGCCGTCGCCCCGAGCTCGCCCACGACCTCCGGAGGCGGGGGCACGGGATCATGGAACAGCACGCGCATCCCGAAGCCGAGCCGCGCACGTCGCGCCACCGCGCGAGCAATGCGACCCATCCCCACGAGCCCCAGCGTCTTCCCGGAGACCTTGGTCCCGAGCAGGTGCGTCGGGCGCCAGCCGGTCCAGGCGCCGGCGCGCACCTGCCGCTCCCCTTCCCCGGCGCGGCGCGCCACCATCAGCATCAACATGAAGGCGTCGTCCGCCGTGTCCTCGGTGAGCACTTCGGGCGTGTTGGTCACGACCACGCCGCGCGTCCGCGCCGCGGCGAGGTCGATGTGATTGAAGCCGACGCCGAAGTTGGCGAGGATCCGCGCCTGGAGGGGCTCCACGGCGAGGACCTCGGCACTGATCCGGTCGGTGACGGTGCACAGCAACCCATCGGCGGTGCGGAGTGCCTGCTGCAGCCCCGCCGCCTCGAGCGGCCGGTCGTCGCGGTTCAGCTGGGCGTCGAACTCGCGGGCGAGCTGCTCCTCCACGGCGGCGGGAAGCCGCCGCGTGACGGCGACGCGGGAGCGCCCGCTCACCGCGGGACCATCACCCGCCGGGAGCGCTTCCTCGCCAGCGCCTCCGCCATCGTCGACCCGAGCTCCGATGGGCTGGGGGCGACGACCAGGCCGGCCGAGCGCATGATCTCGGCCTTCTCGGCCGCCGTGTCGCCGAACGCGGAGATGATCGCCCCGGCGTGGCCCATGCGGCGTCCCTTGGGAGCCGTGAAACCCGCCACGTAGCCGATCACCGGCTTGGTCATGTGCTCCTTCACGAACATGGCGGCATCGGCTTCCTGCGGGCCGCCGATCTCGCCGATGATCATCACCGCGTCGGTCTCGGGGTCCTGCTCAAACAACGCCAGGATGTCCACGAACGAGCTGCCGTTGATCGGATCGCCACCGATGCCCACGCTCGTCGTCTGCCCGATCCCGAGCGCCGCCATCTGCGCCGCCGCCTCGTAGCCCAGCGTGCCGGAGCGGGTGACCACGCCGACCGGTCCCGGGACGTAGATGTGGCCTGGCATGATGCCCATCATCGCCTTCCCGACGCTGATCACGCCGGCGCCGTTCGGGCCGACCATACGGGTGCGGCGCTCCTTGGGGTAGCGCCACAGGTAGCGTTTCACGGTCATCATGTCCTGGGCGGGTACGCCGTCCGTGATCGTGACCACGAGTCGGATGCCGGCGTCGGCGGCTTCCATGATGGCGTCGGCGCAGAACGGCGCGGGTACGAGGATGAGGCTGGCGGTGGCGCCGGTCGCCGCGACGGCTTCCTTGACGGTGTTGAAGACCGGCTTCCCAAGGTGGGTCGTCTCGCCTTTGCCGGGGGTTACTCCGCCGACGACGTTGGTGCCGTAGGCGATCATCTCCTTCGCATGGAAGGTGCCTTTGTCCCCCGTGAAGCCCTGGATGATGACGCGGGTGCGCTCGTCGAGCAGGATGCTCACGCCGCCCTCGCTGCGTTGCGCGCCGCCACCACGCGTTCCGCCGCCTCCGCGAGCGTCTCCGCCGTAAGGATCGGCAGACCACTGTCCCGGAGGATTCGCCGCCCCTCCTCCACGTTGGTTCCCGCGAGCCGCACCACCAGGGGCACCGGCATCTGCACGTCGCGCACCGCCTGGACCACGCCCTCGGCGACCCAATCGCAGCGGTTGATGCCAGCGAAGACATTCACGAGGATCGCCCTGACCTTCGTGTCCGACAGGACGATTCGAAAAGCGACCGCCACGCGGTCAGGTGATGCTCCCCCTCCGATGTCGAGGAAGTTGGCCGGCTCGCCCCCTGCGTGCTTGATCATGTCCATCGTCGCCATCGCCAAGCCCGCTCCGTTGATGATGCAGCCGATGTCGCCGTCGAGCGCCACGTAGCTCAGCCCGTGCTCAGCGGCCTCGGCTTCCCGCGGATCCTCCTGCGCGTAGTCGCGCAGCTCCGCCACATTGGGTCGCCGGAACAGGGCGTTGTCGTCGAAGCTCATCTTCGCGTCGAGGACGAGCATCTGACCATCTTTGGTGAGCACGAGCGGGTTCATCTCGACCATGGTTGCGTCGAGCTCGCGAAACGCGCGGTAGGCCCCGAGAATCACGGCAATGGCCTGGCTGACCTGGGCGCCGGGCAGCCCCAAGCCGAACGCGAGCTCGCGCGCCTGGAACGGCTGCATCCCCACCGCGGGCTCCACCACCTCGCGCAGAATCGCCTCGGGCTCCCGCTGGGCGATCTCTTCGATCTCGATGCCGCCGTGGGGATGGGCCACGACCACGATCCGCTCCCGTTTGCGGTCGAGCACGAGTCCCACGTACAGCTCGCGGTCGACCGGCACGGCCTGCTCGATTAGCACCCGGTGCACCGGCAGCCCTTCCGGACCAGTCTGGTCGGTCACCAGGGTCTTGCCGAGCAGGTCCTTGGCGCCCTGGCGAACCTCAGCGTCGCTGGCGCAGTCCTTGATGCCACCGAAGCCGGCGAGGAGCTCCTTCGCCTGGTACTCGTGGATGTCCATGGCGTCAGGCCCGCGCGTCGGCGAGCGACGGCGCGCGCTTCGCGTCGATGGCGGCGGCGATCTGCACGACGTTGCGGGCCAGGCGCGCCGACGCCGCGTCGATCATGCGGCCCTCGAGCTGGGCGGCGCCGCGGCCTTCGCGCGCCGCGTCATCCAACGCCCGCAGAATCCGCTGGGCGCGCTCGATCTCCCCCGCCGGCGGGGTGAACACGTCGTTCGCGGGGGCGATCTGGGACGGATGGATCGCCCACTTTCCCTCGTAGCCGAGCGCGGCGGCGCGGCGCGCGGCGGCGAGGAACCCGTCGGGATCCTTGAAGTCGCCGTAGGGCCCGTCAATGGGTCGCAAGCCGTAGGCGCGGCACGCGGTCACCATGCGGGACAGCGCGGCGTGCCACTGATCGCCGGGATAGTCGGGGTTGAGCCCGCCGATGCTCACTGTGCGGGCGCGCAGGCTGGCCGCCAGGTCGGCGACGCCGAAGTGCATCGCTTCGAGGCGCGGGCTCGCGTGGGCAATCGCCTCGACGTTCGCCATGCCGAGCGCGGTCTCGATCAGCACCTCGATGCCGAGCCGGTGCGTGATCCCGCGCGCGGCTTCAATCTGCGTGAGCAGCGCGTCGGTGAGGTAGACGTCGCCGGGCGTGCCGACCTTGGGAACGAGCAGCGTGTCGAGCCGGTGGCCCGCTTGCTCGACGACGTCCACCACGTCGCGATAGAAGTAGTGGGTGTCGATGCCGTTGACGCGCACCGAGATGGTTTTGCCGCGCTCGCGCCAGTCGTGCTCCAGCAGCCCTGCGATCACGTTGCGGCGCGCCTGCTCCTTGTCGGCAGGGGCAACCGCATCCTCGAGGTCCAGGAAGACGTAGTCCGCTTCGCTCTCGAGCGCCTTGCGGAACAGCGTGGCCTGAGACCCCGGCACCGCCAGCTCGCTGCGCTGCAGCCGGGGACGGGCTGGCTCGTAGCGCGTCAGGCTCACGTCGCGACTTTGGCGCGGGAGGGCTTGGCGCCGGCGGCTGGCTGCTGGGCGTCGGGGGACGGCCGCGCGGCCAGGGGCGCGGCGGTGCTGCGGTAGGACTCCTCGGCGGCCGCCACGCCCGCTCCGGGTGTGACCTGAATGCCGGCGTCTCGCAGCGCCATCTCCGTGCCCGCGAGCGCCCCGAGGAGCATCAGCTCGTTCAGGTCTCCCATATGGCCGATGCGGAACAGCTTCCCCGCCATGCGCCCGAGCCCCGCGCCGAGCGCGAGGTTGTAGCGCCGGAACGCGACGTCGATCACGTCCCCGGCGCTCGTCCCCTCGGGCGCCATGATGGCGCTGACCGTGTTGGAATACCACTTGGGCGCCTTGGCGCACAATTTGAGGCCCCAGGCGCGCACCGCTGCCCGCACCCCCTCCCCCAGGCGCTGGTGCCTGGCGAACACGTTCTCGAGCCCCTCCTCGAACAGCATGTCGAGCGACTCGCGCAAGCCGTGGAGCATCAGCACCGCGGGCGTGTAGGGGAAGTAGCCGGTCGCGTTCGACTTGATCATTTCGCCCAGGTCGAAGAACGCGCGCGTGCACTTGGCCTGCTCCCGCGCGGCGAGGGCGCGCGGGCTGGCGCATAGGATCCCGAGCCCGGCCGGCAGCATCAACCCCTTTTGCGACCCGCTGATCGCGAGGTCCACGTTCCACTCGTCCATCCGGAAGTCGATGCTCGCGATCGCGCTCACCCCGTCCACGTAGAGCAGTGCGGGGTGGCGGGCCGCGTCGACGGCACGGCGCACCGCGGCGACATCACTCGTCACGCCGGTCGCCGTTTCGTTGTGGACGATCAGCACGCCTTTGATCTCATGCTGGCGGTCGGCTGTGAGGATCTCCTCGATCCGGTCGGGGGGCGCCCCCTCCCCCCACTCCACCTCCAGCACGTCCACCCGCAGGCCGTGGCGCTGCGCGAGCTCGATCCAGAGGTGACCGAATTGGCCATAGCGTGGGGCGAGCACCCGGTCGCCCGGAGACAGGGTGTTCACGAGTGCCGCCTCCCAGGCGCCGGTCCCGCTGGCAGGGAAGATGAACGCCTGGCCCGCGCTGGTCTTGAACAGCTTGTTGAGGTCCCGGAACAGGCCGGTCGGCAGTTCCGGGAACGCCGAGGAGCGGTGATCCTCCATCGCGCGATGCATCGCGCGCAGGATCCGGTCCGGAACGTTCGTCGGACCAGGTACGAACAGGAAGTTGCGGCCGGCCATACTCTTGGTCCTTGGAAGTGGCAGAAAAAATGAAGCGAGAATCTGTATATTGGGCCTCCCCGGCACCTGACGCCAGCCCCTTGCATCCCAGGGCGTTGCGGTCAGGCCTCACGTGGCAAGCCGCACCGGTCACATCCGTTGCAGCGCTCCCCGACCTCGCCGAAGTGGTTGAGCAGGGCGCGCCGCCGGCACTGGCGGCCTGCGACGTAGCGTCGCATGGCGGGGTCGCAGTCGGTCTGCTCGAAGTCTGCGGGCGTCCAGAGGATCACGCACGCCGCGCGCGCCCCGTCCCGGCCCGCGCGGCCGGCCTCCTGGTAGTATGCCTCGAGCGTGCGGGCCGGCCCCCAGTGGATCACTCGGCGTACGTCGGGCTTGTCGATGCCCATGCCGAAGGCGCTGGTCGCGACCACGACAGGGATGCGGTCCCGCAGGAAATCGCGCAGCACCTTGCGGCGCATCTCGGGCGGGAGCCCAGCGTGATAGGGCGCCGCCAGCGTTCCGGCACGCAGCAGGGCGCGGGTGACAAGCTCGGTGAGCCGTCGCGTCGGGGTGTAAACGACCGAGTACCCCGGTCCGCGCGGTACTAGCCGCCGCAGGCGAGCGAACCGCTCGCGGTCGTCGCGGACGCGTTCGACCGCGAACGTCAGGTTCGGCCGGTCGAACGACGTGACCACCACCTCCGCGCCCGGCATGCGCAACACCTCGATGATTTCCGCCTGTGCGGCAGGGGTGGCACTCCCTGTGACCGCGAGGGTCACGGGCTGCCCGAGCTGATAGCGGTACTGGCCGAGGCGGCGATATACCGGCCGAAATTCGTTGCCCCATTCGACGATGCAGTGCGCTTCGTCCACCGCGAGGAGCGAGACCGGGATCAGAGCTGCGCGCAGCGCTGGCACGAGCCGGGCAAGGCGCTCGGGGGCGCAGTATAACAGGCCCACTCGCCGGGCCTGGACCGCGGCCAGCACCGTGCGGCGGTCGTCGGGACTCAACAGGCTGCTCAAGTACGCTGCTGGCAGCCCGCGGCGGCGGAGGGCGCCGACCTGGTCCTGCATCAGCGCGATGAGGGGTGAGATCACGAGCGTCATGCCCTCGGTCATGAGGGCGGGAAGCTGGTAGCAGAGCGACTTCCCCGCGCCGGTAGGCAAGACAGCGAGCACGCTCCGTCCCGCGAGCAAGGGGCCGAGCACCTTCACCTGGTGCACGTGCAGCCGCTCGTGCCCGAAGTGACGCCGCATCAGCTCGCGCGCGCGCGCCAGCCCGCCCCGAAAGACCGACACGGGCAGAAATGAGAATGGGCTCCGGAGCAATTCCGGAGCCCATTTCGCGCCGCCTGGTCCATTCTATCGCGCGGGAGTTACCCCCGATCTGCCCAGTTCACCGCGTAGCTGTTTCCACACTCGGGGCACTTCGCCTCTTTCGGCTGTCCCGACACGTGGTGGCGCTTGTGACACCCCGGGCACACGAGGTGCGGCTCATGCACGACGCTCCACGTTGTCGGAGGCTCACGCCGAACCTCGAGGTCGTCCTTGGGAATGCGGACCTCGACGTTGTGCACGTCCACGACGACCCACGGCTTCCCACTGTCCTCCACGACGCGGTACCACGCTCCGCGGCGCAGGCCGTCCTTCTCCGCGCGATCCCCGCGACTGCGGGCCCATCCAGGAGCCGCCATGGCGCTAAGGATGCACGTCCCCTGGGACGTGCGCCAGAGCCCGCCTACTCACTCGCCGTGCCCTCGCGTACGAGGACGAGGATCGCCGCCTGTGGCACCACCAGGTAAGTCTTTTGTCCGAATGTGATTTCCACTGCGGCCTTCCGAAAGAACAGAGCATAGTCACCCACTTCCGCCTGCATCGGCAAATAGCGCACTTCGGGAGCGTGGATCTTCCACGGCTCCTCGTCCATGCTCGCCGGCTCGGAGATGGGGTTGCCGGGACCTGTGGCGACGATGCGTCCGCCCTGCACCTGGCGGCTTTCGAGCGCCGTGGCGGGAAGGTAGAGCCCGACGTTCGTCCGCTCTTCGCCCTGCTCCGGGGAGATCAGGACGCGGTCGCCCACGACGATCAGACGTTTAGGGGTCTCTTCCGGCATGCCAATGAGTACCGCCGTTCGGCGCGTTTGCGCAAGTCGTAACGTCGGCGTGATCGGCGTCACGCGGCGAATGCTTGACAGGGCGGGAAGGCTCACTATCAATGAGCGTCGCCGCAGTGCGCCCCCCGCCCCGCGGCCGTGATGCTTCGTCCCACCTCCGAGGAGGGAACCGCCACATGCAAGCTCCTGTAGCCGCTGTTCAGACCGCGCAGTGGAGCTGGATCCTCTCGACGCTCTGGAGCTGGATCTGGGCCGGGCTGGCGTGGATCGTCGAATGGCAGGCGAGAGTCTTCGGGATGATCTTGGGCGTCGACTCCTTCTGGGGCGTTGTGGGAGTCGTGGTGCTCTTGTTCCTGCCCGCGGCGACGCTGGTGGCCGGCGTGTGGGGGACGATGGTGTCCCTCTACACCATCCCGTTTCGGCTGGGGCGGGCGGGCTTGCTCCTTACGTCGCTGTTGATGTCGTGGTGGGACGCGGTTCGCATGACCTGGTTCTACTGGTCCGGCCTCGTGCGGTTCGTCGTGGTGTTCTTGGGCTGGGTGTGGGGGCTTCTGAAGCTCACGGTCGAGCTCGTGTGGGGGACCTTGAAGGGGGCCGTCACGTCGCCGCTCGCCATGCTCGACGCGACCGCGCGCCGGCCCGGCGTGCCGTGGGCGGCGTTCTTCCTTCTGATATTCTGGTCCGCGATCGAAGCCACGATCTTCACGTTCACGCTGCGCCCCACCATGAGCGAGCTGCTGGCGGACCTCACCGGCTACGAGGTGAATCCGGTCTTCCTCGTGCTCATCCTATGGGTCTTTCTGTGGGTGCTGATCGCGGGCAGCTTCGCGTGCATCCAGGTGCTGAACGATGCCATCAAGACCCGGCAGGTGGGGCAGATCGCTCGCGCAGCAGGGCGTGCAGCTCGGCGTGTTCGGGACGATCGGCCTTGCGTTCTTCGGCTGGATCGGTGTCCGCGGCATGACGTGGTTCTTGTTCGGCCGCTTCGGTGCGCCCGCGCTGATCGGGCTCCTGGGGCGGCAGGCGTTCGCGCAGGCGCATGGTGCCGGAGGCGCGGCCGGCCCGGCGCCCAACCTCGACTTCTGGCAGGGGCCGATCAAGGCGCTCAAGGCGGAGCGCGAGTGGTTCAACAAGCAGGTGCGCGAGGGGTGGGAGCTGCTGTTGCTCCCGATCCTCCAGCTGATCGCAGCCGGGTTCAACTTCGGCTTCGTGATCTTCATCGGCCGGCCGCACTTTGCTTTGCCGTTCCACTCGATCGAGGACGTGCTCGCGAGCACGCCGTTCGCGGGCAAGGCGACGGAAGGAGGCCACTGATGCGCCGGCCGATCGCAGGCACCGTCGCGCTGGCGCTCGCCCTCGCGGCGTGCAGCCCTCCCAAGAACGCGCCCCCACCCAACTCAACGCTCGTGGTGGGGATCGACGTGAGTGGCTCGTTCCGCCACACCCCGCAGTTCAACGAGTCGATCGATTTCGCGGCCCTCTACATCTACGGCCACTTGAACGGCATCGGCGGGCTGCGTCCCTACACAGCGATATTTGTGGGCGAGCTCGGCGGCGTGCGTCCGGGTCAACCCAAGGTGTTTCACCCGATCCAGGATCTCACCGGGAAGTCGCCCGCGCAGATCGCGGCGGACATCAGGGCGTGGTTCCCCCAGACCGATCCGATCACCGACTTCAACGCGTTTTTCCAGCGGGCCGCGGTGCACGTGCGGCGCAACAACCTGATCCTGGCACCGCTGAACATCGTGCTGTTCTCGGATGGCGAGCCTGATTACCCGGGCGCCGGCCGCCTGTCCCCCGAAGCACGCTACGAGCGGGTGGACTTGAGCCCCCTTGAATTCCTGTCTCGCAATGTGACCGTGCGCTTACTCTACGCCGACCCGCCGATCGCCCAGCTATGGGAGCGCCGGGTGCCGCGCAAGCGTGTCCGTATCTGGACGCAGGATTCGGAGGTGATGAAGGGTTGGCGCCGCCACGTGCGCGAGGGCGTGCCGATGGAGCGGCAGGATTCGCTCTGGTCGTGGGTGGACAAGATCGTGGACGTGCGGGTGCGGCGGGGGAAACTCCTCTAGCGCGCGTCGCTCTCGACGGCCGGGGTCTCCCTTCGCGACAAAACGACGCAGTCGCTCCGGGAGACCCCGGCCGTCTCGTTTATGTGCAGTAGCGATCGAACGCGGCAGTCAGGTCCGCCGCGATGTCTTGGGCCGGGCGTCCTTCGATGTTCTTCCGCTCCAGCATGAACACCAGCTTCCGGCCCTGGAATAGCCCCATTTGCGGGGACGAGGGCGGGTAGCCCGTGAAGTAGCTGCGCGCTCGCGCTGTGGCATCGGCGTCCTGACCGGCAAACACCGTGAGGAGCCGGGCCGGGCGCTTCGCGTGCTGGACCGCGATCGTGACCGCCGGACGCGCGTTCCGCGCCGCGCAGCCGCACACGGAGTTCACTACCACCAGCGTGGTCTCGGTCTCGGCGCCGAGCGCGTCGTCCACTTGGACGGGAGTGCGGAGTTCCTGGAATCCGATGCGCGTCAGCTCCTCGCGCATCGGCTGCACCAACCGAGGGTCGTACATCGGAACGTTGAGATTAGTCATGGCAGAATAATAACGACGCAGGGCTTGTCAGGTTCCTGACAGGTACGCCGCGTAGGTTTCGCCCGATGCATCGTTCCCTGGTCATCGTCTCACTGTGCGCCGTCGCGGCCGTGAGCGTCATGTCCGCTCAGCAGCCGGTGACCCGCGCTGACGCCGTCGCCACGGCGCTCGCCCGCGGTGCACGCGCCGCTCTCGGCCGTGCCGACACCGCGGTTGCCGCGGCGGTGCTGCATGGGGCGAGGGCGTATCCCAACCCCTCGATCTCCGCGAGCTACACGCAGGATGTCCCGCACCACCACGTCGCTGCCGCGCTGTCGCTCGATCTGCCCTGGTTGCGATCGGCGCGTGTGGGCGCCGCGGCGGCCGCGCGGGAGGCTGCCGTGTATGGCTTCGCGCTCGAGCGCGCCTCCATTCGGTTCGAGGTCGACACGACCTACACCCAGGCGCTCGCGGCGCTCGCGCATGCGCGCCTGTCGCGCCGCAACGCCCTCGACGCCGACAGCCTGCTCGCGATGGCGCGGCTGCGGCGCGAAGTGGGGGATGTCAGCGATCTCGATGTGCGGCTCGCCGAGGTGAACGCAGGCCAGCTCGAGAACACTGCTGCGGACGATTCGCTTGCGGCGATCGGGGCGCTGCTCGCCGTGCAGCTCGCGATGGGGCTCTCGGGGGAGCAACCGGCAATCACCCTGGTCGACTCGCTCACCCCGCCCCGTGACACCGTGTCCAGCCCGGTCGCTGAGCCGCTTCCGGTCCTCGCCGCGGCGGCGAGTCTGCGCTCCGAGGAGCGCGCACTCAGCCTCGCCAGCCGCAGCATTTTCGCGACGCCGAGCCTCGAGCTGGGCGTGGATCAGGGCGACCCCACGGGACCGGGTGGCTTGCTGCCCTTCATCGGGCTGTCGCTGCCGCTTCCGCTGTTCAACTGGAATGGCGGCGAGGTCGCCCGCGCGCGCGCGACGCGCGACCGCGCGCAGGCCAACCTCGACCTGGTGCGGCGCGAGAGCGCCGCCGAGGCGGCGGGCACGCGGCGGCGGTTTGCAGCGTCGCTTGCGAGGGTCGCGCGCGATCAGCTCCTGCTCGCGGGCGCCGACCGCGTCGCGGGGATGGCGCTCCAGGCGTACGCGGAAGGCGCGGTCCCGCTCGCCAACGTTCTCGAGGCCCAGCGGAACGCGCGTGAGGCCCTGGGGCGCTACATCGAGGACGTGCGAGCGGCGAACAACGCCGCGGCGACCGTGCGGCTGCTGACCGCGTCGCCACAGCAGTGAGACCAACCTTCGCGTTCTCCGTTGCGGCGGCCGCGTGTGTGCTGTTGGGATGCCACCGGGGGCATGGGGGCGAGGGCGAGGTGGCCTCCGGGCAGCAGGCCGTGGTGGGGGCGGGCACGGCGGTCGCCGTGATCCAGGCGTTCCCGCAGAGCGTGCGGGCGATCGGCACCGTGACGCCGCGCCCCGGGGGGTACGCCGATCTGGCGGCGCCCGCTCCGACGAGGGTGGCGCACATCTTCGTGGCGCCGGGCGACCGGGTCGCGGAGGGGGACGCGCTGGTCGAGTTCGAGCGTGCGCCGTTCGACGCCGCCGCAAAAAGCGCAGACGCGGCGCTGGCGAGCGCCCGGCACGCCTACGCCCGCGCCGTCCGCTTGGTGGAGGCGGGAATTCTCCCGCAGAAGGATTCCGACCAGGCGGCGGCGGATCTCGCCCAGGCTCAGGTGGCGTCGGTGACGGCGCAGCGATCCCAGCAGCTCGCGACGCTGCGCGCACCGCTCGCCGGTGTCGTCACCCGGATGAACGCGGTGCTCGGCGCGTCCGTGGACCCCGGCCAGCCGCTCGTGGAAGTCGCGGATCCCAGGGCCCTGGACATCGTGTTCAACGTGTCCCCGACCGAGGCGGCCGGCATTCGTACGGGGGACACTGTCCACGTCCGCGCCGGCGAAGGCGCCGGCGCCGAGAACCTGGGGGCGGGAGTCGTGACCGCGGTCGGTGCGGCCGTGGACTCGGTCTCGCGCGCCGTCGCGGTCCGTGCGCGCCTTCCCCGGGCCGCGCGAGCGCTGCGCATCGGCGAGTCGGTGTTCGGCCGGATCGTGACCGCCGTCCACCCCCAGGCTGTGGTCGTGCCGGTCGAGGCGCTGGTGCCGACGGGCGGCGGCGACGGCTACCAGGTGTTCGTGGTGGACTCGGAGGGCGTTGCCCACGCACGACCGGTGACGCCGGGTGCGCGCGGAGAGACGTTGGTGGAGATCGCGCGTGGCCTCACCTCCGGCGAGACGGTAGTGACGACGGGCGCCTACGGCGTTGCGGAGGGCGCGCGGATCGTTCGGCCGCGATGAAGCTCTTCGACGTGCTGTCGCGCCAGCGACGGCTGATCTATCTCGTCGTGGCGGTCCTCAGTGCCGCCGGGGTATGGGCGACGCTGCGACTGCCCTCGGCGATTTATCCCGAGCTCGAGTTCTCCCGCATCACGGTCGTCGCGCAAGGCTCGACTCTGGGCGCCCGGCAGGTGGTGTTCAGCATCACCCGACCGCTCGAGGAGGCGGTCAGCATCGTCCCGGGTGTGACGCGCGTACGCTCGCACTCGATCCGCGGCGCCGTCGAAATGCAGATCACATTCGCTCCGCGCACCGACATGGCGTATGCGCTGCAACTGGTTCGCGCGCGCGTGAATCAGATTCAGGGAGACCTCCCCGCTGGGCTCGACATCGAGGTCGAGCGGCTCGCGCCGTCGCTGTTTCCCATCCTGTCGTACAACCTCGAGGGTGGCGATCCGGCCACGCTGTATGACATCGCGCGCTACGAGATCAAGCCGTTGATCTCCCGCGTGCCGGGGGTCGGGCGCGTGGACGTGATGGGCTCGGATGTGCGGGAGATCGAGGTGATCGCCGATCCGGCGCGGCTCGCGCAGCAGGACCTGACCTATACGGACCTCGCCGACGCGATCCGGCGGGCCGTCACGGTCCAGGCGGTGGGCCGGGTGGCGCAGGATTATCGCCAGTATCTCATTGTCACGGACCAGGAGGCGCACAGCGCGGATGACGTTGGGGCCGTCGTCGTCAAGGGTGGGCTCCGCGTACGCGACCTCGCCACGGTGCGCCTGGGAACGGAAGACCACGTGCGCATCGTCGCGGGCGACGGCAGGCCGGCCGCGATCCTCAACATCACGCGCCAGCTGGGCGGTAACACGCTTGCCATTGCGGACAGCGTGGCGCGAATCGCGGCGGCGCTAGCCCCGGGGTTTCCGCCCGGTGTCCACCTCAAGCCCGTCTACGACCAGGCCGCCCTCGTACGTGACGCCGTGACCGCGGTGCGCGACGCGATGCTCGTCGGCGCCACGCTCGCGGTCATCGTGTTGTTGCTGTTTCTCCGGCACGGGCTGATCACCGCGATCAGCGCGACCTCCATTCCCTTGACACTCGCGATCACAATGTTTGTCATGAGTGTCCTCGGGCAATCGTTTAACCTCATGACGCTCGGCGCCATGGCGATCGCGATCGGACTCGTGATCGACGACGCGGTGGTGGTCACGGAGAACATCGCCCGGCACATGGCCTTGTCCGCCGCCCGCACGCCCGCGATCCGGGAGGCCGTGCAGGAGCTGATCTGGCCCGTAACGACGTCCACCATCACGACCGTCGTTGTCTTCCTTCCGCTGGGCCTGCTGCAGGGGGTGGTGGGCCAGTTCTTCGCCGCGCTCGCGACCACCCTGACCGTGGCGGTGCTCGTCTCCCTGGGCCTGGCGCTCAGCATTATCCCGCTCCTCGCCGCGCAGTTCGTCACAGCGAGTGAGGTGCAGGTCGTTGCGGCCGGGCCGCTGGCCCGGGTGCAGCGGGCGCTCGACCAGCTGGGACCGCGATACGAGCGCGCGCTGGCCGCGGTCCTGCACCACCGCGGCCGGGTCGCCGGCGCGGCGTTCATCCTGGTCGTGGCCGGGCTCGGCCTGTGGCGTCTGGTGGCGACGGGCTTCCTCCCGGAGATGGACGAGGGGGCGTTCGTGCTCGACTACTGGACCCCCGGGAGCACGGCGCTGGACGAGACGAACCGTCAGGTGGGGATCGCCGAGCGGATTCTCGCCGAGACGCCGGAGATCGCGGGGACCTCGCGCCGCACCGGCGCCGAGCTGGGCCTGTTCGCCACGGCGCAGAACACGGGCGACGTGGTGGCGCGGCTGGTGCCGCGCAGCCGGCGCACGCGCGACATCTTCGCGGTGATGGACGACGTGCGGGACCGGATCTCGGCCGCCGCCCCGCGACTGCGCATCGAGTTCGTGCAGATCCTCTCGGACGTCGTGAACGATCTGGCCGGAAACCCGAGGCCGGTCGAGATCAAGGTGTTCGGCGAGCAGCTCGACACCCTCGAGGCATACGCGCGCCGGATCGCTCCGGAACTCGAGCGGATCGAGGGGCTGGAAGACCTCTACGACGGCGTGAGCGAGCCATCAGCCGAGCTGCTGATGCGCGTGAACCAGGCCGAAGCGGACCGCGTCGGCATGGCGCCGGCGGACGTGGGAGCTGCGGTGAGCGCCGCGCTGCTGGGCGTCAACGCCGGCGAGGTCCGCGCGGAGGACCGGCCGGTCGCGGTGCGGGTGCGGGCGCCCGATTCGGTCCGGTTCGACCCGCTGCGGCTCCGCTCCCTTCCCCTGCTCCGCCCGGGCGCGCCCCGCGCCACGCCCCTCGGCAGCCTGGCCACGTTCGCTGCGGCTGAGTCCCGCATGAACCTCGAGCGAGAGAACCAGCAGCAGATGATCGCGATCACCGGTGATCTGAGTGGCCGCTCGCTCGGCGGCGTGATGGCGGACGTGCGCCGCGTGCTCGCCGCACACGCCCCGCCGCCGGGCGTGCGCGTCGCGCTCGGCGGCCAGTACGCGAGCCAGCAGGACGCGTTTCGGGCGCTGCTGCTCGTGCTGGGCCTCGCGGCGGTGAGCGTCTGCGCCGTGATGGTGGTGCAGTTCGAGTCGTTCGTAGAGCCGCTCGTCGTGCTCCTGGTGGCGCCCCTGTCGTTCGTCGGAGCGCTCTTCGTCCTGCTCGTGACGGGCACCGCGTTGAACGTTTCGTCGTTGATGGGGCTGATCCTGCTCGTCGGGCTGATCGTGAAGAACGGCATCATCCTGCTCGACTTCACGCGACTGCGGATGCGCGAGGCCCGCGTGCCGCTCGAGACTGCGATTCGTGAAGCGGCGCGCGTGCGGCTCCGCCCCATCCTGATGACGACCCTGTGCACCCTGTTCGGCCTGCTGCCGCTGGCGCTTGGGATCGGCACCGGCAGCGAGTTGCAACGCCCCCTGGCGCTCGCCGTGATCGGTGGCCTGACGCTGTCCACCCCCATCACGTTGTTCGCCGTCCCCATTCTGCTCGTCGCGATTCGCGGCCCGGGCTACGCGCTCCCCGACGGGACCTGACTGATTCCCCAGCCGCTCGACCCGGCCTACGGGTCGAGAACCAGCAGTGTGAAGGTCCCGGGAACGATGCTGGGCCGCGGGCGCGGTCGCTCGGGAGTGGGGGGCGGCGGCGGGCCAAAATCGGCGGTCACGGTGAAGATGCGATGTGTCTGCTCGTCGAGCGCCAAGGTCCGCGCGCCTCGCCGGGTGGTCACGTTCGCCACCACGCGAAACTGGCTCGGCCCGTCTTCATGCACCACGGTCAACGTGCCGTCGCCGTTCGAGGAGAACGCGAGCGCCGTGCCCGGATCGAACGCGCAGCCATCGACACCGGCGCCGATCGGCATCGTGGTGATCAATCTGCCGGCGCTCGCGTCGGAAATCGCCATCACCTGGTTGCGACAGCCACTGAACAGGCGGTGATGAGCGCGGTCGACCGCGAGCCCGGTCGGCGACTGGCAGGGTGCGAGCGACCACTCCCGCGTGACTTTCATTGCGCTCGCGTCGATCTCGGCCACTGCGCCCTTGTCTTCCAGATTCACGTACAGCTTGCCGTCGCCGCTCGAGACGCCGAACTCCGGTCCCGCGCCGAGCTCGATGGTGCCGATCCGTTGGCCGGACGAGGCGTCGATCACCGTAGACGAGTGGGCGTCACCGTTGAACGTGAAAATGCGCTTCGTGGCGGGGTCATACAGGACCGCATCGTCGTCCGGAGCAGCAGTGGTGTGCCCGAGCACCTGGAGCGTCTTGAGGTCGAACATCGTGACCGTGCTGTCGGCGCCCGAGGTGGCAAAGCCATGGCCCGCCTCGTACGCGAACGCGATCCCGTGTGCCCGGTTCAAGCCCGGGATCTCCGTCAAGACCTTTCCATCGGAAGGGTCCACGACCATGACGCGATTCTGGCGCGCCACGAAGAGGCGGTGGCCGACCGTGTCGAGGGCGACGTAGTCCCAGCCGCCGTCGCCGCCGAGCAACATGGTCCTGGCGACATGGTAGGCCTGCGCGCTCCCCGGGGTGGGGCCTGCGATCAGGAAAACCAGCGTGCCGAAGCAAGCTCGTGATGCCGCGTTCATGGCGGGTCCTCTATGGCGTGAGTGGAAACCTAACGGCGACGCGTGTGCCTGCGCCCGGCTGGGACACGATGCTGATGCTCGCCCCGTGCTCGTCGGCAATCCAGCGCGCGATGGCGAGGCCGAGGCCTGCTCCCTCCGCGTGGTGCGCGGCGTCAGCGCCGCGGTAGAATCGCTCGAACACGTGCGGCAGCTCGTCCGGCCGGATCCCGATCCCGGTATCACTGACGAGTACTTCGCCGCGGCCATCCTCGGCGGAAACGTCCAGGCGAACGCGCCCGGCCGCCGGCGTGAACTTGATGGCATTGTCCAGGACGATCAGCAGCAGCTGGCGGACGAGCGCGGCGTCTCCCGCGATCGGCGTTTCCTCGAACTTCCCGACCTCGACCGCCACGCCTTTCTGCTAGCAGCTCGCCGACGATCTCACCGACCCGGGCGGCTTCGCCCTCGATCGTCCTGAAGGTGCGTGCGTCCCGCGCGGCGTCCCGGTCCTGTCCTGCGGCGAGCTCGGCGCGCGTGCGCAGCAAGGTGACCGGGGTGCGAAGCTCGTGCGCCGCGTCGGCCATGAAGCGCCGCATCTGGGCGATGGACCGCTCGACCGGCGCGGTCGCCTGGCGGACGAGAAAGTAGCCGGCGACGGCCACGAGCAGCAGCGCCACGAACGCCGCGGCGGCAAAGGCGCGGATGAGCGCGGCGTACTGATCCTCGAGCTCGAGGCGGTTCGCCACGACTGTGGCGACATAGGCTGTGCCGCCTTCGCCCAGGAACCGCTCGGCGTGGAGTCGTACGATGTGGTCGTCCGGGGTCTCGAGGTCGCGGTCCGCCCGACCGGTGCGCGCCGCCTCCCGCGCTGCCTCGGCGATCCAGTCATCGGCCTGCGCCGGCTTCATGGGGCGCCCGCCGGCATCGAACAGATAGAGCGACCGATCGGGGATGTGCAGCTCGTCGAGGGCGTCGGCGAAGAGCCCCCGACCGCGCGCCTGCTCCATCTCGCGGATGTGCGCGGCCTGGATCAGCGCCGCCGTGGCGGTCCGGACCGATGCGTCGAGCTCCCGGGACATCTGGCGGCGGATTGCGACGAACAGGCCGGCGCCTAGGGCACCGAGGATCGACAGGAAGGCCGCGGTATACCACGCGGTCAAGCGCAGGCGGAGACTCATGATCCGAACCGGTACCCGGCTCCGCGGAGCGTCGTGATCAGCTTGGGCTCGAACCCGTCGTCGATCTTGCGCCGCAGGCGGCGGACCAGGACGTCCAGGACGTTGGCGAAGGGATCGTGATTGTCATCCCACACGTGGGCGGTGATGGTGGCGCGGTCGAGCACCTTGCCACGGTGCTGGATGAACAGCTCGAGCAGGGCGAACTCCTTCGCAGTCAACGGCACCGCTCGCCCCCCGCGGTGCACCCGGCGGCTGCCGAGATCGACCTCGAGGTCCGCAACCCGATGCAGCGCCGGCGTCAACGCCGGCCGGCGGCGCGCCAGGGCCTTGAGCCGCGCTACCAGCTCGCGGATGGCGAACGGCTTGGTCAGGTAATCGTCCGCCCCGGCCTCGAGCCCGCGCACGCGGTCGTCCACGGCGTCGAGAGCGGTCAGCATCAGGATGGGGGTCGTCACGCGGCGGCGGCGCAGCTGGGCGCACAGGTCCAGTCCAGTGCCACCCGGCAAGCGCACGTCGAGAACGATGACGTCGAACGCGGCAGCCGCGGCGTGCTCGAGCCCCGCGACGAATGTCGCGGCCAGCGTAGGGTCGATGCGCTGCCCGCGCAGGCTGTCGCGCAGCAGCCCAGCTAGCTCAGGATCGTCCTCGACGATCAGCACCCGCACAGGCGACGCTCCGCTGCGGCTATACCCACCGCCCGGGATCCGCATCCACAGAGCCCAACTGGCTCTCGGTGGGCTCCGCTCAGCAGAACCACGGCTCGGTGAGACGCGGCGACCGGGACGGCAGCTCCTCCCGCGCACCTGTCGGCCGCCGGTGCGTCGGCTCCCCGCTCGCTGCCAGTGCAGTATCGCGCACCGTCTCGAACGTCGTGCGCGGGTCCTCTTCCGCTCGTGCGGCGTCCGCGACCACCTGGCTCACGGCAGCGTGGAGCCCGTCCATGCGGGGATCGGGATGGCTCCAGCGATAGGTGAGCGCCGCGGGGTCGAGCGGACCGATGTGCGCCTGGATCGGGGCGCGGGACAGGAGCGCAGAGCCCGGCGGGATCAGCAGCCGGATTGCGTACTGCACCGGGTCCACGTCGTCGATTACAGCGTGGGCGTCCACAAATTCGAGCAGCTCGAGGTAATCGGACAGCGTCGTCCACGGGGTGAAAGCGACAAAGGAGGGTCGCAGCGCGATCCCCGCGCGCCGCACGATCTCCAGCGCCACCGGCACGTCCGCCCGGGAGTGCCCCTTCTCCAGGTGTCCGAGCACGACGTCGCTCAGCGATTCGACGGCCGAGACCACGAAGGCGCATCCAAGCGCGCCGAACTCGGAAAACAGCCCGCGGTGCTCGAGGATGTGCTCGATCTTGGCGGTGAAGTCGTACGTCACCCCGGGGAATTCGGCGTGCAGCGCCCGGGCGAGCTTGAGCGCATGAGCCGGCCCGTTCAGGAAGTCGGGATCGCCGAACGTGATGTGGCCTGCACCTGCCGCGACGAGGCGCCGGATGTCTTCGAGCACGACCTCGCGCGGGACGGCGAAGAACCGGCCACCGTAGACCGGCGGAATGGGGCAGTGCAGGCAGTGATGCAGGCAGCCGCGGCTCGCTTCGACGTAGCCCGCCGGCACGTCCGCGCCCGCTCTCGCGAGATGGACGTAGCGGTGGAGATCCGGGAGCCCGATGCGACTCGGAACGGGATACGCGAGCCGGTCCAGCGCAGGCACCCGGCCGGCGGCACCCGTCCCGTCCCGCTCTACCTGCTCCACCAACGCGACGAGGGGGCCCTCGAACTCTCCGCCGATGACCGCGTCCGCGATTCCGGCTAGCAGGTAGTCGGCGTTGAGCAGCGCGTACAGTCCGTAGAAGCAGATGAAGCATTGGGGATTGAGCTTCCGGATGCGCTCCGCCGCCCGCACGCCCAGCCGGAGCGCGGTGTGCATCGGTACCGCAATCCCTGCGAACCGGGCGCGCCCGACTTTGAGTTCATCGAATGGATCGACCGCGAGGTCGAGGTAGTCGGGAGCGTATCCCGCGCGCTCGAGGAACGCGCGGGGCCATGCGATCCCGAGCGGCTGGTGGCCCAGCTCGTAGCAGGAGACGAGCAGTACCGCGCCCGGTCCGCGCAGGTTACGCGGCACGGCATCCGTCACGGCGGCACCAGGCAATTTGCGCATCGTGCAAGGAATGCTACTACTGGTCGCGGGAGTGCGGTATGCCAAACGACTGGGTCTAGGGTGCGCGCGGGTTCCGTTCGGCGAACCGGAGCGCGAAAGCGGCAGTGAGCAGTCCGACGGCGATCCCGACCAGCCAGCGCCACGTCAAGGCCATCCCGACGAGCCCGATCACGAGGCCGGCGCCGCCCAACCAGGCTTTGGGCGCGAAGAAGCGCGTCACCGCTTCAGGAAGGCTTCGAGCGCGGCGCGGAAATCCGGGGTCGTGCGGCTCACCGCGTTCACGTCCGCGCCCAAGCGGAGGCCCTCTTCGAACGGGAGGCCGTCGAGCTGGTAGAACTGCTGCTTGGTGAGCGCCAGCGCCGTGGCGCTGCTCGTCGCGAGCGCACGCAGCACTTCCCCGGCCTGCTCCTCGAAGTCCGCGTCCTCGTACACGCGGGAGACGAGACCGATCGCGGCCGCTTCCGACGCCGAGAGCACGCGGCCGGTCGCGGCGAGGTCGAACGCGATCTTCTCGCCGACCGCACGCCGCAGCAGCGTCATGACCAGCGCCGGGACGAAGCCGCGCTGCACCTCGGGGTAGCCGAACGTGGCTGACTCGGCCGCGAGGACGAGGTCACAGGCGGTCGCGAGGCCGCACCCGCCTGCCAGGGCGCGCCCCCGCACCAGCGCCACCGCGGGCTTCGGGATCCGCCGCATCCGGGCAAAGATCTCTGCGAAGCGCAGCGCAGCCGCACGGTTCGCCTCGAGCGCGTGGTCCGCTGAGGCCAGCAGCTCGTTCAGGTCCATCCCGGCGCTGAAATCGGATCCCGCCCCGCGCAGCGCGACCGCGCGGACGCCGGCGTCGAGGTCGGCGCGCTCGAGCATCGCGAGGATGGCCTCGATCATCGGCGTGTCGATGGCGTTTTTCTTCTCGGGACGGTTCAGGGTGGCGGTTAGCACGCCCTCCGCCACCTCGATCACGACGCGCGGGGCGTCCGTCATCCCGGGACCTCGATCTCCAGCCGCAACAGCGCCGTCGAGAACACCTTGCCCTGGGCGTCGGTCTTGAGGGAGATGGTGCCGCCGCCGTCGAGTGCGCCGTGCAGCAGGAAGTTGAGCGCGTGCAGGTTCGGCAGCTCGTAGCGCTCCACCTGTCCCATGATCATCCCCTTGAAGTGCTGCGCCACCTTGGCGGCCGTCACTTGCTTCACAAGGAGTGGATAATACTCCGGCTTGAGCGCGATCAGCCCCACGTTCGCCGTATCACCCTTGTCCCCGGACCTGGCGTGCGCAAGCTCGACGAGGCGGACTCGACGCTTCTGGCGCTTTCGGTCCGACCGCTTCATACGTCCACGACCTCCACGCACGGCTCCACCACGTTCCTGTCCACCAACGCCGGCCAGAAGGCGACGATCTCTTCCGGCTTCGGCCGCCCGCCCGCGAACCCGGTGACGCTGGGCGGTCCGTTCAAGATCAGCGGCGCGATCTCGCGCGTGAATCGCTCCACCGGCTCGCGGGTGGGGGCCCGGACCCCGACCCGCAGCTGTACTTCGGGGATGTCAGCGACCGGCACCGCGCCGCGCGCCAGCGGTCCGTGGGTCGCGTCCACACCCACGAATTCGGTGTGGATCGCCTCGAACGCGAGCCCCAAGGCCGCGAGTCGCTCCCGGAGGATGCGGTCGGCGGACCGCGCCTTCTCGTAGGCCTCGGGCCACGCATAGACCAGCGTGCCGACGGCCTTGAAGCCGTAGAAGTACGCCACCGACACCTTGAGCTTGTCCGTCGCCGGCTTGCCCTTGATCCCCGACACCCGCACCCGGTCCTTGCCGGCCTGCGAGAGCCGTATGGTGGTGAAGTCGGCCACGCAATCGGGTGTGATGTACGCCGTGGGGTCTCCCATCTCGTAGACGAGCTGCTCCGTCACGCCGGCGACGGTGATGCGGCCGCCCGTGCCCGGATGCTTGGTGATCTCGAACGTGCCGTCGGCCGAGGCCTCCACGATCGGATAACCCACGTTCGCCAGGTCGGGGATGCGCTCCCAGTCAACTAGGCAATTGCCGCCGCTCGCCTGGGCGCCGCACTCGATCGTGTGGCCTGCCACCGTGCCCGCCGCGAGGAGGTCCCACGCGTCAGGCCGCCACTCGAACGCATGCATCAGCGGCGCGAGCGTGAGCCCGGTGTCGGTCACCCGGCCCGTGATCACGATGTCGGCACCGCGCCGCAGCGCATCCACCACGGGGCCGGCACCAAGGTAGGCGTTGGCCGAGAGGACGCGGTCGCGAACGTCGCTCAGCGGGCGCCCGGTGTCGAGGTTCCGGAGCTCGTGGCCCCGCGCGAGCAGCCGGTCCAGCCGGCCGAGCAGGTCATCTCCCGTGACGACACCGATCCGCAGTCGGCCGCTCAGTCCCAGCCGCCGTGCCGAGTCCGCGACCGCCTGCGCGCAGGCGCGAGGGTTCACGCCGCCCGCGTTCGCCGTCACCTTGATCCGCCGCTCCGCCAGAGTCGGCAGGATGCGCTCCATGGCGGGGACGAAGTCCTTGGCGTAGCCGAGCGCCGGATCGCGCGAGCGCTGCTTCTGGAGGATGGACATCGTGACCTCGGCCAGGTAGTCCATCATCAGGTAGTCGATGGACCCCCCGGTCACCTGTCGATAGGGAGCTTCGAGCCAGTCTCCCCAGAAGCCTTGGCCCGCGGCAATGCTAATGGAACGTGGAGACGAAGCCATCAGTAGCGCCGGACCGCAGCTACGCCGGGGACGGTCTCCGGGTGCACCCGCGTCTCCACGAGCGGTGCGAATCCGGCAGGGAGTACGAGGGGAGGCGTGGCGAACACCGGCATCACGACCCGGCCCCCGGGCACGATCGACACTCGCTGGCCGTCGCCGAGCGGTTGCTCGCGCTCGAGCAAGAACTGCACGCGCACGGCGGCGCGCCAGGGGCGGGCGCCGTCGCTGCGAGCGAAGGCCGGGTAGAGCTCGATCAGGAGCGGCCTGTCTCTGAGCGCGGCGATTCGCAGACGCTCGCGGCCCACAGAGTAGTTGAGCGGCCCCTGACCCACTTGTTGTCCGGTAGAATCGAACTCCGTAACGCCGAACCCGGTGAACTCGTGCCATTGCCCGCGCGGCATCGCGACGTCGAGGACGGCGCTCGCCGCCCACTCGGGAACCCGTACGGCGAGCGTCTCCGCTGGTGCCCCACGGCCCTCAACGGCGTAGGTGCGTTCGGCGCCGAGCAGTGCGGCGCTGACGCGCGCCACAACCGTGGCTTGCCCCGTGTTCGTCGCTTCGAGCGTTCCGCCTGCCCCGGTTGTGTCGAGCGTCACGGGCGCGACCGACGCATGCACGGTGGCGGTGACTCCGGACAACGTCGGCGCAAACACGTCGAGCTCGTACACGCCCGGTACCAGGTCTTCGCCCCGCACGACAAATCGGGCCGTGCTTCCACCGCGGCGCCCCAGCGCGGTCTCTTCCGCGTCGCGGAAGGGCTGCCCGCTCGGCTCGTACAGCCGGGCAGCGGCCTGCTGATTGAGCGAGTCGGACAGCGTCACGGTGGCCTCGAGAGTCGCGCCCGGACGCGCCACGCGCAGAAAGTAGCGTTGCACACGCCCCGGGCCGATCGGGCGGGCCAAGTCGGCGAGGGGTGCGGCGGCGAGGTCGTGCGGCACCACCACGGTCGTGACGAGCGTGAACAAGGGGCCGGCCAGCGTGTCGCTCGGGTTCCAGGCCGTGACCGCGCCCAGGTACGCGCCCGGTGTGACGAAGCGAGTCGGCGCGTATCGCACGGGAATGCTGGTTTCGAGCGGCGCCGCGACCACGGTCGGGGGTGCCGAAAGCCACGAGACGCTGCTGCGCAGCGTGAATTGCGCCGCCCGCAGGCCGGCGAGATGCCGGACGTGGAAGACTTCCACCGTATCGCCGGGTCCCGTCAGCCCGTCCCGCCGGAATGCGGCGGAGGCGCCGTCGCTCGTCCGGACGAGATACTGCGAGCCCTGGTGCCCCGCCGCGAGCCAGCGGTAGGCCACCTCGAGCCGTGGTTCCCCCGCCCCCTCGTCCAGCAGCGTGGCCCCGGCGTACCGGATCGCGGAGACCCGGAGCGCCTGGCCGATCTCCGCTGCGCCGACGCTGCGGCCTTCCTGGGCCAGCGCCGAGATGAGACATGCCGCGAGGCCGGCCGCCTGCGGAGCGGCCATGCTGGTACCGCCTTTGATCTCCTGACCCATGTCGAAGCGCGGCACGGCTGAGAATGCCACGCCCGGGGTGAGCAGGTCCGGCTTCGCGAGCTCGCCCCCCCGCGCGCTCCACCAGCCCACATTGTTCGGCGCGCGCGGCCCCTCGGGTCGGGCGAGCTGCGCGAACGTCCCCGGGTATGCCGCACCGGTCGACAGCGCGAGGTCCGCCGAGCCGGGGAACCCGATCGTGGAGAGACCCGGTCCGTCGTTCCCGGCGCTGATCGCGAACACGATCGCCGGGTGCGCCGCGAGAAAGGCGTTGACGATCGAGTCGATCTCGGCCCGGCCTTCGAGCTCGTTGCCCACGCCGAAACTGAGGTTGAGGACCAGCCGCAGTCCCCGCTGCTCGGCGTAGCGGGCCGCATAGGCCATCGCGCGCTGCATGCCGCCGGTCACCGCGATACCCCCCCCGGCGTTGTTCGAGATCTTGAGACCGAGCAGCTGCGCTCCCGGCGCGACGCCGTCGAAGCCGGGGATGCCGAAGAGATCGTGCCCGGCTGCGATGCCCGCGACGTGGGTGCCGTGGCTCGAGTTGTCGAACACGAAGTCGAGCAGCGGCGCACCATTCCGCTCGTCCAGGTTCGCGGCCATGGTGAGCGGCTTCGAGCCGAGCGCGATCATCTCGTGGCCCTGACGATAATCGCGCACCGGTGTCTCGTCGTCGAACGAGCCGTTCAGGTTCGTGTCCATGAAGGCGACCCACCCGTCCGTCGCCTTCACCACGATTACGGGGAAAGCGTCGGTGTTCTGTCCGTTGCCGTTCAGGTCCGCGGCCGGGCTCCTTCCGAGGGGCAGCTCGCGCAGCTCGCCTGCATACCATGTCGTGGCGCTCGTGATGCGCGCGATCCTGCCGGCGCCCATCAACGAGTGGCCTGCTACGGTCACCGTGCCGTCAGGCGACGGAACGACGGGGGTGAGGAACACGCGTCCTTCATCGGAGAAATCGCGCAGGTCCAGGATCTTCGGGGCGCCGGTGCTCGTTACCGCGAGGCCCGCGGCACCGGGGTCAACGCCCGAGTCGAGGATACCGATGACCACGCCACGGCCGTCATAGGTGGCGTGGCGGGCGCGAAACTGGTCGACGCCGGTGGACGCAAGCGGCATGAGGCCCGCAGCGTAGGCGTAGCTGGGCGGCAGGACGGGCTCGGTGGCGGGCGGCGCCGCGCTGTCGCGCGCGATCGCGCCGGGAGGGAACCAGAGCGTCTGCTGCGGCGGGGGGGCTGTGGCGGGGCGCGGTGCGGTGCCGCCGCAGGCGACGCACGCCACCGCGAGCAACGACGGCAGCGCGCGGCGCCTCATGAACTGCCCGGCAGGACGAATGGCCCGATGTGGGGCCCAGCGAATTGCGCAGTGACGTCGACGAGAAAAGCGAGGACGTCGCGCGTCTCCTCGGGCGCGATCAGCGCATCGACGAAGCCACGCGCCGCCGCGAACTTCGCGTCGAGCTCACGCTCGTAATCCGCGCGCATCGCGTCCACGGCCGGGGCGACGTCCGGATCGGCAACGCTGTCTCCGTACACGGCCTGGACCGCCGATTCCCCTTCCATCACACCCATACGCCCCGTGGGCCACGACGCGATGAAATCGGGATCGAACCCCTGCCCCGCCATCGCGTAGTAGCCGGCGCCGGAGGCGTGGTTCAGGGTGAGGACAATCTTCGGCACCGTCGCCGTGGCCATGGCTTCCACGAAGCGCGCACCCGCGCGGATGATGCCGGAGTGCTCCGCCTCCACCCCCACCATGAAGCCCGAGACGTCCTGAAGGAACAGGAGGGGCAGGCGTTCGCGATCGGCCGTCTCGATGAAGTACGCGGTCTTCTCGGCGCTCTCGGTGTAGATGATGCCGCCGATCTTGGGCGGCTGGCCCTGCCGCCCCTTGATCACGCCGCGGTGGTTGGCGATCAGCGCGACGGGATGCCCGGCGACCGCGCCGTGGCCGCAGATGATCTCGGGACCGACCTCCGGCTGAAACTCGTCCAGCTGTCCGGCGTCGAGCACGCAGTCGAGCACTGCCCGCATGTCGTAGCTCATCCGGTGATCGGCGGGCAACAGGTCGTACAGCTGAGCGGGGTCGCGCTTGGGCTGCGCCCGCGAGGCTGCGGGGCGCGGGGCCTGGGCAACGGGCAGGCGCTCGACGTACGCCCGAATCCGCTGGAGGCAATCCGCGTCGTTCTTGGCCCGGTAGTGCGCCACCGCACTCACGGCGGTGTGGGTTCGCGCCCCGCCCAGAGACTCGGCGTCGACGGTCTGGCCGGTCGCGCCCTTCACCAGGTTCGGGCCACCCAATCCCATGAACGAAGTGCCCTCGACCATGAAGATCACGTCGGACAGCGCCGGGAGGTACGCCCCGCCGGCGATGCACGGACCCATGACGGCGGCGATCTGCGGGACGTGCAGGTAGCGTCGCATGATCGAGTTGTAGTAGAAGATGCGCGCCGCGCCATACTGTCCGGGAAACACGCCGCCCTGATACGGGAGGTTGACGCCGGCCGAATCCACGAGGTACACGATCGGAATCCGTTGGCGCATGGCGATTTCCTGCGCCCGCAGGATTTTCTTGATCGTTTCGGGCCACCAGGAGCCAGCCTTCACCGTGGCGTCGTTCGCCACGACCACGACCGGCCGACCGGCGATCACCCCGATTCCGGTGACTACGCCCGCCGCCGGCGCCTGACCGTCGTACTGGTCGTGGGCGACGAGTAGCCCGACCTCGAACCAGGGACCGCCGCGGTCGAGCAGCCCGGCGACTCGCTCGCGCGCCGTGAGTTTGCCCTGCTCGTGCTGACGCCGAACTTTGTCAGGGCCGCCCCCCTCCTCCAGGCGCGTTTTGAGCTTGCGATACTCAGCGGTCAGCGTCTTGAGGCGGGTCAAAGGAGACGGGGGCTACGCGGACACACGCTGAGCGGCCCATTCCTCGATGTACTTCACGAGCTCGGAGGTCGGTGTGCCCGGGCCGAACAGCCGGCCGACCCCCTGCTGCTCGAGGGCGGCGACGTCCTCGGGAGGGATGATCCCGCCGCCGGTGAGGAGGATGTCGGACCGGCCGGCCTGGTCGAGCAGCTTCTTGACGCGCGGAAACAGCGTCATGTGCGCCCCAGAGAGGATCGAGAGGCCGACCACGTCCACGTCCTCCTGGATCGCGGCCTGGGCGATTTGCTCCGGGGTCTGGTGCAGCCCCGTATAGATCACTTCCATTCCCGCGTCGCGCAGCGCGGCAGCCACCACCTTGGCGCCGCGGTCGTGACCATCGAGCCCGGGCTTTGCCACGAGCACGCGGATGGGACGCCGCGAGCTCCGCCCCGCGGTCGCCGCCATCAGCGTCGGAACCGCAGCAGCGCGGCGAGGCCTTGGACGGCACGGCGCGCGCGCTCGTCGTACAGCACGTCGACCTGCGCCCGCTGGGCCAGCGCTTCCTCGATCGCGTCGTCGATGCGGGGATCGTCGTCGTGTCCATCCGCGAGCAGCGTACGCACCTGCCCACGCTCCAGCGCCTTGAGGGTGGGCTCGATGCCGTTCACCGCCCAGCCCGTGGCCAGCCCCTCGCGCGCGGCTTCGGCATGGGCGCGCTCCCAGGCGCGCTCCCGTTCCTCGCGCAAGGTGAGCGCCGCCTCACGCACCTGGGCGGCCGTCACGCTCTTGCGGTTGAGCTTCACGACGCCCAGGACGAGGTCGTGCAGGTAGGTGTGCAGGTGCGGCAACAGCGCCGCCGCATCCACGCCGATCCCTGCGACGACCAGGCCCGCGAACGGGCGCTCGCTGTGCAACTGAAACACGCGGTCGGCGACGGCGGCGTACAGGCGGTGCTTCTCCTCGCGGATCCGCTGATGGTAGTTGTGCTCCCCGGCGCTCCCACCCTTGCGGCGAGGCCGGCCCATCACCTCGTTGGCGCCGTGGAACTTGGCGGTCCGGCTCGCCGGCTGCACGAGCGCCGGCAGCTCCGTGACGTCGTACGCCGTCACCTCAAAGAACCGCGCCGCGGTGCGATCGTAGACGAGGTGCACGTGCGGCAGCGGGATCGCCTCGAACAGCGCGAGGGGGGTGCAGGCGAAGATCGCGATGCCGCGCGCCGGCGGCAGGCGAGCGGGCTCCTCGAAGAAGTGACGCACCCGCTCCAGATCCGCCGCGACGCTCTCCCGCTGAGCGTGTTTGAGCCCCTCGCGGTCGAGCGCCGCGAGCGCCTCGCGCACGCGGTTCTTCATCTTGATCAGGTACTTTCCCCGAGTCTTGTCACGGGGCTCGAGCTTCAGGTAGCAGGACACCACCTCGTACGGCCCGGGCGTGACGCGCGCGAGGCGGTGGATCGCCTGGCGCACGACCCCTTCTGTGGACAGGCTGGGAAGGGCGGTCACGCTCAGAAGAACACCGGCTCGCGATAGGCGCCGTATACCTGTTCTAGCGCGTGCCGGATCTCGTACAGCGTGGCGTAGGCCCGGGCGCAGTCGAGCATCGGGCCGATCACGTTGTGGTCGCCCTCGGCAGCCTGGCGCAGGGCATCGAGGCGACCAGCTATCAGCCTGTTGTCGCGCTCGGCCCGCAGCCGCGCCAGCCGGCGCCGCTGGGTGTCCTCCGCGTCATTCGAAATCTTCAGGACCTCCACCGGGTGGTCGTCCTCGCTGATGAAGTCGTTCACGCCCACGATGATCCCCTCGCCGGTCTCGACCTCGCGCTGGAACCGGTCCGCCGAGCGGGCGATCTGGCGCTGGAACCACCCGCTCTCGATTCCCTTCACCACGCCTCCGACCGACTGGATCTCCGCGAACAGCGCTTCGGCTTCCCGCTCCATCTGATCCGTGAGCGCTTCCAGGTAGTACGAGCCGCCGAGCGGGTCGGCGACCTCGGGGACGCCGGTCTCATGCGCAATGATCTGCTGGGTCCGCAGTGCCAGCTGCACGGCCTGCTCCGTCGGGAGCGCCAGCGTTTCGTCGAGCGAATTCGTGTGCAGCGACTGCGTACCGCCGAGCACGGCCGCGAGCGCCTGGTAGGCGACCCGTACGATGTTGTTCTGGGGCTGTTGGGCCATCAGCGTAACACCCGCGGTCTGGCTGTGGAACCGCATCATCCAGGAGCGGGGGTTCTTGGCACCGTAGCGCTCGCGCATGTGCCGCGCCCAGATCCGCCGCGCCGCACGCAGCTTCGCGATCTCCTCGAACAGGTCGTTGTGGATGTCCCAGAAGAACGAGAGGCGTGGGGCGAACGCATCCACGTCGAGGCCCCGCGCGAGCCCTCGCTCCACGTACGTAAACCCGTTCGCCAGCGTGAACGCGAGCTCCTGCGCCGCCGTCGCGCCTGCTTCGCGGATGTGGTAGCCCGAGATGGAAATCGTGTTCCAGAGCGGCGCGTGCTGGGCGCACCACTCGAACATGTCGACGATGATTTTCAGCGCCGGCTCGACGGGGTACACCCAGGCGTGCTGCGCCATGTACTCCTTAAGCATGTCGTTCTGCACGGTGCCCTGGAGCTTGGCTATCGGCACATGCTGTTGTTCGGCTGCCGCGACGTAGAAACAGAACAGCATCGCCGCGGGACCGTTGATCGTCATCGACGTCGAGACGCGGTCGAGCGGGATCCCGCGAAACAGGTCCTCCATGTCCGCCAGGGAGGAGATCGCGACCCCGCACTTGCCGACTTCGCCTTCCGCCCGTGGATGGTCGGAGTCGTAGCCCATCAGCGTGGGAAAGTCGAATGCCACCGACAGCCCAGTCTGACCGTGGTCGAGCAGAAACTTGTAGCGGCGGTTCGTGTCCTCGGCTGTGCCGAACCCTGAGAACTGGCGCATCGTCCACAGGCGGCCGCGGTACATCGTGGGATGAATCCCGCGCGTGAAGGGGTACTCGCCAGGCCGCCCGAGTTGACGCGCGGGGTCGAACCCCGCGAGATCGTCCCACGTGTAAACGGCCTTCCGCTCGATTCCGCTCACGGCAGTGCTCCGCCCTTCAACTGGTGCAAGATCTCGGCCGCCACGTCATAAGGGTTCGTTCGGCCCTCGGCGACGTCATCCAGCCGCTCGGTGACGAGCTCGTCTGCGCGCGTAGCGTCCCACACCCATTGGCGTAGGGTACGCTCCACAACCGCCCGCAGCCGGTCGCGCAGCCGCTGCCGGCGGCGCGCGTCCCGCTGGCCGCTCGCTTGAAGGTAGGTGAAGTGGCGATCGAGCGCGGCGGCGAGGTCAGCGATCCCCTCCCCCTTCGTTGCGACCGTAGACAGTACGGGAGGCTCCCACCCGTCGGACGGTCGAACGGTCGGACGGTCGGACCGAGACGGCGCTGTAACGTCCGACGGTCCGACTGTCCAACTGTCCGACCGCCGATGTTGCGCCACATGCCGGAACGCATTGCCGCGCCGCAGGCCGAGCATCACCTCGACCTCCTGCCGGAGTCTGTCTCCGCCGGGACGGTCACTTTTGTTGATCACGTAGATGTCGGCGATCTCCATCACGCCCGCCTTGAGCGTCTGGATGCCATCGCCCGACTCAGGCACCAGGACCAGCACCGTCGTCTCGGCGGTACGTGCGATGTCGAGCTCCGTCTGTCCGACCCCGACGGTCTCGATCAGGATGCGCTCGAACCCAAACGCCTCGAGCAGATCAGCCACTTCCTCGGTCGTGGTCGCGAGGCCGCCGCGTGAGCCGCGTGTAGCCATCGACCGGATGAAGACGCCCGAGTCGACGCTCGTAGACTCCATGCGGATGCGATCACCCAGCAGCGCACCACCCGTGAAAGGGCTCGTCGGGTCGACAGCGATGACGCCGACGCGTCGGCCCTCTCCCCGCAACTGCTGAATCAGCCGCTCGGCGAGCGTGCTCTTCCCCGCACCCGGCGGTCCGGTGATGCCGATGCGCCTCGCCCCACCGCGCCCCACCCGTGCATATGCGTGCGCCAGCACGCGCTCGAAGCCATCACGCTGGTTCTCCACGAGACTGATGGCCCGCGCCAGCGCCGTGGGGTCCCGGCGCTCGAGCCCATCGAGGATCCCGTCCACGAAGATAACGCTCACTTCCGATCCTCGGCGCGGCCGAGCGGCACCGTCCGCACCGGGCCCCGACGCGCGAGCAGGCGCTCGACGCGAGTGGACGTGGCGGCGAGGATGTCGAACTCGACGCCCCGCAGCAGAAAGCGCTCACCCGCACGCGGGATCCGACCGAGCGCTTGCACCAGCAGGCCCCCGACGGTTTGTGCCCCAGGTCCGCCGACGGCGAGGCCGAAGAGTTCCTGGAGTCGGGCCCCCGGCGCGTTCCCCTCGAGCTCAACCACCCGCACGGGGGGCGCGCCCGGCTCTTCGGGAATGTCCCCGAAAATCTCCCCCACCAGGTTCTTCGTGAGGTCCTCAAGGGTCACCACCCCCGCCGTGCCGCCGAACTCGTCCAGCACCACCGCCAGGTGGCCGCGCCCGCGTTGCATCTCGAGCATCAGGTCGGCGGCTCGTGTGGTGCCGGGCACGGTGATCGCCGGTCGAGCCGGTATGGGATCGTCGGGTTGCAACGTGAGCAGGTCGAAGGCGTGCGCCACCCCGATCACCTCATCGAGTGAGCCGCGATACACGGGGTAACGGCTGTACCCGGCCTGAGCACAGACGTGCGCCGCTTCCGCGGCGGGCGTTCCCTCCGGGAGCGCAACAATCGCCGTGCGCGGGGTCATCAGCTCTCTCACGGGCCAATCCGCGAACGCGAGCACGGCGGAAACGACCGCGATCTCGTCGGCCGCAGCGAGCGCCTCAGTGTCGGCGCCCGAGAGGACGGCGGCGAGCGTGGTACGGGCCGAGGGGTCGCGGCGGGGAATGAAGGGGGCGAGCGGGCGCCCGGCACGCTCCAGCCACGGGACGGCGCGGGTCACGATCGGCTCGGCCCAGCGCCGGCCGACCACGCGGGGCACGAGGTACGCCGCACTGACAAAGAGCGGGACCCCCACGGTGACCGTGAACACGCCGAGAAACGTCGGAGTGGTCTGCGCCAGCAGCGCCGGCACCGCAGCGGCGGCGCAGACAATCCCCAGCGTGTTCACGGCGTTCGCGACGGCGAGGACGCGGCCCGGGTTGTCGAGCACGCTCGCCGCCGCGCCCATGCCGCGCAACCGGTACGCGACCCAGCGGCTCAGCTCCACCTGGCTCACCGCCGCCGCGGCGACGGCGATCGTGGCGGCCGCGCCCGCCAACACGAGGCCTAGGAGTAGCGCTACCAAGGAGGCGATCATTGCCGCTCGAAATAGACGCGTGTGACGCGGCGTCGCTCCACCCGCTCGACCACGACGCGGAAGCCGTCGAGCGTCAACTCCTCACCTTGCCGCGGCACGCGTCCCAACGCCGAGTAGATCAGCCCGCCCACCGTCGACACATCTGGATGCTCGAAGGACCGGCCCAGGGCGAGCGACAAGTCGTCGAGGGTGACGCGGCCGTCCACCCAGTACCGGTCCCCGTCCCGGCGGATCGCGGGCGCGGTCTCGACGTCGTGCTCGTCACGGATCTCGCCTACGACCTCCTCGAGCACGTCTTCGAGAGTGATGAGCCCGGACGTCCCGCCGAACTCGTCCACCACGATCGCGAGGTGCGCGGGGCCGCGCTGAAACTCGCGCAGCTGATTGTCGAGCGTCTTGCTCTCCGGGACGTAGGCGGCGGGCCGGATCAACTCCTGCCAGCGGCCGCCGGCGTCGCTCATCCCCGTCGCGGCGGGCACGAGGTCCTTGGCGTACACGACACCGACGATGTTGTCGGGCGTACCGTCGTACACCGGGAGGCGGGAGTGCGCGCTCGTGCGGAACAGCGCCAGCAGCTCGTCGAGCGAGGCACCCTGGTCGACCGCCACCATGTCGAGGCGGGGCGTCATGACTTCGCTCACGGTCGTGTCGGCGAGCGTGAACACGCCCAGCAGCATGTCCCGCTGGGCAACGCCGAGCTCGGGCTCGAGCGGGCGCGGCGTGTTGACGAGCGCGTGGAGGCCGCGGTCCACCCAGGCGAGCAGCCACAGCAAGGGATGGAACGGAGACAGGGTGCGGCGCGCCAGCGGGAGCGCCGCCGCCGCGACCTCAGGAGCGAGGCGCGCGAGGCTGCGTGGCAGCGCGTCTCCCACGACGAACAGGAAGCCCGTGGCGAGCGCCAGATCGATGATCGCCTCGGACCACGGCCGCACCCACCACGCGAGCACGTCGCCCGCGGCAACCGCGCCGAGCACGAGCAGGGCGAGGCGGGCGACGTGGAGGGCCCGGTGCAGTGGCACCCGGGCGCCCGTCGTCGCCGGCGGCGCGTCCCCGAGCGTGTGCAGGGCCTCGCCCACGGCCGCCTCCTCGCCCAGGGCGAGGAGACCCGCCCAGAGGGCCGCGATCAGCGCCGCAGCGACGCCGCCGATGAGGAAGGCGGTGGCGGTGAGCATCAGCCCTCCCGCGCGAGCAGGCGGCGCACGTAGGCCTCCTGCCGGCGCCACATCGGGGAGCGGGTGCGACCGGTGCCCTCCGGGTGATCGTAGCCGAGCACATGAAGCGTGCCGTGCACGGCGAGCCGCACTAGCTCCTCCTCCACCGCTCCCCCTTCGCCCTTCCCTCTTCCCCCGTTGCTCACCCAGGCCCGCGCCGCAGCGGGACAGAGGTACACATCCCCGATCAGCGCCCCGTCGGGTTGCGGCAGCGCGAAGGCGATCACGTCGGTGAGGCGGCGTCGCCCCGTCGCGCGCCGGTTGAGGCGCCGCATCTCAGTGGGGCCGACGAGCGTGAGCTCGACCCGGGTGCGGGGCGCGCCTTCCCACACCAGCACGCGCCGCGCGGCGCGCGCCAGCCGGCGCTCAGCCCCGGGCCGCCGGCTGCCAGGTCGCCGAGATCCCGCCACTGGACTCCGGATAGTCGATGCGGTTGTGATACATCCCGGTGATACTGCGCACGAACTCTTCCTTCACCTGGTGGATCTGCTGCAACGTGATCGGGGCTTCGTCCAGCTGCCCCTGGTTCAGCTTGGTGCGGATGATGTGGTTGATCGCCTCCTCGATCTTCTCGGGCGTGAGGTCTTCCAGCACCCGCAGCGACGCTTCCACAGAGTCCGCGACCATGGTCACCGCCGTCTCGATCGAGCGGGGCTTGGGCCCCGGATAGACGAAATCCGCGGCGCGCGGCGCGGCGCCCGACCCGCTCTTCTTGGCGCGGTCGAAGAAATAGGTGATCTCGCTCGTGCCGTGATGCTCAGGAATGAAGGCAGCCACGACGTCCGGGAGCCGCGCGTCGGCGGCGAGGGCGAGTCCGTCGGTCACGTGCGCCCGGATGATCTCGGCCGACTGCCGGGCGTCGAGGCGGTCGTGGGGGTTGTTGCCGCGCGTCTGGTTCTCGACGAAGTACTGCGGGTTCTTCACCTTGCCGACGTCGTGGTAGTAGCACCCCACGCGCCCCAGCAGGCCGTTCGCGCCGACCCGGTTGCAGGCCGCTTCCACCAGGTTCGCCATCGCGATGCTGTGCGCATAGGTGCCGGGCGCCTCGAGCGACAGGCGTCGCAGCAGCGGCCGGCTGGGATCGGAGAGCTCGAGCAGCGTGAGGTCGGTCGTAATGTGCGTCAGCGCCTCGGCCACCGGGAGGAGCAGCAACGTAAGCCCGGCGGAGACGAGTCCGTTCGCCGTCCCGAGCAGCGCGCGCAACAGCGTCTCGCCCACGGTCCAGGCGCCGGTCAGGCCGATGGCCACGGCGCCGGCGAAGAACCCGGCGCCTACCATGAGCACGACCACGGCGAGGTGGCTGCGCCGCCGCAGCACCCGAATGGAGAGGGCGGCCGAGACGCCGCCCACCACGCAGAAGAACAGGGCGGGCGAGTCGTGAAACACGGGTTGGATCCCGATGACCACGGCGAGGATCATCGCTGCGATCATGGACACGCGGCCGTTGAACAGCACGGTGAGCATCATCGCCGTGAAGGGCAGCGGGATGAGCACGGGATGCTGCGGCGCCCACCGCGAGATGGCCGCCCCACCCGCGATGGCAGCGGCGAAGAGGAACCCGACAAGCGCCACCTGCCGCGGTTCGCGATAGGTCTCACGCCGGTAAAACAAGAGCAGCACCCAGAATATCCCGAGCACCAGACTGTCGCGCAGGATCGGGCCGAGGACGCCGAGGCCCGACCGACTGGTCGCCGCGCCGCGGCGCAGCAGCTCCTGCTGGAGTGCCACCAGGCGCTCGTGGGCCTCGCTCGTCACGACCTCGTGGGCGCCGACGATGCGCTCGCCAGCGCGCACCACGTACTTCGTGGGGTCCACACTGCGGCGCAGCTCGTCGCGCCGGCGCTCCGTTTCGACGGTGTTCGGCACCAGGGTGGGCCGGAAGAAGTGTCCGGCCAGCAGCACGTACACGGCGTCTCCCGCGGCCGAGCCCTTGTCGGGGTGGGCGAGCCGGGCGCGCGCGAGATACTGCGCGTACGACATCACCTGGTGACCCCGACTGCGAGGGTGTGATCAAAGAGGTCGGCGAGCGCGGCCTCGACGTTGCGCCGCTTCTTGCCGTTCGCGAGATAGCTCGCCTCCAGCGGGGTCAGGGCCACACCCAGATCCCGCGCCGCGCGCGTGATGCCTGGCGCGCCCTGCCCCGACGCCGCCGCGATCCGGGCGAAGAAGACGTGCATCGCGGAGGTGGCACTGTCGAGCGCGCGTTGCTCGAACTGGTAGATCGGCTTGACGGTGCCCGCGAGCTCCTCGGCCTCGCGCGCCAGCTCCTGGTCGGTCTTGTTCACGGAGAAGGTGAACGGTGCGACCACGTCGCGGAGGGCCACCCGCTCCTCCAGCAGCGGCGCCACATCAATCGAGCTCGAGGGAAAGAGGAGAAACGCGAGCAGCGCCAGCCCTGGTACCCAGGCCCAGCGCTCGGCGTGGTAGCGCACCTGCTCCTTGGTGGGGAGTCTCACGTCAGCCCTGGGCGTCTTCCGCGTAGGCTCGGATGATGTCCCGCACCAGGCGATGGCGGACCACGTCGCTGTCGTCGAGGTAGCAGAATCCGATCCCCTCGATCCCGGGGAGGATGCGCTCGACCTGGAGCAGCCCCGAGTCCTCGCGGTTCACCAAGTCGATCTGGGTCTTGTCCCCTGTAATCACCGCGCGCGAGTTCACCCCGAGGCGCGTGAGGAACATCTTCATCTGCATCCCGGTGGCGTTCTGGGCCTCGTCGAGGATCACGAACGCGTCGGAGAGCGTGCGGCCGCGCATGTAGGCCAGCGGAGCGATCTCGATGGTGCGCGTCTCGAGCGCCTTCTGTATGCGGTCGCGCGGCACCATGTCTTCGAGGGCATCGTACAGCGGCCGCAGGTAGGGATCCACCTTTTCCTGGAGGTCGCCTGGGAGGAACCCCAGGCTCTCCCCCGCCTCCACCGCCGGGCGGGCCAGAATGATGCGGCGCACCCGCTTCCGCGCCAGCGCGTCCACCGCCGCCGCGACCGCGAGATACGTCTTCCCCGTGCCCGCCGGCCCGATGCCCACGACGATGTCGTGCTGGGCGATCGCGCGCAGATACTGCCGCTGGCCCGCCGTCTTCGGCTGGATGACGCGCCGCAGGCCCGGCAGGATGATCTTGAACTCGCCTCCCGCTCCCACGGGGCCACCGTCTCCCGACGGAGCCTGACGCTCCCCGCTCACGAGCCGGTCCACGTCTTCCACGCTCAGCACCTCCCCCATGCGGGCGAGGTCCACCAGGGCCTGTGCCACGAGAGTCGCGCGCTCCACTGCTTCCGGGGAGCCGCCCAGCGACAGCGTGTCGCCCCGCAGCGACACGCGCACGCCCATTCGCTTGGCGAGCTCCACGAGATTGCCATCGTTCACGCCGGCCAGGGCCAACGGGTCAACCCCTTCCGCCGAGAGCCGCTGGATGACGTCGTCGCTCATGGTCGTTTCACCTCGATGTGCAGCGCGGCGATGTCGGCGGGCTTGGCGGGGCTGGGCGCGCCCTCGAACAGCGCGCGGGCGGCCGTCGTCTTGGGGAACGCGATCACGTCGCGTAGGCTCGCCGCGCCAGCGAGCAACATGACGACGCGGTCGAAGCCGATCGCAAACCCGCCGTGCGGCGGCGCGCCGGCGGCGAGCCCCGCGAGCAGGAAGCCGAACCGCCCTTCGGCCTCAGCCGCCGACATCCCCAGATGCTTGAAGACCGTGCGCTGCACGGCGGGATCGACGATCCGGATGGAGCCGGATCCCAGCTCATTGCCGTTGTACACGGCGTCGTAGTGCAGCGCCCGACAGGCGAACGGATCGCTGTCCAGGCGCTCCAGGTCTTCGGGGTGCGGCGCCGTGAAGGGGTGATGGGCGAACACCGGCCGCCCCGTGTCGGGCTCCGGCTCGAACAGTGGGAAGTCCACGATCCACGCGAAGGCGTGCTCGGCCTTGGGCTGGGGCGCGAGCCGCCGGATGACCTCCTGCCGCACGCGGTCGAGCACCGGCGAGGTCACGCGGTCGGGGCCCACGGTCATCAGGACCGCGTCCCCGTCGCCCGCGCCGAGCTGCCCCAGCGCCTCGACCGTGAAGTGCTTGCCGACCGAACCGGTGATCTGGTCGCCCTGGCGCTTGGCCCAGGCGAGGCCTGCCCCTCCAAGCTGCTTCGCGGCCGCTGCGAGCTGATCCACGTCCTTACGGGAGAGCGCTCCGCCACCCCGCACCGCGAGGCCGCGCACGCGCGCGCCGTCCCGGAGCGCTGATTCGAAGAACGGCACGCCCAGGGGGCGCACCTGCGCCGTCCAGTCGGCGATCGGGAAGTCGTAGCGCAGGTCGGGCTTGTCGCTGCCGTAGCGCTCCATCGCTTCGCGGTAGGCGAGGCGCGGGAAGGGGCTCGCCACACGCTGTCCGGCCTCCGCCCACTGCGCCACCAGCACCGTCTCGACGAACCCGAGGACGTCAGCCTGCGTCACGAACGACGCTTCGAGATCGATTTGTGTGAACTCCGGTTGGCGGTCGTTACGGGTGTCCTCGTCACGAAAGCAGCGCGCGATCTGGAAATAGCGGTCGAACCCCGCACCCGCGACGGCACGAGATAGTCCCGCGCGCCTTCGGGCGTGGGCCTCGTGAGGATCGGCGTCTCGATCTCGAGGAAGCCGAGCTCGGAGAGGGTGCGGCGCGCCTGCTGCAGCAAGCGGTGGCGCAGCATCAGATTGGCCTGGAGCTCGGGACGCCGTAGGTCGAGGTGCCGGTGCTTGAGGCGCAGCTCCTCGGCGGGTAGCTCGTCTCCCTTCGCCCGCGCGACGGGGATCGCCGGCGTCGCCGCCACGCTGATCACGGTCAGGCCTGTGGCATGGACCTCGATGTCCCCGGTCGCCATCTCCGGATTCTTGGCACCCGCGGGCCGCGCCACCACCTCTCCCTCGACGAGCACCACGGTCTCGCCTCCCAGGCTCCCGGCGCGCGCTAGCACGTCGGGGGACGCCCAGTCTGGTCCGAACGCGACCTGCACCAGGCCCGCGCGATCACGCAGATCGATGAAGACGATGCCCCCGAGATCGCGCCGGCGGTGCACCCAGCCGCCGAGGCGCACCCGCTGTGTCACGTGCTCTGCCCGCAACGCCCCGCCGAGGTGCGTCCGCAGACTCGTGGCGCTCAAGTGCCCTGTGCTCCCTCCGCCTCGCACAGCACGCGGTAGAACTCCTCGGGCGTCCGGGCGTTCAGGAGCCGGACCCGGATGGGCTCGCGCCGCACGAGTCGCGAGATGCGGCTCAGCGCCTTCACGTGCGCACCAGACAATGACTCCGGGCCCGCCAGCATGAAGAAGATCCGCACCGGCTCT
>QHTZ01000082.1:0-46442 GCA_003221005.1 Gemmatimonadota bacterium
ACGGCGGTGCTGCACGCCGTGCGCGGCTCCGACGACCTCGAGCGGGACCGGCCGCACCTCGCCCGGGCGTTCCAAGACGCGGTCCTCGACGTGCTCGTGACCAAGCTCGAGCGCGCGATCCAGGCGACGGGCTATCGTACCGCGCTGCTCGGGGGCGGGGTGGCCTGCAGCCGCGCCCTCGCCGAGCTCGCCGCGCGGCGACTGGCGGGCAGCGCCCGCGTCGCCGTCGCGAGCCCTCGCCTAAACGCCGACAACGCCGCGATGATCGCGCGCGCCGGCTGGTACCGCCTCGGGCTGGGCGAGCGCAGCGACTGGACACTCGACGCCCGTGCCGACCTGCCGCTCCCGGGACTGGAGCCGGCCACCCTTCCCGACCTCACCCCACACCCATGACCATCTATCCGTTCGTCCTGCACCTCGGACCCATCTCCCTCACCGGCTACGGCATCATGATGATGGTTGCGTTCCTGATGGCCGGGTGGGCGATCCAGCTCGAGCTGCGGCAGCGCGGGCTGGGGGAGGATTACGCAGCCGACATCATCATCGCGGCGGTGATCGGGGGACTGGTCGGCGCGAAGCTGTGGTACGTGGTCGCGACGCGCGACTGGGAGGCGTTCTTCCGGCGCGGCGGCTTCGTCTGGTATGGGGGCTTCCTGGGCGGGGTGGCGGCGGTGCTGCTGAATGGCTGGCGGCTGCGCGTGCCGCCGCGCTACACGATGGAACTCGTCGCCGCGGCCCTGCCGCTCGGCTACGCCCTCGGGCGCGTGGGCTGCTTCGTCGTGAACGACGACTACGGAATCCCGACGGCGCTACCCTGGGGAATGAAGTTCCCGCAGGGGCTCCCGCCCACGACAGTCGCCAACCTGAGCCAGATGCACGTGTCATTCCCCGCGGGCACGAACCCGCTCGAGGTCGTGGCGGTCCACCCGACGCAGCTGTACGAGACCACGCTGATGTTGCTGGCATTCGCGTGGCTGTGGAAGCTGCGCACGCACCGGCACGCACTCGGCTGGCGCTTCGGGGTGTATCTCGTCGTCGCGGGCGTGGAGCGTTTCTTCGTCGAGATCGTGCGCGCGAAGGACGACCGCTTCTTCGGGCCGTTGTCCCTGGCGCAGGTGACGAGTGTGCTCGTGGTGATCGCGGGCGTGGTGGTGATGGTGCGACTCTCTGCGCCCGACCCCGTTCCCGTCCCAGTCCCGGCGCGGCTCACCCGCACCCCGGCGCCGGCGGTCGTAACTTAGGCCGGGGCGCGACGTTTAGGGGAACGACGGCCTGCGCTCGGCGGCCGCGATGAGCCGGCGGCGTTGCAGCCAGACAACGGCGAAGAGCAGGGCCGCTAGGAGAAGGCCCTGGAGCGCGAGCGACTCGACGGTGGGATAGATGCCCAGCACGGGGACGCGCGGCGCCCAATCGAGCACCGTGGTCCGCACCAAGCCCCCTTCCTGCAAATCCGCGATGCCCTTGCCCGCGAACACGAACGCCATGTAGTAGAGCATTGCGCTCGTGACGCCGAAGAATGGACGTAGCGGGATCTTCACCCCGAACCGATTGATGGCGAGGTAGATCACAACCAGGCCGATCGCCCCCGCCGCCACACCGGCCGCCACGGCCACCGTACCGCCCCCTCCCTGAGCTGAGCCGGCGGACGTCAGTAGCGCCTTGTAGAACAGGATCGTCTCGAAGCCTTCGCGGTATACGGCGAGGAAGGCCACCGACCCGAGCGCGAAGCTCGAGCCCGTGGAGAGCGCGTCCTCCATCCGCCCCTTCACGAACGCGTTCCACTTGGCCACTTCGATCTTCGAGAGCAGCCAGTAGCTCACGTAGAACAACACGGCCGTCGCGACGAGCATGGTGGCCCCTTCCAGGGCGTCGCGCTGTCCGGGAGTGATCTGAAATAGCATCTCGATCACTGCGGCCGTCACCACGCTCGCGGCCACGGCGAGCCACGCTCCTTTCGCCACGTCGCGCCGCCGCTCCATCGCCCCCGCCCGCGCCAGGAACGTCATGAGGGCGGCCACGATCAGGATCGCCTCGAATCCCTCCCGCAGCATGAGCACGAACGATTCGGTGAATAGGTTCGCGCTCGACGTTTGATCCGCTACGAGGCGCTCGGCGCGCTCGAGCCCCGAGAGCAGCCGGGCCCGGCATGCCTGCAGCTCGTCCGGGGCGGCGCCCGCCGCCGCGCGGGCCCGGAACGTCGCGAACGCGTCCTCGAGCTCTCCCGCGAGCGCAGCGTTGTGCGCCCGTACGGCCGTCTCGACCTGCTCGAAGGTCAGATAGGCGTCGAACGCCATCTTGTCGGAGCGTCGCGCCACCGCCGAATCGATCTTGCTGCGGACCTCGGAGAACACCGCCGCGGTCGGCGACGGCCGGCCGTGCTGGCGCTCGGCGGTGGGGAGGACTCGCAGGAACGCCACGATGGCGCGCACCGCCCCCGGGTCGAGCGTGCGCGCGAACCCGGGCATCGGCGTCCCGGGCCGCCCGTGGAGAATCAACTGCACGAGATCGTCGTCCGAAAACCGCGCCTGCACCGCGAGATCAGCGAGCGCCGGCGGCCGCACCGACATCGTAGCAGCGAGCGGGCCGTCGCCCCGCCCGGTGGCGCCATGGCAGGAGGCGCACTGCGCCGCGTACCACCCCTCGCCCTCGCCGGCCATCCCCGGAGCGGCGCGCAGCGTCGCGATGTACGTGGTGAGCGCCCAGCGATCCTCGGGTGACAGCGCCTCGGCGTATTCGGGCATGCCGGTGCCTGCTACGCCGATCGCGATCTTGCGGTACATGTCCACGGGCGAGACCCCGGCAAGCCCCGCGGTGTCCCCGAGATCGGCCGGGGGTGGGCCCGTCAGCTGCTTGGACTTGGGACCATCGCCGCGCCCAGTCGCGCCGTGGCACTGGATGCACTGCTCCCGATACACGACTTCGCCCCGCGCGAGCGATGGCGGCTGCAGCGGGAACGGCTCGAGCGCACCGCCCACCGCCGCCGCGATGCGCTGCACCAGGATCGCAGCGCGATGCCCGACCGAGTCGGGGGGAGCGTGGCGGTCGATCATCGCCCGCAGCGCGCGCAGACCGGTGTCCGCTGCAGCGCGCACCGGTCGTGGCAGCGAAGGCACGTCGAGCAACGCGGCATCCAGGAACTGGCCGGCCTCCTCGACCTCCTGGGGGGCAACCACGCGGCCGCCGTTCGGCGCCACCCCGGCCGCGTACTCTTTCGCCGCCAGTGACGTCGCGGCGACCACCCGCCGCGCCACCACGACCGAATCCTCCCGCTGCGCCACCAGCGGGGTGACGCACCAGGTACTCAACACCAAGCCAAGGAACAGCTTAGGAGTGATGCGAAGGCTTCCGGGAAAGAAGGTCAGAAAAAGTAGAGTGAAACTGTCGGGAATTCAAGCTGGCCGCCTCACTCCCCGACGAGCACCGCGACGGCCACTGCCGCCAGGTGGGTGTGCGACAGGGAGAGCAGCACGCGGCGCACCCGCAGCTCCGCCGCGCGGGCGGCGGCCGCGCCCGACAGGGCGACGTCAGGCCGCCCGTCGGCTCCCCGCGTGACCTCGATCTCGCGCCAGCCGATTCCCCGTGCCGCTTCGCTTCCCTGGAGCGCCTTGTACACCGCCTCCTTAGCGGCAAGCCGGACCGCGACGTGCGTCGCCGGATCGGGCCGGCTCTCGCAGTATGCGCGCTCTGCAGGGGTAAGCAGGCGCTCGAATACGCGCGCGCCCTTGTCGGCGATGATCGCGCTCACCCGCGGCACTTCCACCAGGTCCACGCCGACGCCAAGCGCATTCACGGCGGGGAGCACAGGCTCAGAAGCCCAGCCGCACCGCGAGCCACAGCGGGGCGGCGATATAGCCCCCCAGCACGAGGCCCAGCCAGATGAGTGCGGCGGCGATCGGTGCCCACAGGAGGAGCAGCGGCCAGAGCGGCGGCCGCCAGCTCGCGACGGCGTCGATCTCGGGCGCCCAGCGCCGTGCTTCGAGGGCGAGCTCATCTTCGAGCGCGAGCCACGCCGCTTCGATGACCCGCGCCGTGGCGCGCAGCGCGTCCTGCCATTCGGCATGCGCCGCCTTGTCGAGGACACTGGCCTCGCGGGCGTGCGCCGCGGCCGCCGCGAGCGCGTCGAGCGCAGCCACGAACCGCTCCGCGCCGCTCCCGAGGCGGGCGACGATCGCGCGGCGCTCCCCGGCTGAGAGAATCCGACGCCGCCACTCGCGGCGGGGCATCCGCACGCGCCGCGCGGCACGGACGATGCCATCATCGAGCGCCCGCGCTGCCCGCTCCGCGGTGCGCCGTACGGCGTGCTCCCATGCAGCGAGCCAGGCGCGCCGGCTCAGGGCTTCGAGCACCGCGTCGCGCTGTTCCCGCGCTGCGGCGCCGCGCGCCTCTCCCGCGAGCTCGATGACGCGGGTCGCGAGCTCTTCGCGGATGTCGTCGACCGCGATCCACGGTTCCCCGACGCGCCGCGGCACGAGCAGCCGGCCCAGGAATGGGGCGAGCTCGGGGACGCGGAGCGGCATCGGGATTTTGAGGGGCGCGCTCATCGGCGCCGGGCAACGCGGGCGGACTTGCCCGTGCGGGCCTCGTACTCCGCCGTGAAGTGTTTCAGGGATTCGGGAAGGAAGTCCGCCCGCGGCAAACCCGTCGCGACGATCCCGCGCTCGATGGCCCGTGGCCCGCCCTCGACCTCAAGCAGCACGTCCATCGCCGGGTACCACTCGAGCCGCAATACCACGCCGGGCAGCCGATAGATCTCCACCGTACGGTCGATCTCGAGCGAGACGCGGAACCCGGCGTGCTCGAGGATCGCGAGCGTCGCATCCGGATCGGCGACGCGCGCCTCCAGCTCGGCGCGGTGGCGGTAGCCCCGGCGGGCGCTGTGCGGACCCTTCCAGCCGAGCACGCCGTACGCTGGACTGCCGTCGGCGGGCCGGTACACCCGCAGCCGCAACACCTCGTCGCGTGCCTTGAGCCTGCCGCCCCGGTCGAGGCGGCGATCGAGCATCGCCCCCGAGAACTCGAGGGTCGCCCCCGCCTGCGTCAGCGCCCGGCGCACGGCGGCGGGATCCGCGACTCGCGCTTTGACCTCCAGCTCGTCCGCGGCCGCGGGCAGTTTGCTCACGCCAGCAGCGCGTCGAGCACGGCGGCGGTGTCCGCAAGCGTCGCGAACACGTGTGTCGCGCCGGAGGCGCGGAGCGCCGCCACATCGTAGTACCCGGTCGCCACAGCCAGCGACAAGGCACCGATGGGACGCCCGCAGGCTACGTCGGCAGGCGTGTCGCCCACGATCACGGCGTCGCCACCCCCGAGCCGGCGCCCGGTGCGCGCGGCGGCCCGCTCCAGCGCGATCGCCGGCAGATCGGCACGGCGCCCCGAGTCGGACCCGTACGCCCCGACCGCGAAGCGCGCAGGATCGACCCCCGCCGCGCGCAGCTTGAGCGCTGCGCCGGACGCGAGGTTGCCGGTCAAGATTCCCACGAGCGCCCGTCCAGCCGCTTCATGCGGCTCGAGTCCCGCCAGTAGCTCGGCCACCCCGGGCAGGAGGCGCGCGGTGTGCGGCGACCGCTCGAGCTCCTGCGCCAGCAGGTCGATGTAGCGCCGGCACACCGCGTCAGCCAGCGCGGCGTCGTCCGCCCGGGGATGGCCCGCCAGGGAAAGCAGGTCAGCCACGATCTGCGGGTCGGTCTTGCCGTCGAGGCGGTAGCTGTCGATCGGGCCTGCCGTCCCCGCAACGGTCTCGAGGGCGTGCTTGATCGCCCGCCGCCCGGCGCCGTCGGTCCAGAGCAGCGTGCCGTCGATGTCGAAGAGAATGAGTCGCATGGCGCAAAACTAATGGCGGTCAATGGGGAGGGCGTACCCGGCGCACACCCACGAGATTGGCACGCAGCCGACGGCCCGGCTCCGTGTCCGCGAGCAGGTCGTCCGACCCGACGCCGCCGCGCGCCAGTGCCGAGTGCACGATGCGGCCCGCGCCGGCCCACAACGCGACATGCGCGACGCGCCCTCCTTCGGCGAAGAACAGCAGGTCACCCGCCTCGTAGCCACTCCCGTCGCTCGCCGGCGGCACCTCGCGCCCGGCGAGAAACTGCAGGTCGCTGTCGCGCGGCAGCACCGTCCCCCGCACCGCGCAGGTCTCCTGCACCAGGCCCGAGCAGTCGATCCCCCAGTCGCTCCGGCCCCCCAATTGGTACGGCGCCCCGCCGTACCAGCGGAGCGCCCACTCGGGTGCGGCGAGGAACGTCGCCTCTGCCCGCCACTCCATCTCCGGGCGCACGGCGCCCGCCACGACATTCCAGAGCCGGCCGTCTGCCGTCTCCACGCGCCCGTCCAGCCGCAACGCGACCCGGGCACCGAGCGGCAACTGGAGGTGGGAGCCCTCGCAGCGCAGCTCCGCGCGCACCGCGCGCGCAGTAGCCCGGCCGGTCCAATCCTCGAGCCAGTCGACCGGGCCGGACGCGAGGTAGCCGGCGTGTGTCCACGCGTGATAGCCGTCCGTCGTCCGCACTCGCAGCCACCCGCCGCGCCGTTCGAGCACCGCGAGCGCCTCGCCGTGCAGGGCGTCGCTGGCCCGCCCGGCGCTGATCGCGGGCGCCTCCACGAGCGGCGCGAGCGCGGCGGTCACCACGGCGCCAGGCTCGTCTCGTACCGCGGCCGCGGGAAGGGCTGCGACCTCGACCCCAAGGCCCGCCTCGGCAGCGAGGCGCTGTACCGCCGCCAGTGCTTCGCGACTCGTGGTCGCGCCCACGAGCTTGCGGCCCTCCCCCTCGCCGCCCTCCACCACGCTGACCTCGAACACACCGAGCCGGTGGTCGGGCACCCATTTCCGGCGCAGGTCGGACACCGTCCGCTCCAACCGGTCCGTCATCACCCCGCTCCGTCCCCGAGACCGGGGATGTCGCGCATCCCGCGCGCCAGCCGCACCGCGCGCTCCACGGCAACCGGGACTGCCTGCGCTACGAGCGCCTCGGCCTGAACCGGCGTGGCCGGCGCCACCTGCGCCGTGCTCACCGCGAAGATGACGTCCCCGTCGAACAACGTGCCGTAGGGGACGATGCGCCGCGCCAGCGCGTCGCCGCCCGCGTGGGCCAACCCTTCGAGCTGGGGCCGGTCGAGTGCCGCGTTCGTCGCTACGACAGCGAGCGTGGTGTTTTGCCCTGCCCCCACCGCCACCGACGCCGCGACCGCGCCGAGGGGCGCGCCGCCGTCGCCGAGGTAGCGCAGCGCGTCCACCGGCTTGCCGTCAGGCCCGCGCGCCCCCGCGAGAATCTCACCGGCCGGGCCGAGCACGTTGCCGACCGAGTTGAGCACCACCAGCGCACCCACGACCACCTCCCCACCCTGCGCTGCCCATGTCCCCACGCCCCCCTTCATCGCGCGGCGCAGCCCCAGCGCCTTGCCGACGGTGGCGCCGGTGCCCGCCCCGACGGATCCCTCAGCGATATCCACGGTGGCGGCGTCGCACGCGCGGTAGCCGTCGTCCGGCATGGGCCACCGGTCGGCGCGCCCGCTTGGTCCCAGGTCGAAGTCAAAGATCACGGCGGTCGGCACGATCGGAACGGCGCCAGCCGCCCCCACGGGAAACCCGCGCTGTCGCTCCGCCAGCCAGCGCATCACGCCGTCCGCTGCGCCCAATCCGAACGCCGAGCCGCCGGTGAGGAGAATCGCGTCCACGTGGCCGACGACGTGCCGCGGATGGAGCGCGTCCAGCTCGCGCGTCCCGGTCGCGCGCCCGCGCACCGCCGCGGCGGCGCGCATGCCGCCCGCGGGGGCGAGCACCACAGTGCACCCCGTCGCGCGGACCGCGTCGGTCCAGTGGCCGACGGTGATTCCGGAAACCGCGGCGAGGTTGGACACAGGCGTCATGAGCTTGGCTTGCTCGGCTTGTGGCCGGCAGGTACGTTAGCGCGCATGGCCAAGCCGGAGCCGCAGAGCGAGCCCACGAAAATCCTCGTCGTGGACGACGAGGACGGTATCCGGCAAGCGCTCGACCGGTTTCTCACACGGCTCGGCTACCGCGTGGTTCAGGCGGCAAACGCCGCCGAAGCGCTGGAGCGACAGGCGACCGAGACCCCCGAATTGATGCTCTCCGACATCCGGATGCCGAACATGACCGGGGTCGAGCTCGTGCCCAAGGCCCTCGCGCACGACCCGGACCTCGCGATCATCATGCTCACGGCGATCGACGAGCCCCGCACCGCGATCGAGTGCCTCAAGCTCGGCGCCTACGACTACCTCATCAAGCCTGTGGACCTGGACGAGCTGGAGCTATCGCTCCAGGGCGCGCTGCGCCAGCGCCAGCTGGAGGTCGAGCGGCGCGAGCTGGAGCAGTGGCTCGCCCGCGAAGTGGCGGTCCGCACCCGGGATCTCGAAGAGCACACGACGGCGATCGGTCAAGTCGCCCTGGACGCGCTCGCGGCCACCAACAGCTGGCCGGGAGAGCGGCAGGCGGTGGAGAAGCTGGCGGAAGCCCTGGGCAGCCCCGCCGACGAGATCGCCGCCGAGCTCCTCAAGCGCCGCGGCTAGGCCTTCGGGGCGTGCGCTTTCGCCTCACACGCTTTGCAGCGTGTGATCCCCCGAAACGAACAAATCAGGCAGATGAACGTGCCGCATTCCGAGCAGGGGTATCCCTCCGAGGCGCGCTCTTCGTTGCCGCAGTAGCGGCAGGTCATCGCGTCGTGCTCCTTCAGCTCCGGCTTGTCCATAGGCGCCTCCGTCAGAGGTCGAGCCCGTACACCTTAATCTTATTGATCAGCGTCGCGCGCGAAATGCCGAGCTCCTGAGACGCCCGCGTGCGGTTGCCGCCGTGGGCACGCAGCGTGCGCTCGATGTGGTGGCGTTCGACCTCCGCCAGGGCCTGCGGGACGTGGCGCCGGTCGGTGGCCCCGGCTCCCTTGCGCAGGTCCGGGGGCAGGTGCTCGACGCCAATGGCCGCCGCGCCCTGGGCCATGATGAGGGCGCGCTCCAGCACGTTGCGCATCTCCCGCACGTTGCCGGGCCACGGCGCCGAAAGCAGGCGATCGAGCGCCTCCGTGGTGCAGCCCCCCGGGCACCCCGGGAGCTCGGCGTGCAGCGTAGCGAGAAGCTGCGTCACGAGCGCCAGGCGATCCTCGCGAGAGCGCTCGCGCAGCGGCGGGACATGCAGCGGGAGCACGCTCAAGCGGTACAACAGATCTTCCCGAAAGCGCCCCGCTCTGACGTCGCTCACCAGGTCCCGGTTGGTGGCGGCAATCAGCCGGACGTCGACCTTGATCTCGTGGCGCCCCCCCAAGCGGCGGAACGCCCTGGTCTCGAGCACCTTGAGGAGTTTGGGCTGCAGCTCGGGCGCCAGCTCGCCGATCTCATCCAGGAAGATGCTCCCGCCGTCGGCGAGCTCGAAGAGTCCCTGGCGGCGCTCCTTGGCGTCCGTGAAGGCACCGTTCTGGTGGCCGAACAGTTCGGAGTCGAGGAACGTCGCCGACAGCCTGCCGCAGTTCACCTCGACGAACGGCCCAGCGGCGCGAGGGCTCAGCTGGTGGATCAGGCGCGCCAACCAGCCCTTCCCGGTGCCGCTCTCGCCGGTCATGAGCACCGTGCTGCGCTCGCTCGCCGCCAGGAGCTCGATCTGCCGGGCTAGCTCTCTCATGGTCGAGGAGGCGCCGAGCGTCTCGAGACCGTCGCTCAGTCGGCCGCGCGCCCGCAGCAGGGCATTGTGTCGCGACAGCCGCACCTTCTCCCCCACGCGCGCAGTCGCGGCGGCCAGGTGGCTCATGTCCACCGGCTTGGCGAGGAAGGTTTCCGCGCCGAGCTGCATGGCGCGCACCGCCGTCTCGGTATCTCCCTGCCCCGTCAGCAGGATGACCGAGCCGCCGCTCGAGCGCAGGCGCTCCAGCACCTCCAGCCCACTCCGGTCGGGAAGGTGCAGGTCGAGGATCACCACGTCGGGACGCTCCCGCTCGAACGTCTCGAGGCCGCTGTCGCCCGTGGCCTCGCGGTGCACCTCATATCCGAGGCGCTCGAAGTAGTCACCCACGGCGCGCAGCACGTCGCAGTCGTCGTCGACCAGAAGCAAGGTGTCAGACATGCGTCGCGCTCCGCCGGGGGAGGGGGACCTTGGCGGCATCGACCAGCACGGAGAGGGCCCCGGGCAAGAGCCGCGCTGCGAACGGTGTGACGCCAGCCACCTCGCCGTCGAGCTGCACCTGACGCGGGCCCCCGTCCACCGTCTCCACCGCCACCGAACGCCCCCGCGCGAACCACACGCGCCGGCGCGCGACGCCCGAGCCGTTCGCCGAGCCGCGCACCAGCTCCCAGAACGCGAGCACGCTCTCCAGCGCACCATCGGCATCGAGCGCCATCACGTCCAACCAGCCATCGTCAGGGGCGATGTCGTTGTGCAGGCGCAGGAACGGCGGAATCAGCTCGCCGCAGTTGGCGATGAGCACCATCGCCGCGCGCCGCTCGTATACCGTCCCGTCAACGGTCACCCGGTGGACGGCGTTGCGCACGCCGGGCAGGGCGGCGAGCGCCCGCGCCACATAGGCGCCCATCTTCCAGCGCCGCTTCGAGACGCCGGGCGTGTTCGCCATGAGCCGGGCGTCGAAACCGGCGCCGCTGCACACCGCGAAGTAGTGAGCGCCGTCCGAGCGCTCCACCTCGCCCAGGTCCAGGGACTTCGGCTTCCCGCGCAGGATGACCCGGGCAGCCGCGGCCGGCCCGCTCGGCAGACGCAGGTTGCCCGCGAGCAGGTTGCCGGTCCCTCCCGGGACGATCCCCAGCGGGATGTCGCTGCCGACCACGCCCCCCGCCACCTGCATCGCCGTGCCATCCCCTCCGTAGCTCACGAGCACGTCCACGCCCCGCTCGCGCGCCTCGCGCGCGAAGCGCCGAGCATCGCCGGGCTTGGCGGTGGCCTGTACTTCCACGGTCCAGCCGCCGGCGTGCAGGGTGTCGCGGATGGCGCCGACCGCGCGCGCATCGGTGCGCGCCGCGGCGGGGTTGGTGATCACCAGGGCCCGGGTCATGTCAGTAGCGCCGCTCCCAGATGAGATCGAAGCCCACCTGCCGCGGCACGGTGATGCTCTGCGCCTCCCCCAGGGGGTCCGCCGTGCAGCTGCGGACCGGCTCGAAGCTCGCCTCCGTGCGGAACTCCGGGCTCATGCGGAACTGGAGACTCACCCCGATTGTGTTTCCCACCGCGACCGGCCGGCCCTGGCAGAACCCCGCGTTCACCACCAGGAACGTCTTGCGACCCAGCTGCCGCCCGACGGCGAGCTGCACGCCGGAAAGCGGGTCGCTCGGCGCGCCGGGGCGGATCTCCACGTAGTCGAGCGGGATGCCGAGGTCCGAGACGAGCGTGCGCTCGAGCTCCCCCGAGACGATCGACGCCGCGCTCTGAAGCAGGGCGCGCTGGTCGGCGAGGCCGCCTTGCTGGCTGCTCAGCTCGAAACTCGGCTTACCAAAGAGGAGGTACGAGATGACCTCGGTCTGCGACAGGTCCTGGTGTTCCGCCGCGAGCGTCACCCGAGGCACCGACAGCGTGCCCGTGATGTGAGCGACGATGGTGATGTCCTCAGGATTGCGCTGCGACGGCGTGGGCACCGGATGCACGGTGTGTTTCGCCTCGATGTTCAACTCGGCGTCGAGGTCTGGCGTCCCGAAGTATTTCACCGTCCCCTGCGACACCACGAATTCTCGGGTCACGCCGAGCTTGAGCCGGTAGACGCCGCGCGGAGCCTGAAGCGTGCCGGAGAGCAGATAGGCCTTCTGCTGCTTGCTGAGCGTCACGGTGCCGGTGAGCTGGATGTTGGCTTCACCCGAGCGCAGCCAGACGTCGCTCCCCATGTCGAGGTCCAGGTCCCGGATGCGGAGGCTGTCCAGAAACACGCTTTGGAACTCGGGGCCGAGGCCTTGCTGCTGGATGAGCGATGCGAGCGAAGTGTCGGCCAGCTCGCTCAGGCTCACGATGCGCTTCTCGATCAGGTCCGCGAAGTACAGCACACCAGACGTCACGGTCGCGTGCCCGGTCAGCGTCGCGCCGAACACGGGTCCGGAGAGCGACAGCCGACCGCTGGCGGTGACGGTCACGTCGCCCTTGAGGTCGAGCGCCTTGAAGTGATCCGCGTTGATCGTGAGCGCCAGCACGGGATGCGTCAGCTGCTCGAGCCGCACGAATCCCGACACGTCCATCCGGCCGTTGTCGCTCTGCGCGGACAGCGTACGCACGGCGATCGTGTCCCCCGAGAGGGCCAACTCGCCCGCCACGTGCTCGTACCGCACGTTAAGCGCGGGGATCGTGGCGGCCGCCCCAGCGATCTTGAGGCTCCCTTCCAGGCGCGGATCCCGCCAGGTGCCCGCGACGCCCACGTCCGCCGAGAACACGCCCTGCACCTGCCGCAGGAGGGGGGTGACCGCTTCCAGCACCGAGAGGTCCACGGAGTCCGCCTGAGCGCGCACGGAAAGGGTGTCCGGCAGCTGGCGCTGGGCGACGGGGGCGAGCGCGAGGTCGAGCGGCAGGCGCGCCGTGACGTTGAGGACCTGCTGGCCCCCACGCCAGAGATGCAGCCCCGCGTCGAGCCGGCGCCCCCGGTACTCGAAGTTCCCATCCATGTAGGGCATGCGGAATTCGCCGAGGGACCCGTTGGACACCGCCAGCGAGCCGTCGTATTCGGGCTCCGCGCGCGTGCCGGCGAGGCCGACGGTCGCCGTCACGGTGCCCGCGACGCCGCTCGTATCCTGCTCGAGCAGGGCGTACACGCCCGCCAGCGGGAACCCTTCTATCTGGAGGTGCGCGTCGGCGCGTCCGCGGGTCGGCAGGTCGCCCTTCAGAACCAGGCGTCCCGAGTCCCGCACGCTGTGCAGCGCGGCGCCGGCGACCCGGATCACCGAGTCGTTCACCGTGACCTGGGTCGGTGCCTCCAGAAACCACACCCCGCCGGGCAGCAGCACGGCGAGCGAATCCACGGCGACGGTCACCGTCGAGGGATCGCCTGGCCCGGCCGCGCGCCGCGCGAAGCGGCCCCCCGCGAGAACCGCGCCGAGGTCGCCGACCCGCGAGCGTGCAAACCACGTCAGCGAGTCGCGCGTCCCGCGCAGCGCGCCGGACGCCGCACCGAAGCCGTACGTACCGAACCGCAGCGAGTCGAGCGTCGCGTCGAGCCGGAACGCAGGGACGGGGCCGGGCTGGTACGCACCGTGCAGGCGGCCCGAGGGAATCTCCCAGTCGCGCCAGCGCACGCGCTCGGCGTTGGCGCGCGCCTCCACGGCCACCGAATCGAACGCACCCTCCAGGGTGAGCAGGACGCGCGCCGAGCCCTTGAGCGAGCGCCCGCGCCCCACGGTCGCGGTGTCGCGCCCAACGACCCAGGCCACGAGCGAGTCGAGCGAGTTGAGGCTGTCGGCGTCGAAATCGAGCGAGAGCACGCCCCCGGCCGGGCGCCGCCACCCGAGGGCACCGGCCCCGGTCGTGATGAGCCCCGACTGCGCCACGCGCAGCGAGTCGACGTACAGCCGACCGTCCGCAAAGCGCACCGCGGCGCGGCCGCTGTCGAACGCCGTCCCGGCAAGCACCGACGGGGCAAGCGCCGCGGTCAGCGCGCCCTCCGGGGCCGCGGCGCTGTCCCACGCGGCGCCGCCCGTGACCGTGACGTTCAGGCGCGAGCCGGGCAGCCCGCGGACCCACGTCGAGAGGTCGAGGTCCCGCGTGGCGAGCGTGAGATGACGCGCTCCGGTGCGCTGGTCGAGCAGCGTGAAGATGCCGTCGACCCTTGCCGCTCCCGCCCCTGCAGCGGACGTGAGCTCGGCGTGGGTCTCGAGAGCGGCGGCCGTGCCGGCGAGCCGCACTGGGCCCTTGACGGCGCCGCGCAGCCGGAGGCCGGGGAAGCTGCCGCTCAGCCCGTCGAAGGAGAGCGAATCGGCGTTCACGTCGGCGAAGAACCCGACCGTGTCGGTGCGCGTGTCGAGCCCGACCGTGCCGCGAATCACGCTCGCCGGGCGCGCGCCGTCGCGCTGCGCGAGGGTGCCCGCGAACCGGGCGTTGTGCAGCGGCCCCGTGAGCGTACCGGCCCCGGTCAGCTCCCCGCGCAGCGTGACGGCGGGCGCCAGCCGGCGGACCGTGCCGAGATTCACGGCCGCCGCCTCCACGGTGAACGGCTGGAAGTGGATGCCGTCCGCCGCGACCAGGTTCACCTCGCCCTTGCCACGGATGCGCGACACGGGCCAACCGGGGACGAGCGAGTCTCGAAACGTCCAGTCCAGGTCCAGGGCGAGCGCTTTGACCTGGCCATCGGCGGTGGTATGCCCGGTGAGCCGCCCGTAGAAGGGAAGCGCCTCGACGAGGCCGCGCGGGAAATCGAGGTCGAAATCGGTCGCCACGAGATCGGCACCTCGTACCGCGACGAGACCGGAATCGGCCGCGGTCACCACGGTGAGCCGGCCGGCGAGCGCGCCGCCGGCGTACCGCACGTCGAGCGGATCGAGCTGCACTTCGAGGAGGCGGCTGCCGTGCGACCGGAGTCGCACGCCGCCCCGGTACACCGCGCTTCCCGGAAAGCGAGCGGTCACGAAGCGCGCGTCCTCGAGCGTGGCGGAGTCGGCGCGCAGCGCGAGGTCGTAGAGGAGGGTGCCCCGGGGCCAGCGCACCCGCCCGCGCGCGGACAGCCGCGAGGCCGGAAGCTGCACGCGCGGCAGGTCGGCCTCGAGCGAATCGCCGACGATGGTGATCTGCCCCGCGGCGTCGCGCACCTCGACGCGGGGATCCGTGCTGGCCATCGCGAGCTTCGTGATGTCGATCCGGATCCCGCGGTCCTGCGGGGACGAGACGCGTAGCGCCGAGAGGCGTGCGTTCACATGTTCGAAGCGCCGCACGCGGCGCCGGCCCTGGCTCTCGAGGGGGTCGATCTCGGGGCCGGGCGCCGCTGGCTCGCCGGTCTCCTGCAATCGCAGCGTGACGGTGCCCTCCTCGATGCGCACGTTGCGGAACAGGATCAAGGTTGCGGGCCCGTGCGGACCGGTGCTGGGGCGCCCGAGCCGCAGGAACTCTTCAACGTTGAGACGGCCCCCGGGGTGCTGGACGACGTTGATCGTCGGCTCGCGCAGCTCGAGCTCGAGGAGGAGCACGCGGCCGGCCGCGAAGTCGAACGGATTGTAGCTCGCGTCCACACGCGGGAGCGCGGCCACCAGCGTTGTGTCCGGGTCGAACAGCTTGACGTCCCGCAGCGTGACGCCCGTGAGGAGGGGCCCCCGGATGTCCCCGATCTCCACCGAGCCGTCCACCACCTGGCCCAGCTCGCTCGTCGCGACCCGGCCCAGCAGGCGGCGCCCGGCGCCCGTGCCAACCAGGGCGCTGAGCGCCCCGAGGAACGAGGCGAGCAGCCCCGCCACGAGCCACAGCGCCGCCGCGAGCGAGTGGCGGACCATCAAAAGGCCTGCCCCACGGCGAACTGGACGATGACCCGCCGCCAGAACGTCGCCGGCCGCGGGGGTTGATAGGTCGCGTTTTGCACCAGCGTGAGGTTGTTCTGCTTATCCTGGAAGTAGACCGGTCCCGGCTCCGCGGCGTAGCCGTTGTAGGCCGCGTCGATGCGAACGGGTCCCAGCGGAGTGGCGAACCGGAGCCCCGCGCCCGGGGTCACGCGGATGTCGTGCAGGCTGGTCTGATCAACGCGCGCCCACACCTGGCCGACGTCCACGAACATTGCAACCCGCATCCGGTCGGGAAACACCGGCGTGGCGAAGCGGAGCTCGGCGTTGAGGACGAAGAGCGCATTCCCCCCGGTCGGCGCCGTCTGGACGTCGAAGAACGTCCTCTCGGTTCCGTTCACGACGACGCTGTCGCTGACGTAGACTCGGGGGCCCAGCTCGTTACGGGCGTAGCCGCGCACCGAGTTCGGGCCGCCGCCGTAGAACCGCTGGTCCGGCGGCACGAATTGCACACTCTGTGTGTCAACGGTGACATTCCGGAGGGGAACGATCGCACCCGTCCGAACCCGCCAGGCCAGGACCCCTCGCCGGCCGATGGGATGGTACCGCGAGACCTCGAGCTCCCCGCGGTTGAACTCGTACAGGGTGTCGGAGCCCACGACGCGGGATGCGTGCATCAGGCCAACGGTCACCAGGCTTCCGCGGGTGGGATCCAGCACCGAATTGACCTGGTTGCGCACCCCCGAGACCGTTACGGCGGCGAACCGGCGAGAGCTCGTGAGCAGCGCCTGGTCGTTCGCATCGCACACCCGGAACACACTGCATAGCACCGCAGCGTCGGCGGTCGTGCGACCCACGGAGAAGCCATACCCGATCGTCACCGGGATGTTGCGGCGCGCGTTGATGGTGACGGCGGGATTCACGCCGACATCCTGACGCGTGTACGTCTTGAACTCGGACCGGCGCTCCGCGAACACGCCGAGGCGCGCCGTGTGGCGCGGCGAGAAGAACGTGGGCTGTCGCAGCGTCAACCCGACCGTGTAGTTGAGAGTGTCCGACGTCGAGTCCGCCTGGAGCGACTGGCACACGTTGTCCCTGAGGCCCACGTCGGTCGGTCTGCCGACCCCGAGCTTCGAGACGCTCCCCGTCAGGTCGAGCGCGCGCGCCCCGCCGAAGAAATCGTATGCCGTCCAGCCGCCCTGCACCCGGAAGCAGTCGATCGTGCCGAACCCCATTCCCCCAAGGATCCGATGCCCGGCCCCCTCCACCACCCGCACCACGACGCGCACGAGCGTGTCGCCGGGTGCCGTGGGCGGCAGCGAGTCGGCCAACAGCACGTTGGCCGAGCGAAACACGCCGATGTCGTAGAGGTCGCGCTGGCTCAGGTACAGCCGGTCTTGTCTGAACAGGTCGCCCGGTTTCACCGACAACATGCGCCACACCGTGGCGGTGTCCACGCGGCTCAGGCCCTGGATCACGACGTCGCGAATCCAGATACGTGGCCCTGTGATCACCTCCAGAGTCGCCGCCGCCGTGAGCGCCGCGTCGTCCTCGTCGAAGTTCCGCAGCACGGTGCCGTATGGATAGCCGACGTTCCTGAGCTGGGCGACGATGGTATCAGCCGACACCTGAAACGACAACCGGTTGAACGGATCCCCCACCCGGAGCGGCAGGTCCCTCTTCAGTTGTGACAGGTTGAAGATCGGCTCGGCGCCGATGATGTCGAGCCGCAGCAGCCGCACCGGGTCGCCCTCATGAATGCGAAACTTGATGAAGGCGTCGCGGGGCGTGCGACGCACGACGGTGTCGACCACCGCGTTCACGTAGCCGCTCTGCCGGTACAGGAGCAACAGGCGCAGCACGTCGCGGCGGAACTCGACCTCGCTGAGGTAGCGCCGCTCACCGAGATGGGTCCAGCGCAACCACCATGTCCTGGCGAAGAAGCTCGACTGCGACGTCGCGATCGCGGTGCTCAGGGTGTAGTCGTCGATGGCGTGATTACCCTCGAAGGCGAGACTGCGTACCACTCGCTGCTCCTGCTGCTGGGCGGCGAGGGAAGCCGCCGCGGACACGGCGACCAACACGGCAAACAGACCGGCACGCAATGGACGAGGTCGGGCGGCTCCCGTACGTTGGCTCGCCCGTCAGGGAGTGTCAACCTTTTCGACACCTGAAAACGGGATTAGTGCCTAGTCTTCGCTCTGCCCGAACAGGGCCATGTTGCTGGAGTGCCCCGGGGCGACCTTGGCCGCGGGGTTGATGAAGTGCACGGCGTGGTTCACCGCGATGCTCGCCTCGGCGACCCCGGTCGCGATCAGCTTGAGCTTCCCCGGATAGGTGGTGATGTCCCCGGCGGCGAAGATGCCGGGGATGTTCGTCTCCATCGTCGAGGCCACCTTGATGTCGCCCTTGTCGATGTCGAGCCCCCACTCAGCGATGGCGCCGAGCGAAGAGAGGAACCCGAGCTGCGGAATCACGGCGTCCACGGCGACGTGCTCCTCTTGCTTCGTCTTGCTGTTGTGGATCGTCACCCCCTCCACCCAGTCGCCGCCATGGATGGCCTTGACCTCCCAGAAGGTGCGCAACTCCATCTTCCCGGCCGCGCACAAGGCCTGCACCTGCGCGACGGTCGCGTGGTGCGCGCGGAAGCCGTCCCGCCGGTGGATCATCAGGATCCAGTGCGCCACTCCCTGGAGGTTGACGGCCCAGTCGAACGCGGAGTCGCCCCCGCCGACCAGCAGCACCCGCTTGCCGGCGAACGACTGGGGATCGAGCACCCGGTCGAAAACGCCGCGGCCGTACCACCGGTCCACGTCCTTGAGCGGCAGCTTGCGCGGCGTGAACGCGCCGATCCCGCCCGCGATGATGACCGTCAGGGAGGGATACTCGTCCCGGTCGGTGACCACGATGAAACGTGGCCGGCCGTTGTCCGACTCGCGCCGCAATCCCAGCACTTTCTCCCCCAGATGCAGCGGCGCCTTGAACTGGAGCGCTTGCTCGGCCATTCCCTTCACCAGGTCCTTGGCGAGGACCTTGGGGAATCCCGCGACGTCGAAGATGTACTTCTCCGGGTAGAGGGCGGTGAGCTGCCCTCCCACTTGATCGAGGTTGTCGATCAGCCGGCAGGACGCGCCGCGCATGCCGGCGTAGAACGCGCCGAACAGGCCGGTGGGGCCGGCGCCGATGAGGGTGATATCTTTGACGTCTTGCATGGGGGCGAATCTGACAGGGGGCGGTAAGGGACGGTAGGGGGGAGGAGCGTAGAGGTAGTGGCGCGGATCTACACGCGAACCGGCGACGCCGGCGAGACGGGGCTGTTCGGGGGGGAGCGCGTTCCCAAAGACGATCCCCGGGTCGCGGCCTACGGGGACGTGGATGAGCTCAACGCCGCCCTCGGCCTCGCGCTCGCGCTCGAACCGCAGGAGCAGTCGCGCGACCTGCTCGAGCGGGTCCAGCGGGACCTGTTCACGGTGGGTGCCGAGCTCGCGACCCCCGATCGGGCGCGCCTCGCGAAGGCCCTACCCGGCGAGCCGATCGGAGACCCGGAGATCGCGGCGCTCGAGCGCGCGATCGACGCGCACGAGGCGCAGCTCACCGCCCTCAGCAACTTCATCCTCCCCGGCGGAACGCCGAAGGCGGCGGCGCTGCACCTGGCCCGCACGGTGTGCCGCCGCGCCGAACGCGCCGTGGTCCCGCTGGCGCGAGACGGCGCCGCGCCGCCAGCCGTGGTGCGTTACCTGAACCGCCTCTCGGACCTGCTGTTCCTGCTCGCCCGCGCGGCGAACGCGGCGGCCGGCCGCTCCGACGTCAGGTGGTGACGATCCGCGTCCCGCTGCGCGAAGACCGCGACGCGTCGTACGACATCGTGATCGGCCGCGGCCTTCTGGCGGAGCTGCCGCGATTCCTGCGGGCGGCCGCTCCCGCGGTCGCGTACGCGGTGGTCAGCGATTCGCACGTAGCGGAGCTCTACGGCGCGCCCCTGGTCGCCCGGCTGGTGGAGGGTGGGTTGCCCGCGCGTCTGTTCGTCTTTCCGGCCGGGGAGTGGAACAAATCGCGGGAGACCTGGGCGACGCTGTCGGACCAGATGCTCGGCGCACAGCTCGGACGCGATTGCGCTGTGGTCGCGCTCGGCGGCGGCGTCGTCGGCGACGTCGCCGGGTTCGTCGCCGCCACGTATCTCCGCGGTGTCCCCTACGTGCAGGTGCCCACTACGCTGCTCGCCATGATCGATTCGTCGATCGGCGGGAAAACCGGCGTGGACGTGCCGAGCGGCAAGAACCTCCTGGGCGCCTTCCACCAGCCGCGCCTCGTGGTCGCCGACCTCGAGGTCCTCGGCTCGCTCCCGCCCGTACAGCTCGCCGCCGGAATGGCGGAGGCGGTGAAGCACGGCGTCATCGCCGACGCCGACTATTTCGGTTTTCTCGAGACGGCGCACGCCGCCGTGCTCGCACGCGACCCGGGCGCGCTCGAGCGCGCTGTCACCCGCTCGGTCGAGATCAAAGCCGAGGTGGTCGCGGCCGACGAGCGTGAAGCGGGGCGCCGCGCCATCCTCAACTTCGGCCACACGGTCGGTCACGCCATCGAGGCGACGTCCCGATTCGACGTGCTGCACGGCGAGGCCGTGGCGATCGGGATGGCGTGCGAGGCACGCCTGGCGGAAGCGCTCACCATCGCGGCGCCGGGCACGGCGCAGCGCGTCCGCCGGCTGCTCGAGCGGTGCGGGCTGCCGCTGGAGCGTCCCGCGGGTGCCTCGGTGGACGAGCTGCTCCGCGTCATGCAAGTCGACAAGAAGGCGCGCTCGGGGACAGTGCGGTTCTCGCTGCCGCGGGCCATTGGCGTGATGCATGGCGACGCGGGCGCAGGGTGGACAGTGACCGCGCCGGAGCAGCTGGTGCGGGAAACCCTCGCGGCCGCCGACTAATCACATGCCGTCCAACAACTTCCCCACACGGTTCCCACGTCTCCACAGCCGCGCGGTCCCGATCCTTGCGACAAAGTTGTCCACAGTGTCTGTGGATAGTGGAAAAACGATGGAATCACACCTGCGAGAACACTTTGTGATGTTGATAAGTGTGCAGATTTGCACCATTTACAAGTGGTTCCTATATTGGCGCCGTTGAAATTTGGTCCGTTGGCGGGAGCATCCGGCCCGTCTCCATCCACAACGTGAGCCGTACACCTGTGGGAGTCCCTCGAATGGCCCGGTCGAGTGGAGGCAAGCCCAAGGCGTTTTTTCGAGCCAATCCATCCGGAGCGTTCGACCAGTACCTGCAAGACATCCAGAAGCTGCCGCTGATCAAAGACCCGAATGAAGAGCGCCGCCTCGCGCGCCGGGTCCAGCGGGGCGACGAGAAGGCCGCCGAGCGGCTCGTCACCGCCAACCTCCGATTCGTCATCTCCTACGTCAAGAAGTACCAGGGGCACGGCCTCGACCTCTCCGAGCTGGTTGCTATCGGCAACGAGGGGTTGCTCAAGGCGGTGAAGAAGTTCGACCCCGACCAGGGCGTGAAATTCATCTCATACGCGGTATGGTGGGTGCGGCAGGCCGTCTTGAAGGCGCTCGCCGAGCAGACGCGCAGCGTCCGCATCCCTCTGAATCAGAACTCGCAGCTGATTCGCATGAGCCGCACCGAGACCTACCTGTCCCAGGAGTTGGGGCGCGAACCCACCGACAACGAGATCGCCCGAGCGCTCCAGGACACGGTAGAGAACGTGCGCACGGCGCGCCGCATGACGGCCGCCGAGCTGTCGCTCGATGCGCCGGTGGACCGCAGCGATCGCGATGCCGCCACGCTGGGCGAGCGGTTCGCCGGGCAGGAGGGCGGGGAGATCGAGGAGAAAACCGACGGCCGCCTGATGCGCGAGTTCATCGACCGCATCTTCCAGAAGTACCTGACGCCGCGCGAGCGCAAGATCCTGTACCTCTATTACGGCCTCGAGGAGGGGAGCGAGGCGATGACGCTCGAAAAGATCGGAGCGCTGATGGGCGTCACGCGGGAGCGGATCAGGCAAATACGGGAGCGGGCGTTCGAGAAGTTGCGCGAATCCCCAGACGGAAAGGCACTGAAAGGGTTCTGGAGAGCAGCGTGACGAGCAGACGGGTAGACGGGTAGACGGGTAGCGGTTGCTAGGACGAAGTGGTCAGGAGAGCCTTCTCCTGACCACTTTTTGCTGCTCACTCCTACCCGTCTACCCGTCTATCCGTCTATACTATTTTCTATGGCTCGCGAGTTGCCGATGTTTCCGCTGCCGATCGTCCTGTTCCCTGGCACTCCCCAGCCGCTTCATATCTTCGAGCCGCGCTACCGCCAACTGGTCGCCGATTGCCTCGCCGGCGACCGCCGCTTCGGCGTCGCCTACGTCGCCCCCAGGGACGAGCACGCGGGGGAGCCGGCGCCCAACGCCGGGGATGTCGGCTGCGTCGCGGTCATCCGGACGGCGCACGAGCTGCCCGATGGGCGCTCGAACATCCTCACGGAGGGCGAGCGCCGGTTCGTGCTGCTCGACTGGTGCGCGAGCGAGCGCCTGTACCGGCGCGCGCGAGTGGAGGAGTTCGACGACGATCCCATCGACCCCGCTGCAGCGGGCACGCTGGCGGCGGACGTCCGGGCGGAGTGCGAGCGCTTGACCGCCGCCCTGAACACGCTGACCAGCCGCGACTTCGAGGAGCCGGCCGCGCTGCCTGCCGATCCGACCGCGCTCTCGTTTCGCGTGGCCGGTGCGCTCGAGCTCGAGCCCGAGGCGAAGCGGGCGTTGCAGGCCGGGCGGAGCACTACGGCGCGCCTGCGCCAGCTAGCGGCACTGCTCAAGCCGCTCGCGGAGGACGCCACGCGCCGCGCCGTCGTGCGGGAGCGCGCGAAGCGGAACGGCCGCGGCGGCGCCCACTCGGAGATCGAGCGCGCCTCGTGATCGACCACGCGCTGGTGGAGGCCCTGACGCAGATCGTCGGCGAGCGGCACGTGCGCACCGCCGGCGCGGAGCGCGCCACCTACGCGAAGGACGGTCTGACCGTACACCGACGCCTCCCCGCGGTCGTGGTCCTCCCCGGCAGCCGGGACGAGGTGATCGCTGTCGTGCGTCTACTCGCCGTACACGGGGTGCCGTTCGTGCCCAGGGGCGCGGGCACCGGGCTCTCGGGCGGGGCGCTCGCCGACCAGGATGCCGTGCTCCTCGTGCTGACCCGGCTCAACCGCATCCTCAAGGTCGATCCGCGGAACCGCGTCGCCACGGTCGAGCCGGGCGTCGTCAACGTCAAGCTCTCGGTGGCGGCCGCCCCGCATGGCCTGCTGTACGCTCCCGATCCATCGAGCCAGAGCGCCTGCACCATCGGCGGCAACGTGGCGGAAAACGCGGGTGGTCCCCATTGCCTCAAGTACGGCGTCACCGCGACCCACGTGCTCGCGCTCGAGGTCGTGCTGGCGGACGGGCAGGTGATACAGCTCGGGAGCCCCGGCGGCGAGGCCTGGGGGCCCGACCTCGTCGGCCTGTTCGTCGGATCCGAGGGCAACTTCGGGGTCGCCACGCGGATCACCGTCCGCCTGCTCCCTGTGCCGCGCGCCGTGCGGACGCTGCTCGCCGACTTCCCGGCGCTGCGGACGGCGGGCGAGGCCGTCTCCGCGGTGATCGCGAGCGGCATCGTGCCCGCCGCGCTCGAAATGATGGATCACTCCTGCATCCAGGCCGTGGAAGATTCGGTGTACGCGGCGGGGTACCCGCGCGACGCCGCTGCCGTGCTGCTCGTCGAGCTCGACGGACGCGTCGACGATTCCGTCGCCGCGGACGCGGCCAGCGTCGAAGCCATTCTCAAGGACCACGGGGCGCGCTCGGTGCGGACCGCGGTGGACGCGCGCGAGCGGGAGCGGCTGTGGCAGGGCCGCAAGAAAGCGTTTGGCGCGATGGGTCGCCTGTCGCGCGACCTCGTCGTCCAAGACGCGGTGGTGCCGCGGTCGTCGCTCCCCGACGTGCTCGAGGCGATCGGTCGGATCGGCGAGCGCTACGGCCTGACCGTGAGTAACGTGTTCCACGCCGGGGACGGAAACCTGCACCCCAACATCTCGTTCGACGGCCGCATCCCCGGCCTGCGGGCGCGGGTGGATGCTGCGAGCGGTGAGATGATGGCCGCGTGCATCGTGGCGGGGGGCACCATCACCGGGGAGCACGGCATTGGGCTCGACAAGCTGCGCTACATGCCCCTCATCTTCGACGGCGACTCGCTCACCGCGATGCGCGGCGTGCGACGCGTCTTCGATCCCGCGGAGCGGGTCAACCCGGGGAAGGTGGTGCCCGTGCACGCGTGCCGGGAGTGGGCGGGAGTGCGGAATGCGGAGTTCCAAGCGCGGAACGCGGAAGTGGGAACGCGGAGCGCGTCGCGAGGAGACGGCGTGAGCAGTTCCGCGCTCCGCGTTCCGAGTTCCGCGGTGGGATCATGAAGATCGTCGAACGGGTGAAGGCGCTGCTAGGCCGCGACGCCGTGCTCGAGGATACGGGGGCGCCGGACGGCCTGCCGCGCGTGGCCCCTGCCTCGCCGGACGCGGTGGCGCTGCTGCTCGGCACCGCGCGCGAAGAAGGCTGGCGCGTCCGCGTCGAAGGCGCGGGCACGTGGATGCCTGCCGACGCCGCCGCCGACCTGGCGCTCACCACCCGGCGCCTCGACCGCGTCCCGTCGATCCAGCCGCAGGACCTCGCCGCCACTGCCGAAGCCGGCATCGGGTGCGACCAGCTGCGCCAGCAGCTCGCCGACCGCGGCGCCTGGCTCGCGCTCGATCCTCCCGGACTCGCCGGCCGCACGCTCGGATCGGTCGTGGCCACGGCGACCGCCGGACCGCTGCGCCACGGGTTCGGCGCGGTGCGCGACCATCTCGTCGGCGTCACGTTCGTGACCGGCGATGGCCGCCTCGTTCAGAGCGGCGGCCGGGTGATGAAAAACGTGGCGGGCTACGACCTCACCAAGCTGCAGGCGGGCGGCTTCGGCGCATTCGGCGTCATCGTGCTCGTGCACCTGCGCCTGCGCGCGCTTCCGCGGGTGGATCAGACGCTCGTCCTCGAGGGATCGCGCGAGGACCTGTCGCGGGTGGCCGACGACATCACGGCCGCCGGCCTCACCCTGGCGGCGCTGGAGTTGTTTTCACCAGCCCTCGCCCGCCGCGATCGCTGGGTCCTCGCGGTGCGTCTCGCGGGCTCCGCCGCCCTCGTCGGGGCCGAGGAAGCCGGGTTGCGGTCGGCGACCGGGGGCCAGTTCTCGGCGCTGCGTGCCGACGAGGCGCACGCGTTCTGGATGCGAGCGGCGGAGGCGTTCGCCACGCGACCGGTCACCTTCCGCGTCGGCGGGCTCCCCGACTCGAGCGATGACCTGCTCGACCTCATCCAGCATCAGGTAGGTGACGAGTGGGTATCGGCGAGCCCCGGCGCCGGCACCCTGCGCTGGACGGGCGAGACGACCGTCGACCGGCTGCGGCGGCTGCGTCGCACGCTCGCCGCTCAGGAGGTCCCCCTCACGGTGGAACGCGCCGCCTGGCCGCTGCGCCGCGCCGTGGGCCACTTCGGCGCCTACCGCGAAGGCGTGGGCCCCCTCGTCGCGGGGTTGCGGCACACCTTCGATCCCGGAAACGCGATCGCGGTCGCGGTCGAAAGCGAGGACCGTGCCGGTTGACGCCGTCGCGGAGGCGCGCGGCGGATTCGCAGCGCTCGACTCCTGCGTCCATTGCGGCTTCTGTCTCCAGGCGTGCCCCACGTTCCTCGCAACGGGCGACGAGGCCGACAGCCCGCGCGGCCGCATCGAGCTCATGCGTGCCCTCGAGCGCGGGGAGCTCACGGCCGACGACCCCTACGTGGTCGAGCACCTCGATCGCTGCCTCGGCTGTCGCGGCTGCGAGCCGGTGTGCCCCTCGGGCGTGGGCTACGGCCACGGCCTCGAAGCGGCGCGGGAGCTGATCGCGGCCGCGCGGCCCCTCCCCTGGCTCGCACGCGCGGCGCTCGCCGCCTTGACCACGCCCGGGCTCTCGGGGTTGGTGTACGCGCTCGCCCGTGCGCTGCGCGTCACGGGGATCCCGGGCTGGCTGGCGGGATGGGGGCGGGTGGGGTTTGCGATGGGAATGCTGGCGAGTACGGCGCCGACGGGCGGTAAGCGGCGGAATGGGGCGGTACGGGGCGGTAGGAGTCACGCCGCGCCGACCGCCTCTGACCGCCCGTTACCGCCCCTTACCGCCCTGCTGTTCCGCGGCTGCATCATGGACGGCCTCTTCTCCCATGTGCACGATGCCACGGTCCGCGCCCTCACGGTGAATGGCTACGAGGTCACGGATGTCCCCGGGCAGGTGTGCTGCGGGGCATTACACGTGCACGCGGGGCTGCGAGACGCCGCCCGGGCGTTGGCGCGCCGCAACCTCAGCGCGTTCGGTGAGGGGGACGAGCCGATCGTCGTCAACAGCGCCGGCTGCGGAGCGCTGCTGAAACAGTATGGAGACCTGCTCGACCTTACCCCCGCAGCGAGCGCTGGGGCAAGGTTCGCCGCCCGCGTCCGCGATGTCACAGAGCTCCTGGCCGCGCGCGGCCCAGTGCCGGGCGCACCGCTGGACACGCGGGTGGCGTACGATCCCCCCTGCCACCTGCTTCACGCCCAGCGCATCGCGGAGCCACCGCTCCAGATGTTCCGCGCCATTCCGGTGCTCCAGCTGGTCGCGACGCCGGACGCCGCGCAGTGTTGTGGCAGCGCCGGGTTGTTCACGCTGGTGCAGCCCGGCATGTCCCGCGCGGTGCTGGCGCCCAAGGTCGCGTCGCTGCGCGAGGCGGCCCCGCAGGTGGTCGCGACCGGCAACCCCGGCTGCCTGATGCAGCTCGGTGCGGGACTGCGGGCGGCGCGCATCCCTGCGCGCACGCGACATCCGGTCGAGCTGCTCGACGACTCGTATCGGGCGGCAGGCTACTATGCCTGACGGCCTCAAGCGCCTCGATCCGCAGGAGGTGACCCCGGTCCTCTTCACGGCGCTCCAGACGGGAGCCGTAATCGGGCCGGCGGACGTGGGCGTGCTGGCCGTATCGGGTCCCGGCGCGGTGCAGTGTATCCAGGGGCTCCTCACGAACGACATCGAGAAGCCGGGCGACGATGCGTTCGTCTACGGCGCGCTGCTCACGCCGAAGGGCATGATCGTGGTGGACGGGTGGGCGGCGCGGCAGGGAACGACGGTGACTTTTACCGTTCCGGCGGAGGCGAGGGAGCGCGCGCTGGCCATCTTCATGCGCGCGCTGCCGCCGCGGCTCGCGCAGCCCCGCGACCAGTCGCCTGAGGTCGCGGTATTCCGGCTTGCGGGGCCGCAGGCGCTGGTGGTCGCGCAAACCGCGGGACTCGTCCTACCGTCGGCACCGGGACGCGTCACGCGCCCCGCGGCAGGCGCGCCGGCGTGGGCGGTGGCGCGCGCCAGCGAGCAGGCGCCGTTCACGCTCCAGATCACCGCGCCCGCGTCGGAGGCCGCCCGCGTGACCGAGCGCCTCACCGCGGCAGGCGCACTCGCCGCCGGCGCCGCGGCGCTCGAATGCGCTCGCATCCTGGCGGGATGGCCGCGGCTCGGCGCCGAAGTGGACGACAAGACGATCCCGCAGGAGGTGCGCTTCGACGAGCTGAACGGCGTGTCCTATACGAAGGGCTGCTACACGGGGCAGGAAACGGTGTCGCGGCTGCACTTTCGCGGCCACGTGAATCGCTACCTGCGCGGTCTGCTGTTCGATGCCGAGCCCGCGGACGGCAGTACCGGCGTCGTCCACCTGGATCGCGAGGCGGGTCGCGTGACGAGCGTGATGTGGGCGCCCGAGCCCCGGATCGCGGGCGGCGGGCGGTGGGTCGGGCTCGCGATCCTCCGCCGGGAGGTCGGGCCCGGCGCCATCGTACGCGCTGGCGGGCGCGACGCGCGCGTCGTCGAGCTGCCATTCGCGACGCCGTTCATTGCTCCCGCCTGAGGGGAAACGAAAAGCCCGGGGCAGCTGGCGGTCCCGGGCATCGTCTGCGCCACAAACGGCGCGCGCTTACGACTTTTTCTTCGTGGCGGGCGCCGCGGGCGGCGTCATCTTCTTGGACGTGTCCATCATCATGTGCTTCGATGTGTCGCCCATCATCATCATTTGATGCGATGTGTCGGCGGTCGAGGCGGCGGGCTTCTGCTCGCCCTTCGAACACCCGGCCAGAGCAACGACGGCCATGACGAATGCGATGCGCTTCATGCGGACGACCTCACGATAAGAGAATGCTCGTTGCAGCGGGGTGTGCGCGCGGCATAAGCTAGCGGTGACCCCTTCGGAGTCAAGACCGCGCCACATCAGCGTATATTCGGGGCCTCGCCCGATGGCTCGTGACCAGGGCACGGGCGCCACAGGGAGGCCCACCATGCCGGAGACAGGCGGTTTCGGGCTGGGACACCGTCGCGCCAGCCGAGGGAGATGACGGACCGGCGCAGCTTCCTGGGCTGGCTCGCTTCCGTGTCCACCGCCGTCGGGCGGTCCGGCCGTCGCGCGAGGAGCGCACCGGTTCTCACCGTCGACGCGCGGCCCACCGCGCTGTTCCAGCAGCCTGACGGGCACAACAACCTCATACGGCTCACCGTCACCGGGCTCGACGCGCCGGCGGGGCGGGCGCGAGTCACCGATCGCCGCGGGACGCTCGTAGGCACGGCCGGCCTGCTGCCGGCGGAGAGCGGCACCGTGTTCACGGGCGAGGTCTGGGTCCCTCTCGCCGGCCCGGCGGAATTTCAGATCGAAGTGCAGGTGGGGAAGCAGCGGGTGGGCCGCCAGCGCGTGCGCCTCGCGCCCCCGCGTCGCTGGACCCTGTACTGGCTCTCCGCGAATCACACCCAGATCGGGTACACCGATCTGCAGGAGCGTTGCCTCGAGATCCACCGCGAGAATCTCGACGCCGCGCTCGACCGTCTCGCCGCGCATCCCGACTACCGCTGGACAGCGGAGTGCGCCTACCAGGTGATCTCCTACGTGGAGAACCGGCCGCCGGCCGCCGGCGACGCGTTGCTCCGGGCGATCCGCGACGGCAAAGTGGGCTTCCAGGCGTTGTTCGCGAACGTCCTGACGGGGCTGCTCGACCACGAGACGTACGCGCGCCTCGCGTGGCCCGCGGGGCTGCTCGCGCGCGAGCATGGCCTGGGCTTCGCGAGCGCCCAGCTCACCGCCGTGCCTGGTCAGCCCCTCACCTTTCCCCTCGTGCTCGCGGCGAGCGGTGTGCGTTATCTCGCCACGGGCCCGAATCCAGAGCGCGCCCTCCCGCTGCTGCCTCCTGATGAGGCCGCGCGCCACCACCTCACCGGGGAGTGGACGACGTATCCGCAGCTTTACTGGTGGGAGGGCCCCGACGGCAGTCGCGTGCTGCACTGGCGGGGACTGGACTACGGGGACGCCCTGCGCTTCGGCTTTGATCAGGGACCGGACGTGATGGCGCACCGGCTGTCCGACTGGCTGCTCTCCAGCCCCGTCTTGGTTTCTCCCGCGTATCCGTACGACGTCGCGCTGTTGTACGGGGCGCAGCGCGACAACCAAGTGATGGACGAGCAGCTGATCGGCCACATGGAGGACTTCAATCGGCGGTTCGCATTCCCGCGGATCGTACCGGGGCGCGCCGAGGATTTCTTTCGCGCGGTGGAGCAGCGGTACGGCCGTGTTCTCCCCGTGCGGCGCGGCGACACCGGCCTCTACTGGGAGGACGGGGCAGCCTCGACCGCGGCCGAGCTGGCGCGGTTCCGGAGCACTCAGCTCGCGGCCCGGGCGGCCGAGCTGCTGGGACTATGGGACGATCGCACGGAGCCGCCGGACGCGGCGCAGCGCGTCCGCGAGCGTGCGGCGCTGCGCCGGGCCGCCTGGCGCGACCTGCTGCTGTTCGCCGAGCACACGTGGGGAGCAGACGTCAGCGTCTCCGACCCCGACTCGCGGCAGACTGTGGCGCAATGGGCGTATAAGCGGCGCTTTCTGGAGAGCGGGGCAGCGGCGGTCGCGCAGGAGCTCGTGGACGGCCTGCTGCGACTCGGCACGAGCACGGCTGCCGGGACTGGCCGCGTGGTGTTCAACGCGTCTTCCTGGCCGCGCAGCGACGTGGTGCACATCCCCGACGGTGCCGGCAGGCGCCTCACGTACGCCGACCGCGAGCTTCCCGGCGTGGACCTCCCCGACGGCTCCTCCCTGGTGGTGGTGCGAGACGTCCCCGCGCTCGGGTACCTGCGCCTCAGCGAGACCGACCGGCCGCCCAACCCTGCTGTAGACGAAGGCTCGGCGCTCGAGGCTCAGGCGGGTGGCTTCCACGTGGTCCTGGACGCGCAGAGCGGCGCGGTCCGCTCGCTCACGGGGCCCGACGGCAAGGATCGCGTCAACCCGAAGGTCTGGGCAGGCGTGAATCAGATGGTGCGCGTCACGGGCGGCCCGCGTACAGCGCTCTGGACCGGGTGGCCCCGCGACGACCTCGCGACCCCGCCGGACCTGCGCATGGCGCAAGCAGAGCTCATTGCCGCACGGCGCGAGCGTCTGCCGGGAATCGGCGTGCGCCTAGTGGCCCAGCGGCGGCTCGAGGGCTTCACGAGCCTCACTTCAGTCGTAACGCTGTACGACGAGCTGCCGTGGGTGGACCTCGAGAACCGGCTGACGAAGACGCCGACCTTGGAAAAGGAAGCGGTGTACGTCGCCTTTCCCTTCGCGCTCGCCCGGCCCACCGTCGAGATCGAGGTGCCGCTCGGCCGGATGACGGTGGAGCGCGACCAGCAGCCCGGGAGCTGTCGTGACTGGTACTGCCACACGCACTGGGTGTGGCTGCACGAAGCAGCGGACGGCGTCCTGTGGAGCGGGCCGGACACGCCCCTGTGCACGCTCGGTGACGTGTTCCGCGGAGCGTGGCACCGGCGGATCGAGCCCGACGGGACGCTGTTCGCGTATGCGATGCACAACTACTGGCACACGAACTTCGCCGCGCGGCAGGGCGGCGAGGCGAGCTTCCGCTTCCGGTTGTCGCTGCTCGCGCCCGGGGGCGACGCGGCGGAGCCAGTGCGACGCGGGTGGGCGGCGGCCGACCCGCTGTACGTGAGCGCCCGGTTCACCAACGCCGTCGCAGGGCCGCTCATCGACAAGGACAGCGCGCTGTTCCTCGCCGACCGCGGCGCGCTGGTCGTGGGCGCCAAGCGCGCCGACGACGGTGAGGGGGCGATCGTGAAGCTGCTCGACGTCGCGGGGACGAGGCGTCCCGTCGGTGTATGGCCGGCGGCGTACCGCTTTGCGCAGGCCCGCCGCGTGGATTTGGTAGAACACAATGGGGACCCGCTCACGGTCGCGAGCGACGGAAGTACGGCGCTCGACCTCGCGGCGTGGGGGGTCGCCGCGGCCCGGCTCTTTACACGGCGTGACCCCGTCCATTAATCTCGACCCATGACGAAAGCCACTACCCTTGGCGAATTGAAGCAGACGGAGTGGGCCAGCCCCGCACGCCTGCGTCGCACCGTGAAGGACGAGCTGCGCGACAACCTGGTCTGCCTGCTCGAGAACGGGTCACCCCTGTTCCCGGGCATCGTGGGCTACGAGGACACCGTCATCCCGCAGCTCGTGACCGCCGTCCTGTCGCGGCACAACTTCATCCTGCTCGGCCTGCGCGGGCAGGCGAAGAGCCGCATCCTCCGGGCGCTCGTGCTGCTGCTCGACGAGGAGATTCCCATCCTGGCGGGGAGCGAGGTCAACGACGACCCGTTCCGCCCGATCTCGAAGTACGGCCGCGAGCTGCTGGCCGAGCGGGGCGACGAGGCGCCGATCGCGTGGCTGCCGCGCGATTCACGGTACGTCGAGAAGCTCGCGACCCCCGACGTGACGATCGCCGACATCATCGGCGACGTGGACCCGATCAAGGCGGCCCGGGGCGGGCACCTGCTGTCGGACGAGCTCACGATGCACTTCGGCCTGCTGCCCCGGGCGAACCGCGGGGTGTTCGCCATCAACGAGCTGCCCGACCTCGCCGGCAAGATCCAGGTCGGCCTGTTCAACGTCATGCAGGAGGGGGACGTCCAGATCAAAGGCTACCCCGTCCGCCTGAACCTCGACGTGGCGCTCGTGTTCACCGCCAACCCGGAGGACTACACCGCGCGCGGCAAGATCATCACGCCCTTGAAGGACCGCCTCGGCTCGGAGATCGTGACGCATTACCCCCACACGGTCGAGCTCGGCGCCACGATCACCCAGCAGGAAGCGTGGCTCGACCGGCACGGCCGGCCGGTGCGCGTGCCGGACTTCATCGCCGAGCTGGTCGAGCGTGTGGCGTTCGAGGCGCGGGAGGACAAGCGCGTCGACCGGCGCAGCGGGGTGTCGCAGCGCCTGCCGATCTCGCTGCTCGAAAACGTGGTGTCCAACGCCGAGCGGCGCGCCCTCCGCACGAAGGAGAAGGTGGTAGTCCCCCGCGTCTCGGACGTGTACGCCGCGCTCCCGGCGATCACCGGCAAGCTGGAGCTCGAGTACGAAGGCGAGCTCCAGGGGTCGGAGGTCATCGCCAAGGATCTGATCCGGCGGGCGGCGGGGAAGACGTTCGAAGCGCGGGTCGGCGGGGCGAACGTCGACGACATCGTGCACTGGTTCGACGAGGGCGGCGCCCTCAAGATCTCCGTGGACGAGCGCGCCGAGACCTGCCTCAAGGGGTTCAGCGTAGTCCCGGGCCTGCTCGATCTCGTGGATCAGGTGGGACTCGCCGCGAAAAAGGATCCGCCCACCATGGTGTCCGCGTGCGAGCTGGTGCTCGAGGGGCTCGTCGCCGAGAAGCGCATCTCGCGGACCGAGGAGCTGGGGTACGTGCGGGTGCGCGCGGAGCCGAAAGGGCCCGGGTACGGGAAGACGGGCGGTGGAGGCACCGGGCCGAATCTGTTTTCTTGAGACATCAGACGTCAGACGTCAGGGCTCTCTGATGTCTGACGTCTGACGTCTCAGGCAGTATCTTCTCCCACCGTCCCCCCTTCGGAGTCCCCATGGAAAAGCTCGTCGCCGGCGCGGTCCTGCTGGTTGTCGCGTTCGGCGTGCTCATCGCCGCCGCCGCCTTCAAGGCACAGCGACCCGGCCCCTTCGTGTCGCTGCTGCGCATCGGCGGCTACGCCGTCGCCCTCGTGGGCGTGTTCCTGCTGCTCGGCTCCGCGATGGTGGTGATCGATCCGGGTGAAGTCGGCGTGCGGCACGCGTTCGGCTACGTGGCTCCGTCACCGCTCCTCTCCGGCATCCGGTTCGTGCCGCCCTGGTCGTCCATCGAGCGGTTCTCGACGCGCGAAGAGCAGTGGCCCACGCGCGGCGAGCAGATCGAGGCGATCGAGGCGCTCTCGAGCGAGCAAATGGGGATGCACGTCGAGGTCTCGATCCGCTGGCAGATCGACCCGATGCAAGCGCCCAAGATCTTCACCGAGATCGGCAACGAAGACCAGATCCGCGGCGCGGTGCTGAACGCGATCCGCAAGGGCGTGCGCGACGGCATGGTAGAGTTCTCGATCAACGACATCTCGAAGCGCACCCGGATCGCGAACACCATGGAGGGGCTCGTAGACTCGGCGCTCGTGACGACGCCACGCGCGGGGGGCGGCAACTTCCGCATCGCGACCGTCACCGCGTTCTTCCTGCGGGATCTCCAGCCCCCCGCTCAGGTCGTCCAGGCGATCAACAACAAGATCGCGCAGGAGCAGCAGATCGAAACCGAGCGGCACCGCGTGGAAGTCGCGCGGCTCCAGACCGAGCAGCAGCGGCTCTTGAACCAGACCCTGTCCCCCGAAGCGCTCACCAAGCAATGGATCGAGGTGCTGCACGACATGAGGAACTCCAGCAACCTCATCATCTTCGTGCCGACCGAGGGGGGCCTGCCCTTGCTCAACATCGGAGACCTGCGCAAGAACCTGAGACAGCCCTGATGGCGTCCCCGGTCATCACCATCACCCGCCAGTACGCCTCCGGGGGATCCGAGATCGCCCGGCTGGTGGCGGAGGCGCTCGGGTGGGAGGTGATCGACAACGAGTTCGTGGAGGAGGTGGCGCGGCGCGCGGGGCTCCCGGCCGATGAGGTGGCGCAGCGCGACGAGCGCGCGCCGGGGCTGCTCGAGCGCCTGGCCCGCACCCTGGCGGTCGGATCCCCCGAGATGTTCCTGGCGGCCGTCACGGCGCCGCCGGTCGAGCGGGACGAGGCGACGATCGTGAAGGTGACGGAGCGGGTGATCGCCGAGGCCGCGGCGCACGGGCGGATCGTGCTGGTCGGGCGGGGCGCGCAGGCGGTGCTCGCGCAGCGGCCCGACGCGCTGCACGTGTACGTCGTGGCCTCCAAGCCGTGGCGGATGCAGCTGGCAGTGGAGCGCCTCGGCGTGCCGGCCGCGACCGTGGACAAGGCCGTGGACGAGATCGACCACCGGCGCGACCAGTACGTGAAGACCTACTACGGGCGCGCCCGGCACGACGTGGTGAACTACGACCTGGTGGTGAACGCGGAGCGGCTGGGAATCGAAGGGGCGGCGGCGGCGATCGTGGGGGAGGCGAGACGGAGAGGCTGGAAATGAACGGGGAACGCGGAACATCGTCTGTCATGCCCCGTTCCGCGTTCCCACTTCCGCGTTCACGCTTTTCGCAGCTCCGGTGCCCGCCACGCCGCGAGCGCTACCGCGATCAGGCACCCCGCGCCGCCGACGCCGATCGCGAACGGCGCGCTCGTGTGCTCCGCGAGGAGGCCCGCTAGGAACGCCCCCAGCGGCGCCATGCCGACGAACACGAAGGCGTAGAACGCCATCACCCGCCCGCGCAGCTCGTCGGGGACGAGGGTCTGGAGCATGGTGTTGGCGAGCGCGGTGGTCACGATCATGGCGCAGCCGGCGAGCGCCAGCAGCAGCAGCGCCGTCGCGAAGCTGCGCGCCGCCGCAAACGCGACCAGCAGGGCCGCGAACGCCGCGCCGCCGTTCAGGAGGGTCGAGCCCTTGCGCACACCGCGGCCGCGCAGGGCCAGAGCCAAGGCGCCGAGCATGGCGCCGATCCCCACCCCCGCCATCAGGATTCCGTAGCCCCGGGCATCGGTGTGCAGCACGTCGCGCGCGACCACTGGCATCAGCACCAGGAACGGAAAGCCGAACACGCTGAACACCGCCACCAGGACGACGAGCGCGAGCACGCGGGCATCGCTGCGGATGAAGCGCACGCCCACGCGGAAGCCCTCCCACGCCGTGGCGGCGGCGGGCCGCGGCGCGAACGGCGCGAGCCGCATCGCCAGCAGGCTAGCGATGACGGCGATATAGCTCACGCCGTTCAGGAAGAAGCACATCCCTACCCCCGCCGCGCCGATCAGCACGCCCGCTACGGCGGGGCCGGCGATGCGCGCCGCGTTGAACATCGAAGAGTTGAGGGCAATGGCGTTCATCAGGTCGTCCTTGCCGACCAGCTCCACGATGAATGCCTGGCGGCCGGGGATATCGAAGGCGTTCACCACGCCGAACCCCACGGCGAGCGCCATCACCTGCCACGTCGCGATCGATCTTGTCCACACGAGCAGCGCCAGCGCGAGCGCCTCCAGCATCTGCAGGAGCTGCGTCCACACAATGAGCCGGCGCTTGTCCACGCGATCTACCACGACACCGGCGTACAGGGCGAACACGAGCACGCCGAGCGAGCGCAGCGCCTGGTTCAAGCCGACGGCGAATGGGAGTTGGTGATCTCAAGCACCAGCCAGCCGAGGGCGACCGACTGCATCCACGTTCCAATGAGGGAAACGCCCTGACCGAAGAAGAACAGCCGGAAGTTGCGGTGGGCGAGCGCCCCGAGTCGCGATGCACCGGCGGCTTCCGTCATTGCGGGAAAGCTCGCCGCGCCCCGATATTGGGGGTAGGGCACCGATGAAATACACGACATACAGCCGCTACCTCCCCGAGCTGGCCGACACGATCAATCTCCAGGGCCTGCTCGACCAGCTCGCCGACTTCCTGCTGCAATCGGGCTTCGCCGGAGGCGCGTACTCGCACCCCTTCTGGGGCGAGTTCGGGGAGGACGATGCCGACCGCTCGCTCGATGCCCTGCGCCAGGCGATCCTCCAAGCGCTGATGGAGTCGGGCCAGCTCACGCCCGAGATGCTCAAGCTGCTGCGCGGCGAATCGAGCGGCGATGCCGAGCGCGATGCCGATCTCCAGCGCCAGCTCTCCGAGCTGCTGGACAAGATCGTCCAGCGCCTGATCGAGGACGGCTACCTGAACGTCTCCGAGGCGCCCAAGATGCCGGCCGGGCAACAGCCGCTGCTCGGCCCCGGGGGGATGGCGAAGGAGGCCGCCCAGCAGGTGCAGTTCAACCTCACCGAGAAGGGCATCGACTTCCTCGGCTACCGCACCCTGAAGCACCTGCTTGGCAGCATCGGGAAGTCGAGCTTCGGCGCGCACGAGACCGAGCACCTCGCGACCGGGATCGAGGCCGAAGCGGCGAGCAAGCCTTACGAATACGGCGACACGCTCAACCTCGACGTCAACGCGACCCTGACGCACGCCCTGGAGCGCGAGGGACTCGGGGTCCCCATCAATCTCGAGTACGAGGACCTGCAGGTGCACCAGGCCGAGTACCGCTCGTCGTCGGCCACGGTGCTGATGCTCGACTGCTCGCACTCGATGATCCTGTACGGCGAGGACCGGTTCACGCCGGCGAAGAAGGTGGCGCTCGCGCTCACGCACCTGATCCGCACCCAGTTCCCGGGCGACACGCTGCGCGTGGTGCTGTTCCACGACACGGCCGAGGAAATCCCGCTCGCCCAGCTGGCGCGCGCCCAGGTCGGGCCGTACCACACCAACACCGCCGAAGGCCTCAAACTGTCGCGCCGCATGCTGATGTCGCAGCGCAAGGACATGCGCCAGATCATCATGATTACGGACGGCAAGCCGTCGGCGCTCACCCTCCCCGACGGCCGCATCTACGTGAACTCGATGGGGCTCGACCCGCAGATCCTCCAGGCCACCTATCGCGAAGTCGCCCTGTGCCGCCGCAACGGCATCCTGATCAACACGTTCATGCTGGCGCGGGACCGCAGCCTGGTGGAGTTCGTGAAGAAGGTGAGCGCGATCTGCCGCGGCAAGGCCTACTTCACGAACACGATGACGCTCGGCCAGTTCATCCTGATGGACTTCATGCGCAGGAAGACGCGGCGGGTGAGCTAGCCCGCGCAACGCTCCCTCCCGGGCGTACGTATTCCCTCTCGATCCCGACCTCGCCCCCTGGCCCCCTCTCCGCGATGCGGAGAGGGGGAACGAAGGTGCGGTCTGTCGCGGACCTTCACACGGAGGAAGCTCAGATGCGCACAATGCTCTGCTCCCTGATCGCGGCCCTCGGCATCGCCGCCACAGCCCCCGCGCAGCAACCGGCCCCACCCGCCGGTCCCCCGGGGATGATGGGCGGGGACTCGGCTGAGTTCGAATGGCTCGGGCTCACGGCCGACCAGCGCGCCAAGATCAAGGCGATCCGCGACCAGCTGCAGCAGCAGAACGCCCCGCTCCGCGAGCAGGTGCGCCAGATCACGGGCGGCCGCTCCTTCCGCGACCTGTCGCCTGCCGCGCGCGATTCCTTGCTCCCCAAGCTCCAGCCAATCCGGGACCAGATGATGGAAAACGGCCGCAAGGCGCACGAGCAGATCGAAGCACTGCTCACGCCGGAACAGCGGAAGAAGCTGGCGCAGCACATGCGCGAGCACGGGATGCGGGGCGGGCCGCCGCCAGACTGACCGCATCGCGCCCCGCCAGCTCGTATCTCGGGGGTGACGGACTCGTTAAATTCCTGTAGTGAGCGAGTTCGTCTTCGGTACCCACAATGCGGCGTTCGTGCAGGTGATGTACGAGCAGTACCTGCGCGATCCGCAGTCGGTCGGGGAAGAGTGGCGTAACCTCTTTGACAACGGTCGGGTCGCCGACCTGCCGGTAATCCCGACGAGCCGGGAAGAAGTGCTGCGGGACGAGGGACGAGGGACGAGGGACGGGTCGGTCGTCACCGAGCCCGGGACCACCCGTCCCCCGTCCCCCGTCCCACCTCCCCAGGGCCTCACGCCGATAACCGGCCCCGCAGCTCGCCTCGCCCAAAACATGACGGACTCTCTGTCCGTCCCCACGGCGACGTCGTTCCGCGACATCGCCGCAGACGTGCTCGACGCGCAGCGGCGGCTGCTGAACGGCGCCCTGGCTGCCCGCGGGCTCAAGATCTCCTACACGCACCTCATCGGCTACGCCCTCGTACAGGCGGCGCGCGGCTTCCCGGTGATGACCCACGCCTTCCAGGAAGTCGAGGGCAAGCCGCACCGCTTCGATCCGCAGGCGGTGCATCTCGGTCTCGCCGTGGACGTCGAGAAGAAGGACGGCAGCCGCGCGCTCGTCGTCCCCGTGATCAAGCACGCCGAAGGGATGGATTTCGCGCAATTCCGCGCGGCCTACGAGACCCTGGTCGAGAAGGCTCGCGCCAACAAGCTGCTCCCCGACGACTTCGCCGGCGCGACCATCACGCTCACCAACCCCGGCACCCTCGGCACTTTCGCGTCGGTGCCGCGCCTCATGAAGGGTCAGGGCTCGATCATCGCGACCGGTACGATCCGCCAGATCGGCCCCGCGAAGGTCATGACGCTCACGAGCACCTACGACCACCGCATCATCCAGGGCGCGGAGTCGGGGATGTTCCTGCGCAGAGTCGAGGGGCTGCTGCAAGGGGAGGACGAGTTCTACGGCTCGATTCTGGAGAGCCTAGGGTTGCAGGGACGTGGGACGCGGGACGTGGGACGGGTGGCGACGGTAACAGCTCCACCGACCCCGTCCCCCGTCCCCCGTCCCTCGTCCCTCGACGATCTCAAGCACGTAGCAGCAGCCATGGCGCTCGTGAAAGCGATCCGCCATTTCGGGCACATGGCGGCGCGGCTCGACCCGCTCGGCTCCGCGCCCCCCGGCGACCCGGCGCTCGATCCCGGTCCGCTCGGCCTGACGCCCGAAATCATGGCGCGGATCCCGGCGGAGATCCTGCGCATCTACGTGCCGGGGGTCACCCTCGCCGACGCGTATCCGGAGCTGTTGCGCACCTACTGCGGCACGATCTCTTACGAGGTCGAGCACATCGGCAGCCACCAGGAGCGCCTCTGGTTGCGCCACGTGATCGAGTCGGGGGAGCACCGCACGCCGCTCACGCCGGACGAGCGGCGCGAGTTGCTTGCGCGGCTGACGGCGGTGGAAACGCTCGAGCGCTTCCTGCACCGTACCTATCTCGGGCAGAAGCGTTTTTCGATCGAGGGACTCGACATCCTCGTGCCGATGCTCGACCTCACGATCGAGCTCGCGGGCGCGGGCGGCGCCCGTCGCGTCGTGCTCGGCATGGCGCACCGCGGGCGCCTCAACGTGCTCGCCCACGTGGTAGGGCTCCCCTACGAGACGATCTTCGCCGAGTTCGAGGGAGGTAGGCACGTGGAAGAGACCCTCACCCCCGAGGGCGGCACCGGCGACGTGAAGTACCACCACGGCGCGGACGGAGTGTACCAGACGGCCGATGGCAAGCCGGTCAACGTCACCCTGTCGCCGAACCCGAGCCATCTGGAGGCGGTGAATCCGGTGGTCGAGGGCCGGGCCCGCGCCAACCAGACGAACCGCCGCGGCAAGGAGGCGTTCTCCGATGCCTCAGTCGCCCTCCCCGTGCTGATCCACGGCGACGCCTCGTTCGCGGCACAGGGCGTCGTGGCGGAGACGTTCAACCTCGCGCGGCTCAAGGGCTACACTACGGGCGGTACGATCCATCTCATCGCGAACAATCAGCTCGGCTTCACGACCGACGCCAAGCAGGCGCGCTCGACCGACTACGCGAGCGATCTCGCGAAGGGGTTCGACGTTCCCATCATCCATGTGAACGCGGACGATCCCGAGGCGTGCCTCGCGGCGGTGCGCCTGGCGCTCCGGTACCGGGCGGAGTTCAAGGGCGACGTGGTGATCGACGTCGTGGGGTACCGCCGCTACGGCCACAACGAGGGGGACGAGCCGGCGTACACGCAGCCGCTCATGTACGAGAGGATCAAGGAGACGCCGACCGTGCGGCAGCGCTACGCCGAGCAGCTCGTCGCCGCCGGCGTGGTGGACGCGGCGCAGGTCGAGGCAGAGCCCCAGCAGTTCTACCAGCGGCTGAGCGAGATCCAGCAGTCCCTCAAGGCCCATCTCTCCGAGGACACGAAGGGCGAAGAGCCGCAGCGCATCTCGGGTGTGCAGCAGCTGGTCTCGGAGCCGGACACGCGGACGGCGCCGCAGCTCCTCACCAGCCTGAACCAGCAGCTGCTCGCGGTGCCCGACGGATTCACCGTGAACCCCAAGCTCCAGAGGCAGCTCGAGCGCCGGCGTGAGGCATTGACGCAGGGCGAGATCGACTGGGCGCACGCCGAGGCGCTGGCGTTCGCGTCGCTGTTGCAGGAGGGGATCTCGATCCGCCTCACCGGACAGGACACCGAGCGCGGCACCTTCAGCCAGCGCCACCTCGTGCTGCACGACATCCGCACCGGTCAGGGCTACGCGCCGATGCAGAACCTCGCCGGCGCGCGCGCGCCGTTCGAGCTGTACAACAGTCCGCTGTCCGAGTTCGCATGCCTCGGCTTCGAGTACGGGTACGCGGTGGCGGCGCCCGACGCGCTAGTGTTGTGGGAGGCGCAGTACGGCGATTTCACCAACGAAGCCGAAGTGATCATCGACCAGTTCCTCATCGCCGGGCTCGCGAAATGGGGCCAGACCTCGCGGCTGGTGCTGCTCCTGCCCCACGGGTACGAGGGCCAGGGACCCGAGCACTCGAGCGCCCGCATCGAGCGGTTCCTCGCCTTGGGCGCCGACGGGAACATCCGGATCGCCAACTGCTCCACGCCGGCGCAATACTTCCATCTGCTGCGCCGCCAGGCGCGCCACACCGAGATCCGGCCGCTCGTGCTGTTCACGCCCAAGAGCCTGCTGCGGCTGCCGCAGGCGGCGTCCAAGCTCGAGGAGCTGACGGCGGGCGCGTTCCATGCTGTGCTGGACGACGCCGCGGCGGCGGAGCGGCGTGACGCCGTGCGCCGCCTCGTGCTGTGCAGCGGCAAGGTGTACTACGATCTCCTGCTGGCGCCGGCGCGTGCCAGCGCGACCACCGTGGCGGTCGGCCGCGTCGAGCTGATGTATCCCTTCCCCGAGGCGGAGCTCGCCGAGCTGGTGCGGCGGTACCCCAACCTCACAGAGATCGTGTGGGTGCAGGAGGAGCCGCGCAACATGGGTCCGCAGAAGTTCATGTTGCCGCAGCTGCGCGAGCTCGTCCCCGCGAGCATCGAGCTACGCCACATCGCGCGGCCCGAGCGCTCGAGCCCGGCCGAGGGGTACCCCGCAGCGCACCAGGCCGAGCAGGCGCGGATCGTGGCGGAGGCGTTCGCGACCTGACGCCCTACGCCATCGCCCGGTTCGCCGTCTTCGCCGTCTTCTGCCTGTCGCTCGTCGTCGCGCTGGCGGGCTGGTTGGTGCGCACGCGGCGTGTCTCGCCGTTCAGCGCGCTCGGCCGCACACTGCGCTCGCTGAGCGAGCCGTTCACTGGATCGATCGAGCGCCGCCTGACGCGGGCCGGGGGCAATCCCGTGCACGCGGGATGGTGGCTCGTGATCGGCGTCGCGGTGACAGGTGTGCTGCTCCTGTCGCTGCTCGAGTGGCTCACGCGCGTGGCGGCCGAGGTGTTCGGAGCGGCCGCGGGCGGCCCTCGTAGTCTGCTGCGCCTCGGCGTGGCGCTCGCGTACGACATCCTGGTCGTCGCCCTGCTGGTGCGGGTCATCGGCTCCTGGCTCGGGATGTTCCGCTACTCCCGCTGGATGCGCCCGGCCTACGCCCTCACCGACTGGCTGGTGGGCCCGATCAGCCGCGTCCTACCCCAGATGGGAATGTTCGACTGGAGCCCGCTCGCGGCGTGGCTCGTCCTCTGGGTGCTGCGGCAATTGCTCTTCTCCGTGATCTGACGATGGCGACGATCTCGCTCCACGTCGTCCCCCGCGCCCGCGCCACGGCAGTGGCGGGGAAGCACGGTGACGCGGTGCGAATCCGGATCGCGGCGCCACCGGTGAACGGCGCGGCGAACGCCGAGCTGGTGCGCTACCTGGCGGCGCGGCTGGGCGTCGCAACCGGCCGGATCACGATCGTGGCCGGAGCCGGCGGGCGCCGCAAGACCGTGGCGGTGGAAGGCATGGAACGGGAGCGCATCGAGCGAGCGCTGCTCGAGGACGCGCCGTGAGACTTCTCAAGACGCTCGTCAACCTCGTCGTCGCGACCCTCGTCGGTGCGCTCGGCGACAAGCTGTTCGGCGCATGGGGCATGGTGCTCGGCTTCATCGCGGGCGGCCTCGCCGCCTGGTGGGTGGCGCGGCGAATGTTCGACAGCTAGACGTCAGACATCAGACGTCAGACGTCAGAGGCGGGCCTGCTGATGTCTGAAGTCTGATGTCTGACGTCCGATGTTCTCTTGAACACTCGAAACAACAAATACAGCGACGGGAACAGCACGATCGCGCCGAGCACCAGTGCGCCGAGGGCGAGGCGCAGCGTGGCGTCGGGGGCGGCGACGTCGGCGATCGCGAGGTCGGGTGGGAGGATGTCGGGGTACTGGCTGAGCGGCCACCCCCAGAAGATCAGCGTCACCTGGCCCGCGGCGGCGATGCGGGCGATGCGATAGTGCCGCCGCGATAACGCGCCGAGCGCCGTGACCGCGGCGACGCCGGTGAGGAGATGCAGCGGCAGGGCCCAGGGCGCAAAGACCAGGTCATCCAGGAGGCTGGGAGCGCCGCCGCGCGCGAGGAGCAGCACTGCGACGGCCGCGAAGAACAGCGCCACTCCGGCGCCGAGCGCCCGGCGGCGGAAGTCCTCCCGCAGCGGCTGGTCCTCCGTTTCGAGCGTCAGATAGACGGCCGCGAGAAACGCGAACGCCACGAGCGCAAACACCCCGACCGAGAGCGCAAACGGCGCGAGCCACGGCGCGACGTAGATGGAGTAGAACCCGTCCCCCGTCCCTCGTCCCCCGTCCCCGATCGCGCCCGACGCGATCGCTCCTACGGCGGTCCCGAGCAGCAGCGGCGTGATGAGGCTCGCGCTCGCGAACAGTCGCCCCCACCGGCGCTGCACCGCGTCGCGCTGCCCGCCGTAGCTACGAAACGCGAACGCGGAACCGCGCAGCACGATCCCGATCAGCACCAGCGAGAACGGGATGTGCAGCCGGATACCGAGCTCGGCGAATGCCGCCGGAAAGCAGGTGAACAGCAGGACGATCGCGAGGATGAGCCAGACGTGGTTCGCCTCCCACACGGGACCGATCGCGTGCGCGACGAGCTCGCGTTGCTGTGTCTTACGCGGACCGCTCGCGAGCAGGTCCCAAACGCCGCCGCCGAAATCTGCGCCCGCGAGCAATACGTAGGCGTTTAGCGCTACGACGATGATGCCGGCGAGCAGGTCGGCGAGCGTCACCCGTCCCCCGCGTGCGTCACGAACGTCCACACCTCCTCCGGCACCTTCGGACTGCGCACGATGTGACGATAGAGGAGCCACGCCACGATCACGCCGAGAAAACAGTACAGCAGCGTGAATACGACGAGCGGCACCATGAGCCCGGGCATCGGCGTCACCGCATCCCGCGTCCGCAGTACGCCATAGATCGCCCACGGCTGGCGCCCCAGCTCCGTCGCGATCCACCCGGCCTCGGTCGCGATGAACCCCATGGGTGTAGCGAGCGCGACCGCGCGCATGAGCCACCGATGCTCGGCCAGGGCTTCACGTCTCTCGTTTCCCGTTTCCCGCTTCCCGGTCTTGATCGCAACCCATCCTGCCCAAAGCGCCACGCCCGCCATGTAGCTCCCCAGTGCGACCATCAACTGAAACGACCAGTGCACCGCGGGGACGTTCGGCCAGTCCTCGCGCGGCACGGCGTCCAGTCCCTTCACGACGGCGTTCGGGTCGTGGAAGGCGAGCAGCGAGAGGCCGTAGGGGATCCGGATCGCGTAGCGCGTCACCCGCGCCTCTACGTCGGGCCAGCCGCCGAGCACGAGTGGCGCGCCGGCCTCGGTGTGGAACACCGCCTCCATCGCGGCGAGCTTGGCGGGCTGATTGCGCGCCACCTGGCGGGCCGCGAAATCGCCCGCGAGCGGCTGCAGCACGGCGGCCGGCCCGCCCACGAGCAGCGCGATCGTCAGGGCGCGGCGGTGGAAGGCGTTGGTCGGATCTTTCAGCAGCAGGAATGCGTGGATGCCGGCGACGGCGAACCCCGTGGCCGCATACGCCGCGAGCGTCATATGAATCGTCTGTGACAGCGCCGCGGGGTTCAGCATGGCGGCGATGGGGTCCACCTGCACCACCGCGCCGCGTACCAGCGTGAACCCCGCCGGGGTGTTCATCCACGCATTCGCGATCACGACGAAGATCCCCGACGCCGCCCCGCTCACCGCCACGAGCAGCCCGGCCGCGAGGTGGGCGCGGGGGCGGATGCGCTCCCAGCCGTACAGGTAAATGCCGAGGAAGATCGCCCCGGGCCACAAGAGCCCCAGCTCGAACGACAGCACCGTCCCGGACACCGCACCCACGGCGAACAGGATCGCCGTTCCCTTGGCCCAGCGCTGTGCCAGCTCGAGGTAGATCTCGTCTCGCGTGATGAGCCAGCGCCGCTCCGCCACGACCATGAGCAGCGGCATCCCGATCCCGACGAGCGCGAAGATGATGTGGAACGCGAGGGAGATTCCCATCTGCGAGCGAGCGGCGAGGAGGTCGGACATGGGCTACAACATAAAGGCGTGGTGCGCGCCTTTCAGTCCTTGCATCGGATCGCTAAGTTATAGACCGACATCGGTTCTCCGTGGCGATTTGCGGCGTATTGCGGCCACGTAAAACAATCCGCTAAAAGGCCGGCCCGTTGCGGCTTTCTGCGCTGTGACGGGATTTCGTTTTGTGGGAAACGGGAAAGGGGAAACGGGAAAGGTGCCGACGCTCCGCCAGCTTCTCGACGACGGCAAGGTGCACGTCCTCGACGGAGCCATGGGCACGATGCTGTACTCGAAGGGCTTCTTCCTGAACGTCTGTTACGACGAGCTAAACCTGAAGCAGCCGAAGCTCGTCCAGGAAGTGCACGAGGCGTACGTGCGCGCCGGCGCCGAGATCCTCGAGACGAACACGTTCGGGGCGAATCCCGCGAAGCTCGCGAGCTACGGTCTCGCGGCGGAGACCGAGCGGATCAACCAGGCGGCGGCCGAGCTCGCCCGTAAGGCGGCGGCGGGCCGGGCCAGCGTCGTCGGCGCGATCGGGCCGTTGGGGCTGCGCATCGAGCCGTTCGGCCCGACCTCGCGCGAAGAGGCGTTCGCCTTCTTCCAGCGCCAGGCGAAGGGTCTCCTCGCAGGCGGCGTGGACGGATTCATCCTCGAGACGTTCTCCGACGTGGACGAGCTGCACGAGGGGCTGCGCGCGGTGCGCAGCCTGTCGGATCTTCCCGTCATCGCACAGATGACGATCGGCGACGACGGCCTCACCCATTACGGCACCGCTCCCGAGATCTTTACGAAACAGCTCGCCGAGTGGGGGGCGGATGTCATCGGGGTAAACTGTTCTGTGGGACCGGCGGGCGTGCTCGAGGCGGTCGAGAAGATGGTCAAGGTCACCGACCGCCCGATCTCCGCCGTGCCGAACGCAGGGCTGCCGAAGGACGTCGGCGACCGGAAGATTTACCTCGCTTCCCCCGAGTACATGGCGAGCTACGCGCGCCGCATGATCGAGGCGGGGGCGCGCATCGTGGGCGGGTGTTGCGGGACGACGCCCGAGCACATCAAGAAGATCCGCGACTACGTGGCGAGCGTGGTGCCGCGCCATCAGCCGGTGGTCGTATCGCGCGATGTGGTGGCCGCTCCCGCTGGCGTCGAGGCGGTGCCGCTCGCCGAGCGCTCGCGCTTCGGTACCAAGCTCGCGCGGCGCGAGCTCGTGACGAGCGTCGAGATCGTCCCGCCCAAGGGAGTGGATCCCGCGCCCATGTTCGCGCAGTGCCGGGCGCTCAAGGCGGCGGGGGTGGACGCCGTGAACGTCCCCGACGGGCCGCGGGCCCAGAGCCGCATGGGAGCCCTGCTGTCGTCGGTCATCATCGAGCGGGAGGTGGGGATCGAGACGGTCACGCACTACTCGTGTCGCGACCGGAATCTCCTCGGCATGCTCTCCGACGTGCTCGGCGCCTCGGCCGCGGGGCTGCGCAACATCCTCATCATCACGGGCGATCCGCCGAAGATGGGGCCGTATCCGGACGCGACCGCCGTATTCGACATTGACGCGATCGGGCTCACGAACCTCGTCTACCGCCTCAACCACGGGCTCGACCCCGGGGGGAATCCGATCGGCAAGCCGACACAATTCGCGATCGGCGTGGGGGTGAATCCCGCCGCGACCGATCTCGACCGCGAGCTGTCGCGCTTCGCCTGGAAGGTGGACGCGGGCGCCGACTTCGCGGTCACGCAGCCGGTGTTCGACATCGCGCAGCTCGAGAGCTTCCTCAATCGTGTGGAGCAGTTCCACATCCCGATCGTGGCGGGGATCTGGCCGCTCTTGTCACTCAGGAACGCCGAGTTCCTCGCGAACGAGGTGCCAGGCGTCTCCGTCCCCGATACGGTGCTCGCGCGGATGCGGAAGGCGAGCGACGGTGGCAAGGATTCAGCGCTCGCCGAGGGTGTGAAGATCGCGCGCGAGATGTTCGCCCTCGTGAAACGGGATGTGCAGGGGATCCAGGTGAGCGCGCCGTTCGGGAAGGTGGAGGTGGCGCTGGAGGTGTTCAAGTAGGAGGTCGTGAGTGGGTAAGCAGCGGTTGGAAGCGTTCAGCGACGGCGTCATCGCGATCATCATCACCGTCATGGTGCTGGAAATGAAGGTGCCGCAAGGAGCGGACCGCGCGGCCCTCCGGCCGCTTATTCCCGTGCTTCTGAGCTACGTGCTGAGCTTCGTCTTTCTCGGGATCTACTGGAGCAATCACCATCACCTGCTCCAGGCGGTGCGCCATGTCAACGGCCGGGTCCTGTGGGCGAACCTCCACCTCTTGTTCTGGCTGTCGTTGA